>NZ_VMLY01000009.1:0-20206 GCF_013276905.1 Streptococcus sp. 3109 | reverse complement strand
CCAACCTGTTGCCATTGAACCATCAGTATTGTAGAAATACCACATACCGTTTTCTTGTTTCCAGCCTGTTTTTGGAGAAGCTGGTTTAGCTGGTTCTACTACAGAATATGAGCTGTATGATGGAACATATGAAGGGACATATGTAGGATTAGCTGGTCTTGCAGGAACAGAAGGTTGTGCTGGTTGCTCTGGTTTTGGAGCTGGAGCCGGCGCTGGTTGAGATGGCTCTTCAGCTGGTTTCTCTGCCGGTTTTTCTGCCGGTTTTTCTTTAGCTTTATCTTCTTCTGCAGCTTTCTTATTTAATTCATCGATAAATTTTTCAGCTTGTTTTGCAGTTAATCCTTTTTTGAAGCCTTCTACAATTTGTTTTCTTGTTTCATCTGATGCTGCTTTTAATGCTGCAATTGTATCAGCTTTTGCTTTTGCTTCTTCTGGACTATTAGTTTCAGCTTTTTCTAATTCTGCGATTGCTGCTTTCAATGCTGCATCATAGTTCGCTAAAAATTCTTCCTGAGCTGCTTTCTCATTTGCTGCCGCTTCTTTATCTTCTTCTGCAGCTTTCTTATTTAATTCATCGATAAATTTTTCAGCTTGTTTTGCAGTTAAGCCTTTTTTGAAGCCTTCTACAATTTGTTTTCTTGTTTCATCTGATGCTGCTTTTAATGCTGCAATTGTATCAGCTTTTGCTTTTGCTTCTTCTGGACTATTAGTTTCAGCTTTTTCTAATTCTGCGATTGCTGCTTTCAATGCTGCGTCATAGTTCGCTAAAAATTCTTCCTGAGCTTCTTTCTCTTTTACTGCAGCCTCTTTATCTTCTTCTGCAGCTTTTTTATTAGCTTCATCAATTAAACCTTCAGCTTGTTTTGCAGTTAAGCCTTTTTTGAAGCCTTCTACAATTTGTTTTCTTGTTTCATCTGATGCTGCTTTTAATGCTGTAATTGTTTCCTTCTTTTGTTTTTCTAACTCTGGATCATTTTTGTGTCAGCTTTTTCTAATTCTGCAACTGCTTTTTCTAACGCTTTATCATAATTCTCTAAGAATTCATCTTGTGCTGCTTTTTCTTCAGCTTTTGCTTTTGCTTCTTCTGCTAACTTTTTATTTTCATCATCGATTGCTTTTTCAGCTTCTTCTGCAGTTAAGCCTTTTTTGAAACCTTCTTCGATTTTAGCTCTTGTTTTCTCTGCTTCTGCTTTTAATTTTGCAATCGTATCTTGAATTTGTTCTTTTATTTCAGGATTATTTTTTGCATCTTCTTCTAATTTTGCAATCGTATCCTTTAATGCCTTGTCAAAATTAGCTAAAAATGCTACTTGTGCGTCTTCCTCTTCCTTAGCTTCTTTTTCCTCTGCAATTTCCTCTTCTTTAGCAATTCCTTCTACTTCTTTTTCAGCTTCTTCTACAGTTAAACCTGCTTCGAAGCGTTTTTCATAGTCAGCCTTCTGGGCTTTAGTTCGTTTTTCAAATTCATCAATAAATCCTTGAATTTGTTTTTGTAATTCTGGATCTTCTTTTGCATTGTCTAAATATTCTTTTAATTCTTTAACTGTAGCTTCTACAGCTTTATCAAAATTAGCTAAAAATTCTTTTTGTGCTGATTCTTTATTTTCAGCTGGTTGACTACTAGCTACAGATTGACCTTCCGCTTTTACAACCGACGGTTGAGATACAACAAATGCTGATCCTAAAACAGCAACACTAGCCAAGCTAGCAGTGAGAAATTTTTTCTTATCCATAAAATATCGACCACCTTTGGTACTTTTTTGGTGCTATTTTACCATTTTTTTCCTAAAAATTCAAGAAATCACACTCCAAAATGATAAAAAATAAGAGGAAATTCCCCTTATTTCTTTATTATATCCATTACACCCACTCACCGTTGGCATTTACTGTGTAACCATCGATAGTTGTGTTCACAGCCAACGCTCCTGAAGAATATGAATAATACCATTTACCGCTAACTTGGTACCAACCTGTCTTCATAGCACCTGAGCCAGCAAGATAATACCAAGTACCACCCTGCTTGAGCCAACCTGTTTGCATAGCACCTGAATCATTGAGGTAATACCAGTTACCATCTAAAAGCTTCCAACCAGTCTGCATAGCACCTGAACCGTCAAGATAATACCATGTACCATTGTCTTTTATCCATCTAGTACCCATTTTACCTAAACTGTCAAAATGGTACCAACTACCATTTATAAATTTCCAGCCTGTCTGCATAGCACCTGAGCCGTTAAGATAGTACCAATTACCATCAACTTGTTTCCAACCAGTTTTCATCACACCAGTTTCATCCAAGTAATACCATGACCCATCTTTGACCCAACCAGTCTTCATTCCATCTTCTTTAGAGAAATAATACCAATCCAGTCCAATTTTCTTCCATCCAACATGACGATTTCCCTCATCATCAATGAAGAATTTTTTACCATCAATTAAAACAATACCTGGTTTAAGGACACCTTCCTCATCTAAGAAATAATGTTTTCCGTCTACTGTAATATCCCCTGTTAGACGAACACCTTCTTTTAGATAGTAAGTTTTATCATCAATTTTGATAAAGCCAGTTTTCTTATCACCATTTTCAACAAAATAGTAAACCTTATCAGCAACTTTTACAAAGCCTAGCTTTTTAACACCATCTTTTTCATCTAGATAGTATTGCTTATCACCTGCAGTCAATAGACCTTTTTTCATAGCTCCATCAGCTTCAAAGTAGTAAGTCTTACTATCAATTTTTTGCCAGCCAGTAACTTTTTTACCGTCCTTAATATAGTAGACCTTCCCATTCTCCGTTTTGAATTGACCTGCAGAATTAGACTGGTTTTGATTATTATTTTGGTTAGTATTACCTGTTGTTGCATCAATTGGAGAATATGTATGGTACATTACACCATCTATTTTTTTACTAGAACCATATTTATAATTAGCAATTTCTGGATGACTAGAGATAGATGTAGAAGTTACCTCAGTACCTGTAAGTGGTGCTCTAAGGTCAATATAATCTCCATTTTTATATTCTACAAAACGAACTGCTTTGACAGAAGAGTTAGAAGTTGTTGAACCGTTATTATTGTTTGTACCAGTACCATTTTGGTTATTATTTCCATTAGCATTACTAGTGCTACCATTGTTTTGGTTGTTATCTCTATGGTATGGATTGGTCTGAGTACCAGAATTCGTAGTACCTGTCGTAGCAGTAGGCGCATACATATGATACATAATACCATCTTCTTCTCTACTAGAAGTATAGACATAACTTGCAATTTCAGGGTGATTCTCAATAGATGCAGCTGTCACAGCAGCACCTGTAAGTGCAGCTTTGATATCTACAGGTCCACCATTTTTAAATGTTGCATAGTGGACTTCTTTAACCGTAGAAGTTGTTGTAGCCGTTGTTGCCCCTGTTTCGGCAGCTTGTGCTGGTTGAACTGAAGCCATAGCTAGCACTGAAGTAGCTAGTAAGATACCTGTTAGTGTTTTCTTCATGAGAAGAACCTCCTTTATTAAATGGTTAAATTTATATAGATTATATCTCTTTCCTATAATAAATGCAATAAAAAACATAAAAAGTGTAGAAATATTTAACAATAACAGAAAGAGAGCAGTTTGAACCACTCTCTTTGTTATTTTATACCCATTCACCGTTGGCATTTACATAGTAACCATCGACTGTAGTATTTACTGCAAGGGCACCTGAACTATAAGCATAGTACCACTTACCGCCTACTTGGAACCAACCAGTTACCATAGCACCTGAGCCTTTGAGGTAGTACCATGAATCACCTACTTTAGCCCAGCCTGTTTGCATAGCACCTGAACCGTTTAGATAGTACCAAGTGCTACCATCTTGCAACCAACCTGTTTGCATTTCGCCTGAACCGTTTAGATAGTACCAAGTGCTACCATCTTTAACCCACCATTTTTGCATGATGCCTTCAGCGTTAAAGTAATACCACTTACCGCCATCTTGTAACCAGCCAACTTGACGTTTGCCTTCTTTATTTACATAAATCCAGTTACTATCAACTTTATTCCAGCCAGCTTTTGTATTAGATTCATCTGTTAAGAAATATGTTTTACCATCAACGGTAATTTCCCCAAACTTACGTTCACCTTCTTCAGTGACATAGTAATACTTATCGCCAGCACCCTTGATAAGACCTGTCTTACGCTCACCTTCTGTAGTAATGTAATACCATTTTCCAGCACTATCTTTTACAATACCTGACTTGGTTGTACCGTCTTCAGCAAAGAAGTACCATTTATCACCTACCTTATGCGCTCCAATTGTCACAACACCATCTTTGACAAAATAAGTTTTTCCATTTTCAGAGATAATCTCTGTCTTACGAGCTCCATCTGACACAAAATAATAGGTTTTTTCTCCTACTTTAATGAAACCAGTTTTCTTAACACCTTGTCCGTCTAGATAGTAACGTTCAGATGTGTTTTCAAGAACTCCGTGAGCCATAACACCTTCACTATCAAAATAGTAAGTTTTTCCATCAACATTAGCCCAACCTTTTACAGGATTTCCTTTATAGTAAAGATAACGATTACCAGCAGACACACGCCATTTTACATCTTTATCAGAAGTTTTATAGCCTTGAGTATTTAACTCACTGACAGACGCATCGGGATCGTTTACATAATCATCAATCTTTGTCCCTTTCTCAACGAATAAGTAGTATTTTCTTCCCCCTTCAACATAGGCACGTTGAAATTCAAATCCTTCAATTGTCGAATGTTTAGAGATCGGCTGATTCCCATCTTCAAAAAATACTGTCTTACGTTCTTGTGAACGACCATTAATCACTGTGATCCACTCAGTTCTATAAACAACTTCTTCCGCACTTACTGGACGAGCTGTAATTGCAGAGTAACTGGTTAAAACTGCTGCACTTGCCATTGTCAAGCTAGCTACTGCTAGGGCTAAAGCTTTTTTATTTTTCATATGAGCATTCTCCATGTTTAAAATTTTAGGTAATAAACCTAGTTTTATTGTATCTTATTTTTTAAAAAAATTCTAAAAAAAACTGAACTTTTTATGGAAAAAATAAAAAGCAGAAGAAATCTCCTGCTTTTTTGATTAAACTAGATTATTTAACCCATTCACCGTTTCCGTTTACAGTGTATCCACCTACAGTAGTATTAACTGCAAGGGCACCAGAACCGTCAACGTAGTACCATTTACCAGCAACTTCAAACCATTGGCTAGCTTTCATAGCACCTGATGCTTCAAGGAAGTACCATTTGCCACCGTGTTGCAACCAACCAGTTTCCATAGCACCTGAACCATTTAGGTAGTACCAAGTGTTACCATCTTTAACCCACCATTTTTGCATTACGCCTTCAGCGTTAAAGAAGTACCATTTACCGTCGATTTGTTTCCAACCAGTAACTTGTTTGTTGTTGTCATAGTAGTGCCAGCCGTTTTCACCTTGAACCCACTCAGTACGAACAACATTGTAGCTGTCAGTTTTTTCAATTTCAACTGATGCATTTACATACATATCATTATTTTCGTTACGTCCAACTGCATCTGCTGTAAATAGTGAAGATTTTGTTAGGCGCTCAGGTAAAAAGTAACCTTTTGGTACTGTCAAAATACGGTAAACCGCTACTCCACCCTCGTGTAATTCAAACTCAGCATCACCTGCTTCATTTGTCTTAGCACTTACAAGAGCTGGGGCATCTTTAACAGGTTTTCCACCTTGAGCATTCAAGAAATCTTCAGTAGTTTTGTAAACTAATAGCTCAAATTCAACACCTGCAACTGGTGCACCTTGTTTATCTTTAACGTTGATACGTCCATGTGTTCCATTTGTGAATGGTACAACCTTTTGAACTTTACCATCTTTAAGATTAAATTGGCTATCATATGGATTAGATACTTTATCCTTGAATTGATTGTTAGGATTAATTACCAAATAAGTATAAGTAGAACCATCTGCATATTGAACAGATACTACTTTATCTCCATTTGCTAGAACTTGTTCAGCACGGTTAGTTTCAGTTGCTTTTTCCACTTGTGAAGGATCGTAAGTTTTTTCAACTTTTCTAACTGATGCTGCTTCTTCAGGTGTCAATTGTCTGTCAGCTGAAACAGCTTGTACAGCACCAAATGCTGCAAGAGCGACTGCGCTTGTCAATAAAACTTTTTTCATCGTTTTATCTCCTTTGTTTTTCTTTAAAAATTTTTTTCGTAAGACTATCTTACTACCATACAGTATATAAATATTTGCAGGATTTGTCAAGGGTTTTCATCAACTTTTTACCTATTTTTTCAAAAAAGATAAAAAAACGCTTTTATGAGATGAAATACCCTTCAAATACCGTATCTCCCAAGTGAAAATCTCACAAATTTCCTAAACTCTGAGTCAAACCTCACATATTTAATCCATATCGATAGTTGGATAGAACTCACTTCTATGGTATTATCCTATAACCCCTTCCAAATGTCAAGCAAAAATGACAAGTATTTTAGAAATAACTCGCCATTTCATTAACTTTCTACTATTTAAAATGTGACCTCATAGCAAGGACTCAAACTCAGTGACAGTCATGCCCAACTGCTGGCTGGCAACCTCAGAAGTCAGAAGACCTTGACGGACTAGATTTAGTAAACCTACTTTTAATCCTTCTTCTCGCCCTTTTTCAATACCCTCTGCACGGCCACGTTCAAGTCCACGCTCTAAACCTTTTTCGATTCCTTCCGCCCTAGCTGTTTCCAAGGCATAGTCCTGTGCTAACAAGGCCTGTTCTTCTCGCATACGTAGTTGGCTAAACATCTTCCTGTCCTCCTCGGACCAGCTTTTGTAGTCCAGCAGTTGGTCTGCCTGGCTGATGGCTCGCTCAGGTTGCTGGGTAAAGGGTTTGTTCCCGAAAAACTCTAACCATGGTTTGCGAATACTATCTTTGCTGGTTTCTCTGTATTTTTAGGTCTTATTTATGATGGTCTTTCAATAGCTCCTCAAACTCAGCCACGGTCATGCCTAATTGCTCACTCGCAACCTCAGGTGTTAGAAGACCTTGACGTACTAGATTTACTAAACCTACTTTTAATCCCTCTTCAATGCCTTCTTCTCGTCCTTTTTCAATACCCTCTGCACGACCACGCTCCAGTCCCTGTTCAATACCTTCCGCTCTAGCTGTTTCAAAGGCATAGTCCTGTGCTAACAAGGCCTGTTCTTCTCGCATACGTAGTTGGCTAAACATCTTCCTGTCCTCCTCGGACCAGCTCTGATAGTCCAGCAGTTGGTCTGCCTGGCTGATGGCTCGCTCGGGTTGTTGGGTAAAGGGCTTGTTCCCGAAAAACTCCAACCACGGTTTGCGAACCTCGTCTTTGCTGGTTTCTCTGTATTTTTAGGTCTTATTTATGATGGTCTTTCAATAGCTCCTCAAACTCAGCAACAGTCATGCCCAATTGTTCACTCGCAACCTCCGAAGTCAGAAGACCTTGGCGGACCATATCCAGAAAGGCAAAAAGTTTCCCTTCTTTCCTAGCTGTTTCCAAGGCATAGTCCTGTGCCAACAAGGCTTGTTCTTCGCGCATACGTAGTTGACTAAACATCTTCCTGTCCTCCTCGGACCAGCTCTTATAGTCCAGCAGTCGGTCTGCCTGGCTGATGGCTCGCTCGGGTTCTTGGGTAAAGGGTTTATTCCCGAAAAACTCCAACCACGGCTTGCGAATGCTATCTTTGCTGGTTTCTCTGTATTTTCTTAATTCCAAGAACGCCATCTTGACTAGATGATGTTCTTGTCCATTGTTTGTGATGGTTAAGACCTCACCTGTCGTGTCTTCGCGCATACTGAAACTGTGGAAAGCTTGATCATCTGAGAAGTAATTACTATCTACAATAGCGATAGCGTATACTGGTGCGATGTGTTTGTAGCTTTGGTGAGTATCTCTTTCGCGTTGACGAATTTTTTCTAGATTTTGATTGACCTGACTGCACAAGTAAGCCCACAGGCGATTGATGAAAAAATTCTGATGATGTACCTGTATTTCGATAATAACTTGCGTTCCATTATCCAACTCCGCCAAAACATCAATACTGGTATAGAAATCCTGCGCCGAGTAGGGCATGGAAGGCAAGACGTGAATATTGCTACCCTCCAAAATGGTTACATTTTTTGCTGGCAAGTCCAGCATATCGCGAATAAATTGACAAGTAATTTCCGGATTGCTGAAAATTTTCTTAGCAACCAAGTCATTGGTCGGGCTAATGCCCGGATGTCTGAGAATCATATTTCCTCTCCTTTCATTATAGCATATTTTTAAATCTAGGTTTACTAGATTTGATGCTTCTATCTATTTATTCGGAAAAGAGACGAAAAAAATAAAAGTTATTAAAATTATTGTTTATCCTTAATTTTGTCTGTATTAAAAAAGGTTTTGACACCTAATTTTTAAAATTAAAGCACACTGAATCTAGGAACAATTTGAATCATCTTGACCTGCTCTTGGTATTCTTGACTGAGTTTCCAAATCTTCTTTACAGACGGAAAGAGCATCATCGTGTTCCTTGATGATTCTGATTTTCTCACCTTGTTCAGCTATTACATCGTCCGCTATAGCGATTCCCAAATCTCGCATCTTATCCTTCATTCATCTTGGTAATCAACTTCTTAATGTTTGGTTTCTCATCTGGATTGTCAAAGATTCTCTGAATAATAACTTGAGTAAAAAATCATTCCTTAGTTCAACCGATCCACAATATATCTTTCCAATTGCTTGGCAAACCAATCTTACTAGATAATATGATATTTGACTTTTCCATCAACTGTGCCTCTAAAGTCGTCAAAAAATCGTTCCAATCTTGAACAAAAGAATGTGAATGATGTTGTATAAGATTTTTCATAGCTAAAAGATAAGCAAATAAATCGTTATTATGCGTCTTTTTCTTTTTAGTCTCTGCATTCTTGTTTATTTGACGCAAATCAGCTGAAAAGAAACTTGGACTTGCTATTGTAAAATTTTGACCATATAGTCTTAAATGATGTGCTGTCCTATTTCTCATATGCCATGTAGCTGAAACCCAGCCAAATAATTTACTCTGGATTTCTTCTCCATGAATTTTAGAATTTACCACACCAGTTGATAAAAATGTAGTATCTATCCAATACTCTCGGTACTCTTTTTTCAGTGCACTTATAAAACGAGTTGTTTCCCCAAAAGTCATCTCTTGAAAAAGAACCCAAATTGGGAATTTAGAACCTTTATTTTTGATATGATGCTGTATTGAAAGACTTTGATTCTCTGATAAATGTTTTTCTATAATTGAAATAAATTCGTTATATAATTCAGAGTTTTCATAAATAGTTTCATCCAAGTAACACTCACCTTTTTGATATTTTCCATTATATTGCTGACAAAGCGATTCAATAAAAGTTGATTTTATAAACTGCTCTAATCTACCAGAAAATATAAACAGAAACTGTGACAACCAGTCATTAAATTCATACAATGAAATCGCTGCTTGAAATTTTCCTTTATGAAGATTATCTGGAACCTGTTTAATAAAAGCAGAAAACGAATAGTAATTATGGCAACGTAAAAAATTTTTGGAATCTAGTTCCTCTTCAAGTGACATATCTAGCTTATCTGAAAGATAACTTACCAAATCTTCAAGAGGTAAAAATGCTTTCATTTCTCTCTTTAAATCTCTTGACAAAGAAATACTATTATCAGTTGTGTACATCATTAACCTTCTAAATTTATAAAAAAATGACTCCAGTTGCTATGAAACAGGGAGCAAAAGGAGTGCTTGTATCTACATACTATACTATTCTATAAAAAAAGTCAAGTAAACTTGATATTTTTTCAATTTGTGTCTAATTGTTCACTCGCAAATTCGGAAGATAAAGCATGTTGGCGTACTAAATCTAGAAAGGCAAAGATTTATCCTTCAACTTTCCCACGCTCCAGTCCCTGTTCAAGACCCTCTGCACGGTCCGTTCAAAGCCTTGTTCTTCAGCTTGCTCCAAGGCATAGTCCTGTGCCAACAAGGCTTGTTCTTCGCGCATACGTAGTTGACTAAACATTTTCCTGTCCTCCTCGGACCAGCTCTTGTAGTCCAGCAGTTGATCTGCTTGGCTGATGGCTCGCTCGGGTTGTTGGGTAAGAGGTTTATTCCCGAAAAACTCCAACCACGGCTTGCGAACCTCATCTTTGCTGGTTTCTCTGTATTTTCTTAATTCCAAGAACGCCATTACTGTGATGGTATTACAAAAGTGCTTCAAACTCCGCTACTGACATACCCAATTGTTCACTCGCGAATTCGGAAGTTAAAACATGTTGGCGTACTAAATCTAGAAAGGTAAAGATTTTCCCACGCTCTAAACCTTGTTCAATACCTTCTGCACGACCACGTTCTAAGCCCTTTTCCTCAGCTTGTTCCAAGGCATAGTCCTGTGCTAACAAGGCTTGTTCTTCGCGCATACGTAATTGACTAAACATTTTCCTGTCCTCCTCGGACCAGCTCTTGTAGTCCAGCAGTTGATCTGCTTGGCTGATGGCTCGCTCGGGTTGCTGGGTAAAGGGCTTATTACCAAAAAACTCCAACCACGGCTTGCGAACCTCGTCTTTGCTGGTTTCTCTATATTTTTTTAGTTCCAAGAATGCCATCTTGACTAGATGGTTTTCTTGTCCATTGTTTGTGATGGTTAAGACCTCACCTGTCATATCCTCGCGCATACTAAAGCTATGGAAAGCCAAGTCATCTGAGAAGTAATTACTATCCACGATAGCGATAGCATATACTGGTGCGATGTGTTTGTAACTCTGATGGGTATCACCTTCTCGTTGGCGAATTTTTTCTAGGTTTTGATTGACCTGACTACATAAATAAGCCCACAGGCGATTGATGAAAAAATTCTGATGATGGACTTGAATCTCAATGATTACTTGAGTGCCATTGTCCAACTCTGCCAAGACGTCTATACTGGTATAGAAATCTTGCGCCGAATAGGGCATGGAAGGCAAAACGTGAATATTGCTCCCCTCCAAAATAGTTACATTTTTGGCTGGTAAATCCAGCATATCGCGAATAAATTGACAAGTGATTTCTGGATTGCTGAAAATTTTCTTAGCAACCACATCATTAGTTGGGCTAATGCCCGGATGTCTTAGAATCATCCTTTTCCTCCTTTTATTATACCACAGTTTTAAATCTAGGTTTGCTAGATTCTCTGGCTCTATCTATTTATTCGGAAAAAAACGAAAAAACCTGAGAATCATCTCAGGCTTGGTCATTAAATTTTTTTCTCAATACCGAAAAGTGGAGAAAGTGGGCGTTTTTCATGAATACGCACGATAGCATCTCCCAAAAGATGAGCAATCGAAATCTGTTCAATCTTATCGATCAAACGCTCTTCTGGTAGATAGATGGTATCCAAAACAACCAATTTCTTAATAGCTGATTTTTGGATATTGTCCATAGCAGGACCAGAAAGAACTGGGTGCGTACAGCTTGCATAGACTTCAACAGCACCAGCTTCTGCAAGGGCATCTGCCGCATGACAAATGGTTCCAGCGGTATCAATCATATCATCAATCAAAATACAAGTCTTGCCTTCAACCTTACCGATAATGTTCATGACTTCACTGGTATTCATCTTATCAACGCTACGACGTTTATCAATAATAGCGATAGATGTCTTCAAAAATTCTGCCAACTTACGGGCACGAGTCACCCCTCCATGATCTGGGCTGACAACCACATAGTCCGAACCAACCATGCCACGACGCTCAAAATAATCCGCAATCAGAGGAGCCCCCATCAAATGATCCACAGGAATATCAAAGAATCCTTGAATCTGCGCAGCATGCAAGTCGATGGTCAATAAACGATCCACTCCAGCTACTTCAAGCATATTTGCGACAAGTTTTGAAGTGATTGGCTCACGCGCTCTCGCCTTTCTATCCTGACGTGCATACCCATAGTAAGGCATGACAACATTGACAGATTCTGCACTCGCACGTTTCAAAGCATCTACCATAATCAAAATTTCAAGCAGATTATCATTTACAGGCGAGCTAGTTGATTGTAGGATAAAGACGTGTTTCCCACGGATTGATTCTTCGATGTTGACCTGAATCTCTCCATCTGAAAATTGGCGAACACTTGATTTCCCCAACTCTATCCCAATCTCCTGCGCCACACGTTTTGCCAATTCTTGATTAGAAGAAAGGGCAAACAGCTTTAAATCAGAAAAAGACATGATTTCCTCCGGTATATATGTATCGCTTGTGCTTTTCACAAGATTTTTCCATTTACCATTGTAGCGCTTTTTGCACTATTTTTCAATCAAAAATAAAAGAAGGGCACCATATTTGTACCCTTGCATCATTCTTTTGAAAAATATTCTAGTTCATCAACTCATCGTGCTTCTCAACAAAGCGATAAGCCTGATAAAAACCGTAAAGAGCAATAGCTGTAACTACTGGAATCGCTAATGGCAACTCTGTCTCCAATTCTACAAAAGGAGAGTTAAACAAGAAGTGAGTTCCCAAGGCTAAACCTAGGAAAATAATCCCCTGTTTCTTGCCAGCCTTCTGCCCTTTATAGGCTCTGTAAAGCAAGTAAACACCTACTACAGCCAGACCTGAAAAAGTCCAGTGAGAGGCAATCCCTGAGATGATACGCTCTAAAATCCTCGAAATAGTAAAATCAAATCCCTCTGGCAAATCCGTACGAATATAGCCAATATCCTCAATCATTTGGAATCCCAAACCAGAAGCAATCCCAAGTAAAAACAGAGATTTTAATTTTCGCACGGGAATCAAAGCTAAAACAAAGACAAGTGGCAATAATTTCAAGGGTTCTTCTACCAAAGGAGCCACAATAGCACTTTCAAAGGCATTTAAAAATGTACTATCTGGGAAAAGAACGTCCAGTAAATCATGGATATAAGTATTAGCAAAGCTAGACAGCCAACCTGAAAGGAACATCCCACCCAATAAAGACAAAATCAAGGCCTTCTTTGGCAATTCCCATTTTTTCCCAATACGGAAAAGGAAATAAAGAGCCGGAATCATGTAAAAGAGAGCTAGAAAGATAGAAACTCCCATTAGGCCATATTCCGCAGCTGACATCGAACCGTCCGTATAGTAGATGGTTTCATACTGCAAACCAATACATAGCAATAAAATAAAAATAAATAAAATACTGTTTTTCTTCATACACTTTCTTTCTAAATGAATTTTTTACAATTCTACAACTGTCATACTTCCTGTATCCACATCGTAAATGGCACCAGAGATAATGACATCGTCTGGTA
Source organism: Streptococcus sp. 3109 (assembly GCF_013276905.1). Taxonomy (NCBI): domain Bacteria; kingdom Bacillati; phylum Bacillota; class Bacilli; order Lactobacillales; family Streptococcaceae; genus Streptococcus; species Streptococcus sp. 3109. Next base: position 6,919 of record NZ_VMLY01000009.1, on the reverse strand, counting down.
TTAGGGGTGACTCGATAAGCAATTGCATATCCTCTCGTACACTCTCCTCTATATCTTGGAAGGGCAAGAAGTCCTGGTCTGACACATCGACACCTAGTTCCTCTTTCAGATACTCCTGAAAAGGTCCATTTTCAAAGGTCTGAGCACCACAGTCTGTATGGTGCAATACCACAATCTCTCTTGTCCCCATTTGTTGCTGGGAAATAACTAGCGAACGAATCATGTCCTCAGTCACTCGACCACCTGCATTCCGCAAGATATGAGCATCCCCAAGTGCCAAGCCCAAAGCTTGCGCAACGTGCAGACGAGAGTCCATACAGGTCACAATAGCCACTCTTGTTTTGGGTTTAAGTGGCAGATTTAACTGCCCATGTAGGGCAACATAAGCCTGATTGGCTTGCATAAACTGTTCAAAATACGACACGATTCCCTCCTCGAAAATTTGATAGTCAAATATTTCTCCTATCTTATCATTTTTAAGAGGATTTGTCACGAATTATGTAAAGACCTTTTTCAAAACTTCCTGAATCGTTGTCACCCCAATAACCTGAATTTCCTTAAGCGGAGTGATTCCTGTCAAGGAATTCTTAGGTACATAAATCTTAGTAAAGCCCAGTTTAGCAGCTTCATTGATGCGTTGCTCGATACGATTCACGCGCCGAATCTCTCCAGTCAAACCTAATTCTCCTACAAAACATTCCTGAGGATTAGTTGGCTTGTCCTTATAGCTCGAAGCAATGGCAACTGCAACAGCTAAGTCAATGGCAGGTTCATCCAATTTGACACCGCCAGCAGATTTGAGATAGGCGTCCTGATTTTGCAAGAGAAGCCCTGCCCGCTTTTCCAAAACAGCCATAATCAGACTCGCACGATTAAAATCAAGTCCTGTGGTCGTACGCTTGGCATTTCCAAACATGGTCGGTGTTACCAAAGCCTGAACCTCCGCCAAAATCGGACGCGTCCCTTCCATGGTCACAACTATTGATGAACCAGTTGCTCCATCCAAACGCTCTTCTAGGAAAACTTGACTCGGATTGAGTACCTCAACCAAGCCACCCGACTGCATCTCAAAGATGCCAATCTCATTAGTGGAACCAAAACGGTTTTTGACCGCTCTTAAAATACGGAAGGTATGGTGTCGTTCCCCTTCAAAGTAAAGCACCGTATCCACCATATGCTCCAACATACGCGGACCAGCCAGAGTGCCCTCCTTGGTCACATGCCCTACGATAAATATGGCAATGTTATTGGTTTTGGCCAGCTGCATAAGTTCAGCCGTCACCTCACGCACTTGAGAAACAGATCCCTGCACCCCTGAAATCTCAGGAGACATGATAGTCTGGATAGAGTCGATGATGAGAAAGTCTGGCTGGATTCTCTCTACCTCTGCGCGGACACTCTGCATATTGGTCTCTGCATAGAGATAAAACTCGCTATCAATATTTCCCAAGCGTTCCGCTCGCAACTTGATTTGCTGGGCAGACTCCTCCCCACTGACATAGAGAACAGTCCCCACTTGAGACAGCTGGGTTGAGACTTGTAAAAGAAGGGTTGATTTCCCAATCCCAGGATCCCCACCGATAAGAACGAGACTTCCCGGTACCACTCCTCCTCCAAGTACACGATTGAATTCCTCCATCTCCGTCTTGGTTCGATTGACATTGATAGAAGTCACCTCAGCCAGTTTCATGGGCTTGGTTTTCTCACCTGTCAAGGACACACGCGCATTCTTTACCTCGGCAACCTCAACCTCTTCTACAAAAGAAGACCAAGACCCACAGTTGGGGCAACGTCCCAGATATTTAGGGGAATTATACCCACAATTTTGACATACAAATGTCGCTTTTTTCTTTGCGATAATAAACCTCTTTCTATATCTCTAACTCACACTCAATCACTTGGCAAAAATCAATTTTCTCATTTGGCACAAACTGGCGCATGAGCATGTTGTGAGTTACCACTATCACGGTCTGGTAATCTCGATACTTAGCCATGCATTCTAGAAAACGAGACTTCATCTCCGTAGTTGTCTCATATTGAATAGGACTATTAGGAAGTAACTCCCCCTTATTTTCTAGAAACATAGTACGAGCTTTTTCAAAATTATCTGTGCCACTTTCATAGACCTGCCATTCATGCAATAATGGATCCACTCTCAAAGGAAGTCCAGTAACACAAGCCACATAAGAAGCCGTTTCTAAAGCTCTTGTGACTGCAGAAGATATGATTATTTCAGCTGAAGGGAGTAAAGGATTGGTGCTCAATTTCTGGGCTTGCTGCCGTCCCTTCTCAGACAAGGGCGCCAAATCTATCCCAAATCCCGTATAAGAACGCTCCTCTAACTCACGATAATCTGGCTCCCCGTGACGTACAAAGATAATCTTCATTCTAGTGCCCTGTTGAACCAAATCCACCAGTTCGAACGCCATCAGCCGCATCTCCATCTGCGATTAAGAAAGGCGCAAAGACAGCCTGGACCACACGTTCCCCAACTTCAAGAATCACTTCTTGATCTGTGATATTCTTCATCTGAGCAAAAATATGCCCTTCATTCCCAGGATTTCCATAATAATCCCCATCAATGACCCCAACTGAATTAATTAAAACCAAGCCCTTTTTACGAGGATTTGAAGAGCGATCATAAAGGTAAAGAACCTCAGTCGGCTGCATATAAGCCTTAACTCCTGTCGGAACCAATACAATCTCTCCTGGAGCGATAACTGTGCGCACAGCAACCTTTAAGTCGTAACCAGCCGCATGCGCTGTCTCACGCTTGGGCAATAAATTTTCATCTGTAAAACTAGAAACCAATTCAAAACCACGAATTTTCATCATCTTCTCTTTTCTATTATCATTTATTCTAGATTATTCTATCTTATTTATTCGGAAAAAGCACGAAAAAAAGAGCACACAATTCAAATCGCTTAGGGCTGCTGGATTCCTCCCCTGACCCGCTTCACGCAGAACTGTTGCTCCACTGTTTATTATATCACATTCCTATTCATTTTAAAAGCAAAATTATTTTTTCCGTCTATTTCTAAAAAAGTCCTGCATAATAGCTGCGCATTCATCTTCCAAAATTCCCGTTTCAACATCCACACGATGGTTGAGACGCTCATCTGTCAAGATATCGTACAAACTCCCAGCAGCGCCAAATTTCTGGTTTTTAGCTCCATAGACCACGTTTGGAATACGGGCGAGTCCAATCGCCCCACTACACATGACACAAGGCTCAATGGTCACAAAAAGCGTGCAATCAAGCAAGCGCCAGCTCTCCTCACTCAAGTTCGCATTCTCTATGGCCATAATTTCCGCATGCATAACCGCTCGTTGCAATTTCTCACGCGCATTATGCCCACGGCCAATGATTTCCCCATCTTTGATAATCACACAACCAATTGGAATTTCATCGTGTTCAAGAGCAATCTCAGCCTCTCTCAAAGCCTCTCTCATAAAGACTTCTTTTTCTTCAACTGTATAATTCATCAATTTCCCTTTTCTTACTTATCGATTTTATTATTATATCATGAATCCCAAGACAAAAAAAGCCACCGAATGCGGTGACTTTATAGGGAGATTATTATGAAAAAGAAAAGTTTAGGATATTTGTTACAACAAGTTAGGAGGTCTTCTTGTAACTGTCTATAGTATACCCGACCTATCTTAAACAAATCTTAAAAATCTCTTAGGACCAAACACTTTCTAAAATATTTGTTTGTTCACGACCAGGACCCACTGAGAAAGTAGAAATACGAACGCCAACTAATTCACTCACACGACGAACATAGTTACGCGCATTCTCAGGAAGATCTTCCAAATTACGAACTCCAGTGATATCTTCTGACCAACCTGGCAACTCTTCATAGATAGGTTTGCAACGTTTCAATTGCTCAAGACTAGCTGGATAGTAGTCAATACGTTGACCGTCAAGATCATAGGCCACACAGATTTTCACTGTATCTAAACCACTCAAAACATCGATAGAGTTCAATGAAAGATTAGTAATACCAGAAACACGACGACTATGGCGCATCACAACTGAATCAAACCATCCCACACGACGTGGACGACCAGTTGTTGTACCATATTCATGACCGACTTCACGGATACGTTCTCCCACTTCATCAAATAATTCAGTTGGGAAAGGACCATCTCCTACACGACTCGTATAGGCTTTACATACACCAACAACCTTGTCAATCTTGCTTGGACCGACACCAGAACCAATTGTCACACCACCAGCTACAGGGTTTGATGACGTAACAAATGGATACGTACCTTGGTCAATATCTAGCATAACACCTTGTGCACCTTCAAAAAGTACACGTTTACCATTATCAAGCGCATCATTCAAGATAACAGATGTGTCTGTCACATACTTCTTGATTTGTTGACCATATTCGTAATATTCTTCAAAAATATCATCGAAAGCAATGGCTTTACTGTCATACAATTTTTCAAAAAGACGATTCTTTTCAGCAAGGTTACGTTCTAAACGCTCACGGAAAATGTCTTTATCCAAAAGATCTGCAATACGAATCCCAACACGAGCAGCCTTGTCCATATAAGCTGGACCAATTCCCTTGATTGTAGTCCCAATCTTATTGTCGCCCTTAGCTTCTTCTTGCAAACGGTCTAACTCGATATGATAAGGTAAAATAACATGCGCGCGATCAGAAATACGCAAGTTATCAGTTGTCACACCTTCCTCATGAAGATAGCTCAACTCTTTTACAAGAGATTTAGGATTTACAACCATTCCGTTTCCAATAACAGAGATTTTTTCAGGGAAGAAAATCCCAGATGGAATCAAGTGCAATTTAAATTTCTTACCATCAATCACAATCGTGTGACCTGCATTATCACCACCTTGGTAACGTGCAATCACTTCTGCATTCGCTGAAAGGAAGTCTGTAATCTTCCCTTTACCTTCATCACCCCATTGGGTACCTACAACAACAACTGAAGTCATAATCTTGTCTGAGCCCTCAGGCTCTTCCTTTCTCACATACATGGCAGGAATCTCACCCGCAATTATATCTTACAATTTATTATAAGAAAAAATCGCCTTTTTATCAAGAAGAAACAATAGAAAGATTTGCTATTTCCAACTATTAAAAAATGTTTTAGAAAAAATTCCGGCTATTTATCATTATTTTCCCACAAAAAGTTGAATTTGTTCGGAAATTAACTCATACTGTCTCAACAAGCAACAAAACCTTGTTTCATTATCAATTTTTCAAGATACAAACGATAAGCAACACGATAATGGTAAACAATAAAATCCCTACGACACCCAATACCATATCTCACTAAATAATAAATCAAAAATTTAAAATGAAAATGTTCCCAGTCAAAATTATCACCAAATACAGTACCATACTCTTCTTCAATATTTCTATAAAAATCTGCCATCTGCTCATAAATACTTTTTAGCATAAATATATACTCCTTTTCTTTTTTATAAACTTATTCTAACAAAAAATTTTAAACAGTTATTAACAATTCCTGAATTGTTAAAATACCAACCTCAACAAGATAAAAAATAGGAAAAGTTGACAGAATAGAAACAAATTTACTACCTGAATTTCAAAAGATTAAAGTCCTAAAAAGACCGCCTTAAAACTTTTGGGTAAACCCTATTATAACTATAATGTTTTTATATAGGTATTATGGATCTGATTTTGTAGTATAAAAAAATTCAAACCATAATTCTTCTTAGAAAACGTCGTTTTAAGTGCTATCATTGCTCGAAAATGATGGTGGCTGAGACTTCTATCGTCAAGAAGAATCACCAAATTTCTCGTATTATCAACCAAAAAATTGCTCAGAAGCTGATTGAAAAAACTTCTATGACCGATATTGCTCATCAGCTGTCTATTTCAACTTCAACTGTTATTCGCAAGCTCAATGACTTCCGGTTTAAGCATGATTTTTCTTACCTCCCTGAGATTATGTCCTGGGACGAGTACTCCTTTACCAAGGGAAAGATGAGCTTTATTGCGCAAGATTTTAAAAAACTCAACATCATCGCTGTTCTTGAGGGAAGAACACAAGCCATCATTCGAAATCACTTTCTTCGATACGATAGAGCTATTCGTTGTCAGGTAAAAATCATTACTATGGATATGTTTAGTCCCTACTATGACTTGGCTAAACAGCTTTTTCCGTGTGCCAAAATCGTTCTAGATCGCTTCCACATTGTACAACATCTAAGCCGTGCTATGAGTCGTGTGCGTATCCAAATCATGAATCAATTGGATCGAAAGTCTCATGAATACAAGGCTATCAAGCGTTACTGAAAGCTCATTCAACAAGATAGTCGTAAACTCAGTGAGAAACGTTTTTATCGCCCTACTTTTCGTATGCACTTAACAAATAAAGAGATTCTTGACAAGCTTTTGAGCTATTCAGAAGACTTAAAACACCACTATAATCTCTATCAACTCTTACTTTTTCACTTTCAGAATAAGGATGCTGACAAATTTTTCGGACTCATTGAGGACAATCTAAAGCAGGTTCATCCTCTTTTTCAGACTGTCTTTAAAACCTTTCTCAAGGACAAAGAGAAAATCGTCAATGCCCTTCAATTCCCCTATTCAAACACTAAACTGGAAGCGACCAATAATCTCATCAAACTTATCAAACGAAATGCCTTTGGTTTTCGGAACTTTGAAAACTTCAAACAACGGATTTTTATCGCTCTGAACATCAAAAAAGAAAGGACGAAATTTGTCCTTTCTCGAGCTTAGCTTTTCTTCAACTCACTACAGTTGACAAAGAGGTAAAAAAAAGAGGTCTTGACCTCTTTTAATTATCTACTCCGCCAGTAGGACTCGAACCTACGACATCATGATTAACAGTCATGCGCTACTACCAACTGAGCTATGGCGGAATAAAGCTAAGCGACTTCCATATC
>NZ_VMLY01000008.1:65721-88344 GCF_013276905.1 Streptococcus sp. 3109 | reverse complement strand
TTGACCCTGACTCTCCTTAGTCTCAAAATCAAAGACTTATACTCTTCAAAAATCTCTTCAAACCGCGTCAACGTCACCTTGCCGTAGGTATGATTACTGACTTCGTCAGTTCTATCCACAACCTCAAAACAGTGTTTTGAGCTGACTTCGTCAGTTCTATCTACAACCTCAAAGCAGTGCTTTGAGAAACCTGCGGCTAGCTTCCTAGTTTGCTCTTTGATTTTCATTGAGTGTACATAAAAAAACAGAACTAGCATGAACTAGTCCTGTCTACTTTTACCCAATCACACTTCCGTTTGGTACAGCTGGATCAACTGTGAGAAGGGTTAATTTTCCATCATATTCAGCTGAGAGGATCATCCCTTGACTGACATATTTCTTCATCATTTTACGAGGTTTGAGGTTAGCAACGATTTGAACTTTCTTACCAACCAATTCTTGTTCATTTGGATAGTATTTTGCAATTCCTGAGAGGATTTGACGATCTTCTCCATCACCAGCATCCAAGCGGAATTGAAGCAACTTATCTGAACCTTCTACTTTAGACACTTCTTTGACTTCTGCGACACGGATTTCAACCTTGTCAAAGTCTTCAAAATTGATTTCTTCCTTGTTTAGTTTGAGTTCAACTTCGTCTGGATTCCATTCTTTCTCGACTGCTGGTTTGTTACCTTCCATTTGTTCCTTGATATAGGCGATTTCTTCTTCCATATCCAGACGTGGGAAGATTGGTGTTCCCTTAGCAACTACAGTCACACCCGCAGGGAAGTCAGCCAAGCTCAAGTTCTCAAGGCTCGCTACTTCATCCAAACCAAGTTGAGTCAAGACTGCACGACTGGCTTCCATCATAAATGGCTCAATCAAGTGAGCAACGACACGAAGGCTGGCTGCCAAGTGACTCATGACACTTGCCAATTGATCGCGGAGTGCTTCATCCTTTGCCAGTACCCATGGAGCTGTCTCGTCGATGTATTTGTTAGTACGAGAGATCAGGGTCCAGACTGCTTCAAGTGCACGTGGGTAGTCAACTGCTTCCATGTGTGTATGGTAGTCAGCAATTGATTGTTCTGCAACCTCAGCAAGAGCATTATCAAACTCTGTTACACCCTCTACATAGGCAGGAATTTGTCCATCAAAGTACTTGTTAATCATAGAAACCGTACGATTGAGGAGGTTGCCAAGGTCATTGGCCAATTCGTAGTTGATACGGCCTACATAGTCTTCCGGAGTGAAGGTTCCGTCTGAACCAACTGGAAGACTGCGCATGAGGTAGTAACGAAGTGGATCTAGTCCATAACGCTCTACCAACATTTCAGGGTAAACGACATTCCCTTTAGATTTAGACATTTTACCATCTTTCATGACAAACCAACCATGGGCAATCAAACGATCAGGTAATTTAACATCCAACATCATAAGAAGGATTGGCCAGTAGATGGAGTGGAAACGAAGGATGTCTTTTCCTACCATGTGGAAGACTGTTCCATTCCAGAACTTGTCAAAGTTACTATGTTCGTCTTGACCGTAGCCAAGAGCTGTCGCATAGTTAAGAAGGGCATCAATCCAAACATAGACAACGTGCTTAGGATTTGATGGGACTGGCACACCCCATGTAAAGGTTGTACGAGAAACTGCCAAATCCTCTAAACCTGGCTCGATGAAGTTGCGAAGCATTTCATTCAGACGACCATCTGGAGTGATAAATTCAGGATGGGACTTGAAAAATTCGACCAAACGATCTTGGTATTTGCTGAGGCGAAGGAAGTATGATTCTTCAGATACCCATTCAACCTCGTGACCTGATGGAGCAATACCACCAGTTACATTTCCAGCTTCATCACGGAATACTTCCGCAAGCTGGCTTTCTGTAAAGAATTCTTCATCTGATACTGAATACCAGCCAGAGTATTCACCCAAATAGATGTCATCTTGAGCAAGCAAGCGCTCAAAGACCTGTGCGACAACTTTTTCATGGTAGTCATCCGTTGTACGGATAAATTTATCGTATGAGATATCTAGTAATTGCCAGAGTTCTTTAACTCCAACTGCCATTCCATCAACATAGGCTTGTGGTGTAATGCCAGCTTCTTCTGCTTTTTGTTGAATCTTTTGACCATGTTCATCAAGACCTGTCAAATAAAAGACATCGTAGCCCATCAGGCGTTTATAACGTGCTAGGACATCACAAGCAATGGTTGTGTAGGCAGAACCGATATGAAGCTTACCAGATGGATAGTAAATCGGCGTTGTAATATAAAAATTCTTTTCAGACATAATTTTTCCTTTCCAGGCAAATGAAACCTGTTTTTCTAACACTTCATTATATCACATTTTTAAGGATTTTCGATAGGGAAATCTATACAAAAACAAGATAGACGAGTGTCCATCTTGTTTATTTTATTCATAACGAAGGGCTTCGATTGGGTCAAGTTTCGATGCCTTGTTGGCTGGCAAGACCCCAAAAACTATACCCACGCTAGCCGAAACTGCAAGACTAAATAGGGCAACTGGGATCGATACTCCCACTTCTATACCCGCAATCAAACCTTGCAGTAACAAACCTGCTAAGGCAGTTAAACCACTTGCAATTGTCAAGCCAATTAATCCACCTAACAAGGTCAAAATCATGGATTCAATCAAAAACTGGATTAAAATATTAGCACGAGTTGCACCCAAAGCCTTACGGAGACCAATTTCACGGGTACGCTCTGTCACCGAAACCAGCATGATATTCATAACACCAGTTCCTCCAACAAAGAGAGAAATACCTGCAATGGCACTAATAATCGTCGTCATAAAACTAAACGTTTGTTGAACTTCTGCAAATGCAGCTGACTCATCTGATACTTGATATTCTCCCTGTTGCAAGCCAGCAAGCTCTGTCATTTTTCGTGCCAGTTCTGGACCCAGAGTTTGAGTCAAGCTTGTGTCATTCACTCGAAAGACAATATTAGCTATTTCATCTACATTAAAATTCGCAGCAAGGGAGATATTTGTGGTAATAGGTAAGCCACCAAAACCATATATTTTTGAATTTTTAGATTCTGGGCTAGTATAAACACCAATGACTCGATAACTAAAATCATTAACTTCTACAACCTTGTTAATAGCCTCTTGAGGAGATCCAAATAGACTAATGGATAATTCTTCATCAAGCAAAATGACACTTGCAAATTCTTTGAAATCTTGTTCTCTCAAACTACGTCCTGCAATAATTTCATTCTTAACAGCCTCCATATAAGTTCTGTTTCCACCTGTCAAATTGGCATTTTCAACCTTTTTATCTTTATAAGTCAAAATGGCGTTCGTTGAGTTGGTTACATAGTAATTATCCACTCCCTTCAGTTTGGCTGCCTCCTTGACCCAAGATTCTTGCGGTTTTGGTGGTTCAACATGAACTTCCTCTTCTTTTCCAGAAACCGTAAAAGCTGATTGTTTCTGAGTAAAAGACCCATCTTTACTTTTTTTAGAAGAGAAAAAGACACTAATATTCTTCTGAGATTTGGTCATATCTTTGTTGAGTTGACGAGATAGGGAGTCACCTAGAGCCATAATCACAACAACTGATGAAACACCGATAATAATCCCAATCATGGTAAGCAAAGAACGCATCTTGTGAGCCATAATAGATGAAAAGGCAAATTTCAGATTCTGCATCTTAGTTTTCCTCCTTTTCTAACTGAGCACTATCAGACGAAATGACCCCATCTCGAATGACAATCTGACGTTTGGCATAAGCAGCGATTTCAGGCTCATGCGTTACCATGATAATAGTTTTTCCTTCTTTATTTAATTCAACCAATAATTGCATGATTTGGTTGCCTGTTTTGGTATCCAAGGCTCCTGTCGGTTCGTCTGCTAAGATAATAGAAGGATTGTTTACCAAGGCACGCGCAATAGCCACACGTTGCTTTTGACCACCAGATAATTCCGAAGGCAAATGGTGACTACGTTCTGTCAATTCAACCTTGTCTAAATACTCCTCAGCCAACTTGCGACGTTTTGAAGACGAAACTCCTGCGTAAATCAAGGGCAATTCTACATTTTGCAGAGCATTGAGTTTCGATAGAAGAAAGAACTGCTGAAAGACAAAACCGATTTGTTGGTTGCGAACCTTAGCTAGTTGTTTTTCACCCAATCCAGCCACTTCTTGACCTTCAAGATAATACTCTCCACTACTTGGTGTATCCAACATCCCAATCATATTCATGAGAGTAGACTTACCAGAACCGGATGGTCCCATAATGGCAACAAACTCACCCTCATTCACTTCTAGGTTGATATTTTTGAGAACCTGCAGTTCTTGGTCACCGTTACGGTAACTTCTGCAGATATTTTTTAGACTAATTAGTTGCTTCATCAGCCTTCACCTCTTTTCCTTCTTCCAAGGAAGATGTTGGATTACTGATGACCTTGACTCCATTTGTCAGACCTGAAGTGATTTCTTGGTTGTCTGCATCAGCATTGCCCAAACCAACTTCCACTTTCTTGGCCTTTTTCTGCTCGTCAAGCACCCAGACATAATTCTTATCATTTTCAGTCACAACACTTGTTAGAGGAACCAAAATGGCTTTACTCTTATTCTTGACCTCAACACTTACTGAGAATCCTTGTTTCAAATCACCGATTTCACTTGTAACATCAATAGTATATGGATATTTAGAGCCAGAATTACCGCCTGCTGCTACAGCTGTACTTGCTGCTTCACCATTGTTTTTAGGATAGTCAGAAATATAGCTTAATTTCCCAGTCCATTTTTTATCAGGATACACTTTAGAAGTAAAAGTTACTTCTTGACCTACATATAGGTTGGCGAGGTTATATTCAGACAGTTCTCCCTTAACTTGCAAGTTTTCATTACTTACGACATGAACGACTACTTGGCTAGCTCCTGTTGGAGATTTAGAAACATTGTGGTTGACTTCGACCACAGTTCCCTCTAGGGTACTGAGAACCGTCATTGCATCTAACTGACTTTGAGCCTTACTTAATTGTGCTGCTGCATCTGCACGCGCATCACGGGCATCACCCAACTGAGCGTCAATAGAAGCAACAGAATTTCCAGCCACTGGAGTTGGGCTTTGCACCGTTGCATCTTCTCCTCCTGCTGGCGCAGAGGCTTGAGGAGCTGGAGCTGAAACGGCTTCATTTCGTGCTTGATTGAGTTCATTGATATGACGATCTGCCTTAGCGACTGCTCGGCTAGCTGAATCATAGGCCGCCTGCGCTTCTGAACTACTGTACTTGACTAAAGCCTGCCCTTCGCTGACCTTATCCCCCACAGAAACAAGGATTTCATCTAAATCTCCCTTACTAGCATCAAAATAAACGTATTGTTCATTTTTTGCCGTTACTGTCCCTGACAATAAAACAGAGGATGCCACGCTTCCTTCCTTGGCAACAACAAGATGAGTAGCCTCATCTTTTACAGCAGTCTGAGAAGGTTGTCTAAAGAGCAAAATGCCCCCAGCACCCAATACAACTACACTTGCAGCACCGATTGCTGCATACAGTTGCCACTTTTTAGCTTTACCATTCTTTTTCTTCATAATGAAACTCCTTTTTTTTTACAATACTTTGCTATTATACCAGATTTCCCTCCAGCAAACAATGCAGTTCAGATGGAAATAATGACAGTTCAGGATTAAACAATCGTTCGGAAATTCTCCTTTTCTATTGTACTAGTTATATAATACATTATTTTGACTTATTTGGCAAGCTTTTTTGCAATTTTTTGTGCGTAGCAGATTTTTGCAATCACATCAAAAAAAGAATAAAATATAACTATCAAAAAAGACACTCGACTATTTAAAAGAGTACAAAGGAGTTTTCAATGAGAGAATATGATATCATTGCTATCGGTGGAGGTAGCGGAGGAATTGCTACCATGAACCGTGCTGGGGAACACGGAGCCAAAGCAGCCGTTATTGAGGAAAAGAAATTAGGTGGAACCTGTGTCAACGTCGGCTGTGTTCCTAAAAAAATTATGTGGTACGGGGCGCAAATCGCTGAGACTTTCCATCAATTTGGAGAAGACTACGGTTTTAAGACTACTGATCTTAACTTTGACTTTGCTACCCTACGTCGTAATCGTGAAGCCTACATCGATCGCGCTCGTTCTTCTTATGATGGCAGTTTTAAACGCAACGGTGTAGACTTGATTGAAGGTCATGCTGAATTTGTAGATTCTCATACTGTTAGCGTAAATGGTGAACTGATTCGTGCTAAACATATTGTGATTGCTACTGGTGCCCATCCAAGTATTCCTAATATTCCTGGTGCTGAGCTAGGTGGCTCTTCTGATGATGTATTTGCTTGGGAAGAATTGCCAGAGTCAGTTGCTATTCTAGGCGCGGGTTATATTGCCGTTGAATTGGCTGGCGTACTCCACACCTTTGGTGTCAAGACAGATCTCTTTGTTCGCCGCGATCGTCCTTTACGTAGTTTTGATTCTTACATCGTTGAAGGTCTGGTCAAGGAAATGGAAAGAACAAACTTGCCACTTCATACTCACAAAGTCCCTGTCAAGTTAGAAAAAACTACTGATGGCATTACCATTCATTTCGAGGATGGTACTAGTCACACAGCTAGCCAAGTTATCTGGGCTACTGGTCGCCGTCCAAATGTTAAGAGCTTGCAACTTGAAAAAGCTGGAGTAACTCTGAACGAACGTGGCTTTATCCAAGTGGATGAATACCAAAATACTGTTGTTGAGGGAATCTACGCTCTAGGTGATGTAACGGGCGAGAAAGAACTGACCCCAGTTGCAATCAAGGCTGGGCGTACCCTATCTGAACGTCTCTTTAACGGAAAAACTACTGCAAAAATGGATTACTCAACTATTCCAACTGTCGTCTTTTCACACCCTGCTATCGGAACGGTTGGTTTGACAGAAGAACAAGCTATTAAAGAATACGGTCAAGACCAAATCAAGGTTTACAAATCAAGCTTTACTTCTATGTACTCTGCTTGCACTTGCAACCGTCAAGAAACTCGTTTCAAATTGATCACAGCTGGTTCAGAAGAAAAAGTTGTCGGACTTCATGGAATTGGCTACGGCGTTGATGAAATGATTCAGGGATTTGCCGTTGCTATCAAAATGGGAGCAACCAAGGCTGACTTTGATGCAACTGTGGCGATTCACCCAACTGCATCCGAAGAATTTGTAACCATGCGTTAATCGAAATAAAAGAAGCAGAGCAAAAAACACTTCTAAATATCAAAAAGCGAGTATTTCCGTAGTTGGAGATACTCGTTTTCTTATGTCTTATTTTATAGTATGTTGAAGTAAGATATGCAAAAATCAATTAACAAACCATAGCAAAATACACGGATTATAATACAATCATTTATTCTTTTCTTTAAAAGATTCATATATTTTTTTATATAACTCTTTTATATCTTTTTTCTGAGAATTCAACTCTTCTTTACCGTAGTCAAAGTTTGCTACCACAAATCCCTCGCCATCATCAGAAAAAGTAAAAAATTCTATTTCAATTAGTTTATTATGCTTAGAGTCCTCTATAGTGTCTCCTAAACCATTATTGAATTTCTTCACTTCTTCTTCACGAACTCCGAACCCCGTAGCAGCTCCATTTGCAATGATGTTTGAAAATACTTCTTCAGAAGACTCTGCTTCTTTCACAGTTATGAAGTATATAGCCTCTTCCGTTTCTACTTGTCTCACTTTATTCCATTTTTCTGTATCACTAGAAGAAAGCGTATAGACTGTTAACTCTACCGTTGGCTTATTGATATTTTCTTTTGTAATCATTTGTTTTCCAAAAAAGAAGAAGGCAAGTAACCCAGCTACAAAGATCAAAGCAATATAAATTATCTTTTTCATACATTATACCCTATATCTTTCATGTCAATTATCACATCAACTTCGTTATAGACAGCTGGATCATGCGTCGCTATTATAACATATTTGTCTTCATCTTTTTCATTTAATAACAAACGAATGATTTCTTTTCCAATCTCACCATCTAAAGCTCCTGTGGGCTCATCTGCTAAAATAATTTTACGTGGTTTCATTAACATTCTGGCAATAGCTACACGTTGAGCCTGCCCACCAGACAATTCGTATATTTTTTGATGTAAATAGTCACTTGACAGTCCTACTTTTTCAAGTACGTCAGTTATTGTTTTTTTGTCTTTAGTGATAAGGCTCAGATTATCATATACTGTTTTGTTATCTATTAAAGAATAATTCTGAAATACATATCCAACAGTATTTTTAAAAAAAGTTCTTTCTTTTATATTCCAAATATCTTGTTTATCAACTAAAACATTCCCACTGTCAATTTTTTCTAATCTTCCTATAATATTAAGAAGGGTACTTTTACCGGAGCCAGAACCTCCAATCAATGCATAGCTTTTTCCAGATTCAAATATTAAATTTAAGTCTGTAAAGATCTTCTTTGAGCCGAAACTCTTTGAAACGTTCAAAAGGTCAATTGTCATGATTCATCTCCTTTTAAAATTTTAGTGTAGCTTTCAGATAATTTCCTAAAACTCATTATGATTGACAACATCAAAACTAGCAGAGAAGCCACTCCAATATATAGCAACTCTATTTGCCCTGTCATAAGAAATGTAAATAGAATAACCATTGTAATAGTCATCATAAAATATTTGAGACTTGAAATTGCTATATATGTTTTTGACAGACCCAAAATGATTTTTTTCACATATTCATTCTGTTTTAGAGTAATAAAAAGTTGGACATATTGATAAATGAGTATAAAGACAATACTGTAAATTATCTTCTGCAAGATTTGTGAAAGTAAAATTTGGTGCTCTAAGGATTGAATCTTTAATTTCACAATTTGGTAAACATCTACTGGATTCATTGAGAAATTCAACGGGACAGTCATCTCATTTATTTTTTTTACCGCTTCAGGACTAAAAAGAGATTTATATAGTATGTTACTAGCCAAAGAAAACTTATTATTTTCCATCATTTTGTCCGTATCTAACACAACAACTATATTATCTTTGCTATCTGCTACATTTGCCAGCGGTAAAATA
This sequence comes from Streptococcus sp. 3109, assembly GCF_013276905.1. NCBI lineage: Bacteria > Bacillati > Bacillota > Bacilli > Lactobacillales > Streptococcaceae > Streptococcus > Streptococcus sp. 3109. The sequence goes on along the minus strand of NZ_VMLY01000008.1, from coordinate 79,311 downwards.
TCTTTCATTTTAAGATTATTATCAGCATCTTCATTAAAATAAAAAATTTTTTCCCCATCAGGAATTATTTGTACTGCAAGCTGTTCTTTTGTATAGTTTGTTCCAATAAATTGTTCTGCTACAACTGTATTCTCAATAGATTTCTGGTTTTCTTTCCACTTCTCAGGAATATAGATGGTTGCTATTTTATTATCTAAAAGATGATAGTTTGTTCTATTCACTTTATTTTGTAGGTTAGCACCTGTTTGATTAATATAAATCAACTCTTTATTTATTTCTGAATTCGTTATCCCATCATTTTCTAATTGTTTAGAAAAATTTTCTATAACATGCGAAGTTTTCATGAAATCTGGAACATATGCCGAAGATCGTTCTATATATAAGAAATCTAAGTTTTTTAAGGCAGCAACTATCTGTAGATACTGACCATCTGAATCATTAACTTCTCCATTTTTAGTAGAGTTACTTTCAATTCCAAGGAACTCAATCCTTCTCCAGTCTTTTACTGTATCCCATGGTACTAAATTCTGTATCTGTATGTTAATACTAGATTGACTACTCTTTGTTTCTTGTAAAAAAATTCCTGAGACAAGGATGATAATCGAAATAATAGCAAGCCATACGACAAAAATAAGCTTGTTTTTTGCCTTGTTTTTGATAATTTCAATGGGCTTTTCAATCTGAATCGTCAACCAAAATAAAACAAAAGTAATAAGATCAATGATTTGAAATAGTATAAAATTCGTTAAAAGCAGAGAGAAAAATAACTTAGAACTATAGGTGAAGAAACCATTCCCCAAAAAAGAACTGTAAGAAATCATCAATAAAGCCATCATAATCAGTTCAAAAATAAGAGAAATGCCATACTCTCTTCTAAGGTCGTATACAGGCAAGCCCAAAGAACGTCGTATCACTCCTTCTTTGATCTGCCTCGTCCTAACAACAAATAAAACAACTAATAAAGTTAAGTAAATTGAACCCATTAACAGTATTCTTAAAGTTCCAGTAAATTGTAATATTCCTCCTATATACCAAGGATAAGCCATATATACTGTTTGTAGTCCAGTCATCGTAAGTGGTTTCAAACTGTCTACATCCATTTTCCCAAGTGTGTAATACATCCCTACTATTGGTGCTGACTTTAATTGTTCATTATTTACATCATCAAAATTTACATACTTCAACTGACCCGAACTCTGAACGATTGGCTTGTAAATGGTAACCTTTTCCGTTTTTGATAAGTCACGAACCATTTCGTATATTTCATTATTAGAAAGATTACTTTTTCCTTGGATAGAAAAAGCACCATCAATTGGTAAAGGTATGGGGATTTCGGTATCACTAATAGTGACCAGACCAATTGTAGCAATCAAACAAAAGAAGAATCCAATGATACATAATTTTAATTTCATAAGCAATTACCATATTACAAAAGACCCTATTTTATAATTGGGTCTCTTGTTTTCATAAATTATTTTTTAAAATCTATAATAATCCCAATATGCATTTAAGCGAACATCGTTCCAAGATTTTGTTGCACTTGAATATGCCCATCCATAATCTTTTTTATCCTGAGCTTTAACTGTTCCCCAAAAATTCGTTACTGAAGATTTTGATCCAATATTATTTGGAGAACTAACAAAGTAATTCGAATAACCATAGTTATCATTTACACCATATTCCCATACATCAATAATGGGACTTGGAGCAGGGTGTGCTGTAGTTGCACTAACAACACTAGCTACAGTAGCAAATCCAAAACTGAAAAAACTTGCAACTAGAAAAACAGATGCTTTCTTATTAATTCTTTTTTTCATTTTACTTCTCCTTGAATTTAAATATTTGATGAAGATTAAATAATAGTCCCTTTTTAGTCCCTCCATATTACTTTAATATGAATTGATTATATTTAGGTTTTTAATCACCGTTATGGTATCTAGAGTCGTTAAAATATCTCATAACTACCCCTCCTTTTAAAATTGAACATTTCTAAATATATCCGTTTACATTTGTTATTATAGCACTTATTTTTTAGTTAGTCAAGTATTTATAGTATATTTTTTATTGATAAAATGGGATTATCTATAAAGGCGATTTACAAATCAACAAAACAATTATCCAACTTCTCTTGTGAATCAAATCGGCCGTTACAGTTTTTGTTATCTTGTTTTTAAAAATTGGTTGACAATGATTCCTCTACGAGTATAATAGTTACTATACATCAGAAAAGAGGTTAACTATTTTGAAAAAAGCTCACGTTTATGCTATCCCTGCTATTGGGGCTGCTCTCATTGCTGTTTTGGCACAAATCAGTCTTCCAATTGGACCCGTCCCCTTCACTCTGCAAAACTTTGCAATCGGCTTGATTGCTACTGTCTTTAGACCCAGAGAGGCTGTACTTTCTGTTGGACTTTATCTTCTTCTAGGTGCCATCGGTCTTCCTGTTTTTGCAGGAGGTGGAGCAGGATTGCAGGCGTTGGTTGGTCCTACTGCGGGTTATCTTTGGTTTTATCTTGTATACTCTGGACTTACTTCCTCCCTAACTAGCAGCGATAGTGGTTTTGTCAAGATTTTTCTTGCAAACCTCTTGGGTGATGCCCTTGTCTTTGTCGGCGGGATTCTCAGCTTGCATTTTCTAGCTGGAATGGCATTTGAAAAAGCTCTTGTTGTGGGGGTCATTCCCTTTATCATTCCAGACCTTGGTAAACTTCTGGCTATTAGTTTTATTAGCCGTCCCCTACTTCAACGCCTTAAAAATCAGCCTTACTTTGCTAACTAAAAAAGGATATCGAGTTATCATGACTCAGTATCCTTTTCTTTTATTTTGAAAACTTAGTTGCCTTTAAAGGCATCAACCATCGTTTGAAATTCTTCATTTGAAAGAGTAATCCCTTTGCCCATTTTAGTATGATCTGGACTCCAAGCACGAATATCAAACTTTGCAGGGGCTCCATTAAAGCTCACACGGTTGATTTCCTTGGTCCAACCTTTTTCGTTTTCAGAAAGAGTCAACAAGTGCTCTTCGATTTCAAATGTAAATTCTGCCATTTTCTTCTCCTTTTTTAACTTTCATCTGATTATTCGTAAAATCTTGTAGATTTTAGGAAAATTTTATATAATATTGATATAAAAGAAGGGAGGCCAATATGAGACATAAATTCCAGCAAGTTCTAGGTAAAATACATGACTTTTTAAATGGACATGACCAACCAGACCAGACTGAAAGCAACTCCCTTACAGCCACTATTGAAGAGGCTATCCAGAAACAAACCGCTGTTCACCTTATCTTGTCAGAGACAAGTTTTACAGGTGACATCATCAAATACGATCAGCAAGGACAGCAAATTATTGTGAAAAATTTTGCCAAAAATGTGACCCGTATTATCCGCATAAGCGATATTCAACGCCTGCGATTTGTCCCTTCAACTGTCCAAACAGCCCAAAAAAATAGATTTAAGAAAGAGTGAGATGTAGTTGCTTCATCCCACTCTTTTTTCTTAGCGAACTTGTTCAAAATATAAATGAACTGCGATATGATCTCCATAACCACTTCTTTCCAAATCACGTTGTAGACGATAGGAAATGTAGTGTTCTGCAATGGTAATGTAACCTGCTCCCAGTAAACGATGTTCAACCATAGACTGAATCATGCTAATGGTAGCACGTTCCACCTTGGCCTCTTCCAAATCCAAAACCACTTTCTTAGTGACTTGTGCAAGGTTTTGACGCAAATCATCTGTCAATACATAGACAGTCTGGGCTGCTTTTAAGATAGCTTGGTAAATCTTATCTGGATTAAATTCAGCAATTTCTCCATCACGTTTGATTACTTGCATAGGTTTCTCCTTTATTCTTTGTTTTCTTTGATTTCTGCCAGCATTTTTTCTTCTTCTGCTGTAAGTTGATAATTTTCTAACAAATCTGGTCTGCGCTCGTAGGTTTTCTTCAAACTCTCATACAATCGCCACTGACGAATCTTTTCATGGTGCCCGCTCATCAGTACATCTGGCACGACCATACCTCGATAATCGTAGGGACGTGTGTACTGAGGATATTCGAGAAGGCCTGAAGAAAAACTATCATCTTGGTGGCTAGACTCCTTGCCAATCACTTCTGGAATCAGGCGTACCGTAGCATCAATCATGGTCATAGCCGCCAACTCTCCACCAGTCAAGACATAGTCGCCTAGGGAAATTTCATCGGTTACCAAGGTCTTGATGCGCTCGTCATAACCCTCATAGTGCCCACAGATAAAGATTAGCTCTTCCTCTTGAGCCAAATTCTCAGCATAAGCCTGATCAAACTGCTTTCCAGCAGGATCGAGGAGAATGACGCGCGGATTTTTCTTTTCAATAGCATCAAAGGCATCGAAAATAGGTTGAGCTCGGAGCAGCATCCCCTGGCCACCTCCGTAAGGCTCATCATCGACATGGCGGGCCTTTTCAGCGTTTTCTCGAAAATTATGATACTGGATATCCAAGAGCCCTTTTTCTCGAGCCTTTCCAACGATTGAATGCTCCAGTGGAGAGAACATCTCTGGAAAGAGGGTTAAAATATCAATTTTCATCGTCTAACCCTTCTAAGATTTCCACATCAACTCGTTTATTTGGAATATCAACATTGAGAACCACTGGTGGGATATAAGGTAAAAGCAAATCACGCTTGCCTTTTCGCTTGACCACCCAGACATCATTAGCACCTGGTTGCAGGATTTCCTTGATGGTTCCAATCAAGTTATCTCCCTCATAGACTTCCAAACCAATAATCTCGTGATAGTAGAATTCACCATCGTCTAGGTCATTCAAATCCTCCTCAGCGACCTTGAGACTGTATCCCTTGTACTTTTCGATAGCATTGATATGGTACATATCTTTGAATTTAATAATGTCAAAGTTCTTCTGTTTACGGTGGCTAGCGATGGTCACTGTTTGGACAAACTGATCTTTTTCATCAAACAAGGCCAGCTCAGCACCTTTTTTAAACCGTTCTTCTGCAAAATCCGTCACAGACAAGACTCGCATCTCACCCTGCAACCCCTGCGTATTGACGATTTTCCCAACATTAAAGTAGTTCATCTTGTCTCCTGTATCTATTTCTATCCTTTATTCTATCACGTTCCAAAGATTTTCTCAAGTTGGAGGAAGATACATAGAGGGGTCGCTATAGTCCAAAAAGTGCTAATAGTTTCCTCTTTAATATTAATTTATATTTAAAAGATGAGATATTCACATTCCCATTATACATATTACTATAAAATGTATACTCGCCAATTTCACCCTGACTTGTTTTCCATTTCATTCTTAAACTAGGCATATTCTATGGTAAATTTGTATGAATCAATAAGCATGTATAATTCTTTAAATTTTTAACTGTATGTAGTTTATCATTATCAACTAAACGATTACTTTTTGAATCATAGTTTAAAGAATAAAATTCTACTATTTCAATATCAATTTCTTTGGGATAAAAAATCAAATGGTTATAATGTTTATCATTTTCATCATGTTTAAACTCATATATATGATGAAATCTCGTATGTAAGGAATCAAATTCGATTGGTTTAATTACCTGAATTTCGATATTATTGATATAGGCCTTATTCTGAAAACTAATTTTTAAAATTACACCTATAAAAGTCGAAATCTGTAAAATTCGCAATAACCAATCAATGTACATTTCCCAATCTATGTTTAAAATACAATCAATGTTCATTCTTTTCCAGTCCCCCTTTAAAAAGCCTTCCAAATCACGTTAATGTTGGTACTTAATGGCTGCAATTTTACACTTCTCGCAAAAAAGCGAGACATTCGTCCCGCCCTTCTTATTTTTCGTCAATAACGATTCTTACTTTTTTGTCTTCAGTTGGGACAGAGTAGACAATCGTTCTTATCGCAGAAATAGTGCGACCCTTACGACCGATTACACGACCCACATCACTTTGATCAAGATCCAAATGATATTCCAAAAACTCTGGTGTATCTTCAATCTTGATAGTTAAGGCATCTGGTTGTGAAATCAAGGGTTTCACAATCGCAATAATGAGATTTTCAATCGTATCCATCTGTCAACCTACTTTAAACTTATTTTGAGAATTTAGAATCGTGGAATTTTTTCAATACACCTTCTTTTGAAAGGATGTTGCGAACTGTATCTGAAGGTTGAGCTCCATCAGCCAACCATGCAAGAACGCGGTCTTCTTTCAAAGTTACTTGGTTTTCAGCAACAAGTGGGTTGTAAGTTCCAACTGTTTCGATGAAACGTCCGTCACGTGGTGAACGTGAATCTGCTACGTTGATACGGTAGAAAGGTTTTTTCTTAGAACCCATACGAGTCAAACGGATTTTAACTGCCATTTTTAAAGTCTCTTTTCTTATTTTTTATTTCGGTGAAATAGCTGAGCTATTTAGCACATGTTCTATTATAGCAGATTTCTGGCAGGTGTCAAGAAAAAAACTTGACAGACTATAAAATTCTTAAACCATTTAGAAATTTGTTAGAAGTAGGAAATAAATGTTTGAAAGAAGCTAGCCGTGAATACTATTTTATACTCAATGAAAATCAAAGAGCAAACTAGGAAGCTAGCCGCAGGCTGTACTTAAGTACGGCAAGGCAAAGCTGACGTAGTTTGAAGAGATTTTCGAAGAGTATTAGAAATATTTTATAAAGACCATCAACTCAAACCCTTCATCTCACCTGAACGAGATTTGGATACTTGGCTCCTAAATCCCAATCCCGTTCCCAAAAGAAATATCAAGAATTTTAAGAATGATATCTATTAATTTAGAAAATATGAATTAATAGATTCTAAATAGGGGAATAATTTAGTTCTGTAAAAATTAACTTCTACACCTACAAAGCTTATTTTGACAGACTTTATAACAGTCTAAGAAAAAAATAGAGATTCATACAGTATCTAGATTTTCCAAAAATTCTTTATCATCAAATATTATTAACGAAACTATCCAAACCAAATCCGATGCATTGCTTCAAAGAATTCTTTAGTTGTTTGACTATCGAGGGCTTTTATTAAAAAATTTTTTCAAATAATTGCCACCTTGGCACATAAATTCTTGCTTTCTAAATTTAAATGTGATATATTTATAACATAAAATTTAAGTGTTATATATTTATAACATAAAAAAGGAGTCTATCATGAAAAAAAGTCAAAAAATGCGTGGCCTCATTGCAATGATTGCCGTAGCTCTCTTTATTGATTTTATTGTTTTATTTGGTTCTAATCTTAGTTGGGAACCCAAGTTAGTTATTACTGGTATTTCAGTGTTAGGTCAAATTATAGCTATTTGGAGCTGGCTACATAAGAGTCAGAAAGGTAAGGGAAAGATTATTTTTGACTTGTCTGCTAAGCTTTACACGATACTTGTGTTTGCAGCAAGCATTTTTTATACAGTAGGGATTTGGGTTGCGACCCCAAGCGTAAGTTCTGGTATTAAAGAATGGATTTTGGGAATTGGCCTCGTTATTGAAGTGATTGTATTTGTTTTTTTCTCTTTAAAAAATGTCAAGGAAACTCCGGACGAACGCTTTTATGCTAATTTAGCCAAGGCAGCTAGCTTGATGTTTGTTTTTATACTAGGCGCACTGATGATCCTAGCAGTTATCATTGGGTATATGGGGTCTCTCACTCTTTACATGGGACAGATATTTATTAGCATAGCTGCCTTGATTTGCATCTTTTCGGTTGTCTATCTTATCTTGGAACGTAGAGGATAAGCATGGCCAAAGAAAGCAATATTATTACTAATCTCAAATCTGTCCGTGAGTCCACAGGCATGACCCAGCAGGAGTTAGCCGACCGCATCGGCATACGACGCGAGACAATTCTGCACTTGGAAAATAACCGTTACAATCCTTCGCTGGAAATGGCTCTTAAAATTGCTCAAGTTTTTAATCTGAAAGTAGAAGAGCTCTTTGAACTCAGACAGAAAGAGGAAGCATAATTCTTTTCGAGACCTAGTATTAAGTTCATTGATTAATTAGGAATTGAAGCCAAAAGAAAAATCTCTAAGCAAGCGATTTTTCTTTTGGCTTTCTCTAAAACTACCTTGTCACTAATATTTGAAATCCCCTTCCTTTTAGGGTACAATGGTAGAAATGAATTTTTGAAAGGATCAGAATGAAAAAACTAGCAACCCTTCTTTTACTATCCACTGTAGCTCTAGCTGGATGTAGCAACATCCAACGTAGTTTGCGTGGTGATGACTATGTAGATTCTAGCTTGGCCGCTGAGGAAAGCTCCAAAGCAGCAGCCCAATCTACCAAGGAGTTAAACGATGCTTTAACAAACGAAAACGCCAATTTCCCACAACTATCTAAAGAAGTTGCTGAAGATGAAGCCGAAGTGATTCTCCACACAAGCCAAGGTGATATCCGTATCAAACTCTTCCCTAAACTCGCTCCTCTAGCGGTTGAAAACTTCCTCACTCATGCTAAAGAAGGCTACTATAACGGTATTACCTTCCACCGTGTTATCGATGGCTTCATGGTTCAAACTGGAGATCCAAAAGGGGACGGTACAGGTGGTCAGTCCATCTGGCATGACAAGGATAAGACTAAAGACAAGGGAACTGGTTTCAAAAACGAGATTACTCCTTATTTGTATAACATCCGTGGTGCTCTTGCTATGGCTAATACTGGTCAACCAAACACCAACGGTAGCCAGTTCTTCATCAACCAAAACTCTACAGATACCTCTGCTAAACTCCCTACAAGCAAGTATCCAAAGAAAATCATCGAAGCCTATAAAGAAGGGGGAAACCCTAGTCTTGATGGCAAACACCCAGTCTTTGGTCAAGTGATTGACGGTATGGATGTTGTAGATAAGATTGCTAAAGCCGAAAAAGATGAAAAAGACAAGCCAACGACTGCTATTACTATCGATAGTATCGAAGTGGTGAAAGACTACGATTTTAAATCATAAAAACCAAAAAAATACAGTATCCTCATTCGGTACTGTATTTCTTTTACTCTCATTCTTAAGTTAAATTATTAAAATCCCAGATTTGGTCCATCCAGCCTTCATAAAAGTCTGGTTCGTGGCAGACCATAAGAATAGATCCCTTATATTCTTTGAGAGCGCGTTTGAGTTCATCCTTGGCATCCACATCCAAATGGTTAGTCGGCTCATCCAGCACTAAAACGTTGTTTTCACGATTCATCAAGAGACAGAAACGAACCTTGGCTTGTTCCCCACCTGACAAGACCTGAATTTGGCTTTCGATATGCTTGGTTGTCAAACCACAACGAGCAAGGGCTGCACGAACTTCTGCTTGGTTGAGAGCTGGAAAGGCATTCCAGACAGCTTCAAGAGGAGTTTGGCGATTACCGCCTTCTACTTCCTGTTCAAAGTAGCCAAGTTCTAGGTAGTCTCCACGTTCAACTTCCCCAGCGATTGGCGGGATAATTCCCAAGAGAGATTTCAAGAGAGTTGTTTTTCCGATACCATTTGCCCCGATAATCGCAACCTTTTGATTACGTTCAAAGGTAAGATTTAAAGGCTTGGTCAGAGGACGATCATAACCAATTTGCAAATCCTTAGCTTGGAAAATAAAGCGACCTGGTGTACGAGCTGGTTTAAAATCAAAGGATGGCTTTGGTTTCTCACTTTGCAGTTCGATAATATCCATCTTATCCAATTTCTTCTGACGAGACATGGCCATGTTTCTTGTTGCAACACGCGCTTTGTTTCGAGCCACGAAGTCCTTGAGATCCGCAATTTCTTTTTGCTGACGTTCGTAGGCAGCCTCTAGCTGAGATTTCTTCATAGCATAGACTTCTTGGAACTGGTAGTAGTCACCAGAATAACGCGTCAGCTGTTGATTTTCCACATGATAGACAATATTGATAACGTCATTTAGGAATGGAATGTCGTGTGAAATGAGGACAAAGGCATTCTCATAGTTTTGGAGATAGCGCTTAAGCCAGTCAATATGCTCAGCATCCAAATAGTTGGTCGGCTCATCCAAAAGTAATATATCAGGCTTTTCAAGGAGAAGTTTTGCCAAAAGCACCTTGGTTCTTTGCCCACCTGACAAAGAAGTTACATCTGTATCCATGCCAAAGTCCATGACACCAAGGGCACGCGCTACTTCGTCAATCTTAGCATCCAAGGTATAGAAATCACGACTCTCTAAACGGTCTTGAAGTTCTCCCACTTCTTCCATGAGAGCATCAACATCCGCTCCGTCTTCAGCCATTTCCATATAGAGGTCATTGATACGGGCTTCCGCTTTGAAAAGCTCATCAAAGGCTGTACGGAGAACATCACGTACCGACTGCCCTTCAGCAAGGACAGAGTGTTGGTCTAAGTAACCAGCGGTCACATATTTGGACCACTCAACCTTCCCTTCATCTGGCAGCATTTTACCAGTAACGATGCTCATAAAGGTTGATTTCCCTTCACCATTGGCACCGACCAGACCGATATGTTCTCCCTTGAGGAGACGGAAGGACACATCTTCAAAAATTGCACGGTCACCAAAACCGTGACTCAGATTTTTAACTTCTAAAATACTCATTTTAATTCCTTATCTTGTTTTTATGTAATTGTTTATAGAGGAGCCAAGCCAGATAGCCACCCAAGGTATTGGTCCACAAATCATCAATTTCAAAGACGCGATTAAAATCAAAGAAAAAGTCCAAGACTAACTGCGTACACTCGATTCCAAAACTCACTAGAAAACTAAAAAAGAGCACTTTTCTTGTTTTCCGCAAGTTTGGAAGGAGATAAAGGAGTTGGAACATCAGAGGAAAAAGTAAGAAGACATTGAGGATATTCTGTAGAAAAATCCAACATAATTGTCCAATGTCACTTACTTGGCCCAGTTTCCAGAAAGAATTGAAAGGAGTCAAAAGAAAAACCAGGCGTCCAAGATGCTGAATACCTGGAGTTTCCACCCCCACGGGAGATTGTTCTTGAGGAGTAAAGCAAAAATAGACAATGCAAATGCTATAGAAAATGACTCCCCAGACCAAAACATGATTATAACTCTTCTTCATCATTAAGGATTGACTGCTGCAACTGCTTTCTGGCGGTCACGTTTCATTGTGTTAGAGCGCAATTGTCCACAAGCTGCATCAATATCTGTACCATGCTCTTGACGAACAACACAGTTAACCCCTTTTTTCTTAAGCGTATCATAGAAAGCCATAACGCGCTCTTTAGGACTACGGCTATATTGGTCATGCTCACTAACTGGGTTATAAGGAATCAAGTTTACATAAGACAATTTCTTGATATTCTTGAGCAATTCAGCCAATTCCAAGGCTTGTTCTACACCGTCGTTGACTTCATTGAGCATGATGTATTCAAAGGTCACACGACGATTGGTTGTTTCGATATAGTACTCAATAGCAGCAAAGAGTTTTTCAATCGGAAAGGCACGGTTAATCTTCATGATGCTTGAGCGCAGTTCATTATTAGGTGCATGAAGGGAAACGGCAAGATTGACCTGAACTCCTTCATTAGCAAAATCACGAATTTTATGGGCCAAACCTGAGGTTGAAACCGTAATGTGACGAGCACCGATGGCCATTCCCTTATCATCATTAATGGTACGAACGAAATTCAAGACATTGTTGTAGTTATCAAAGGGCTCACCGATTCCCATGACAACAATATGACTGACGCGTTCATCCTGACCACGCTCATCAAAGTATTTCTGAACCAGCATGATTTGCGCTACGATTTCACCGTTATTGAGGTCACGTTGTTTCTTAATTAAACCAGAGGCACAGAAGGTACAACCGATATTACAGCCGACCTGAGTGGTCACACAGACAGATAAACCGTAGTGTTGACGCATGAGTACTGTCTCAATCAGCATTCCATCTGGCAATTCAAAGAGATATTTAACGGTCCCATCAGCAGACTCTTGCACGATACGCTGTTTCAAGGGATTGACCACAAACTGATCATTAAGCTTAGCAATCAAATCCTTGGAAAGGTTGGTCATCTCTTCAAATGACTGGACACGTTTACGGTAGAGCCATTCCCAGATTTGATCTGCACGGAATTTCTTTTCTCCTTGCTCCAAAACCCATTCCTGCATGGTTTGACGTGTTAAACTATAAATTGACGGTTTCATTTCTACTCCTTATTCTCTACTCACTTCTGACGAATGACAAAATGACGTTGTCCCTTGTCCTCTTTCTGAGAATGCTGGTCTTTCTGACGACGTCTATTTTTCTTATCTGCATTCGGTTTTCGTTTGGTTTGAGTCGGTTTCTTTCCTTTTTTAGAAGGTGTTTCTTCTTCCTTCTTACGCATTTTCTTGTCAAATGATGCTCGCTTAGGGGCTTCATTTGACAAGACAAAATAGGCACAACCATAACTACAATACTCTAAAAGGTAGTCTTGTAAACGACTGATTTTTTCAAGTTTTTCTTCTGTTCGGTCATCCTTGTAAAAACCTCGTAGGCGAAGCTGTTCGTTGCTCCAGTCTCCCACGATATAATCAAACTTGGTTAAGACTTCTGAAAAACGCTGATTAAAAGCCGTCACATCAAAGGCATCCTTGATGTTTTCCACCAAGGAAAAAGCTATCCCTTCCGTTTCTACCTTATCCCCGTGTAAATGGAACTCAGGACCAGGAAACTTGTTATAGTTGTATAATTCAGGTGCAATTTCTTTTCGCATAGATATCCTTTTTTTACGATTACTTAATACTTTATTCTACCATAATTTCTAGCAGTTAGCACGTTTCTCATAAAAATGAAAAAAGTCTGACGATTTTGTCAGACCAAAATAATATAACCTTAAAAAGAGAAGAACAATTCTTCCCTCCAACTATCATTATTTAGCTGCTACGTACAATTCATCTACTTTGTTCCAGTTGATCACTGAGAAGAAAGCTTTAATGTAGTCAGGACGCACGTTGCGGTATTTCACGTAGTAAGCATGTTCCCAAACGTCCAAGCCCAAGATTGGTTTTTTACCTTCTGAGATTGGTGTGTCTTGGTTTGCTGTTGAAGTCACTTCAAGCTTCCCTTCTTTGTTGACAACCAACCATGCCCAGCCAGAACCGAAACGAGTTGTTGCTGCTGCAGTGAAGGCTGCTTGGAATTCTTCAAATGAACCAAATGTTGCATCGATTGCTGCTGCAAGTTCTGGTGATGGAGCTGTTTTTTCAGGAGTCATCAATTCCCAGAAAAGAGCGTGGTTCAAGTGTCCACCACCATTGTTGATAAGCGCTTGACGGATATCAGCTGGGATAGATTCTACATCAGCAAGCAAGGCTTCAAGATCTTCACCGATTTCAGGGTGTTTTTCAAGAGCTGCATTAGCATTGTTGACATAAGTTTGATGGTGTTTGTCATGGTGCAAGTGCATTGTTTCCGCATCGATGTATGGTTCCAAAGCGTCGTATGCATATGGAAGTTCTGGTAAGATAATAGCCATCTGTAATACCTCTTTTTCTTTCTATATGAAAATGATAACGCAAACATTCACTTTTTTCAAGTTTTTTGCTTATAGATAAGGAAATCACTGAGATACTTTCTAATAATACTCTTCGAAAATCTCTTCAAACCGCGTCAACATCGCCTTGCCGTACGTATGGTTACTGACTTCGT
>NZ_VMLY01000008.1:0-65668 GCF_013276905.1 Streptococcus sp. 3109 | reverse complement strand
GCTTTGAGCAACCTGCGGCTAGTTTCCTAGTTTGCTCTTTGATTTTCATTGAGTATAAAACAAGCAAATCAGCAAGAAACCCACGACAAGATAATCTTGACACGGGTTATAGTTTCAAAAATAATTTCAATTTACCTGACTAGCAATCTGTAAGAGTGCCTTTTCAAAAAGGAAACCTTTTTCATAAAGTCCTGTCTTAATCTGATAGTCTGTCTCAATCAAATAGGAAATAGCTTGCTTCAAAAAGCTCAAGGAAAGTCCTCGTGAATCCCTCAACGCAAACTTGATTTGATAGGGATTGGGATTGCGTCCCAGATAACTACCTAAACTACTTGCAATCTGTGATTCTGTTTGCCCAGACTCCGACAAAATTTTCACCTGAGTAAAAGTCCGAAATTGTCCCAGCATGACAGCTATGAGCTTAATTTCGTCTTCCCCTTGCAAGGTCAAGTCTCTAACCAAGTCACGCGCCTGGTCCATCTTTTTAGTCAGAATAAACTGAGTTAAGTCAAAGATATTGTCCTGCAAGGTCTTGGGAATAGCGTTGACAATATCCTCTTCTTCGATAACAGAATCTGCCTTATAGGACTGTAAAAAGAGCAGATTTTTCTGGATTTCGCTAAATTGAAAACCCGACTTGACGAGAAGATTTTCAAAAGAATGATTGGTAAACTGTAGACCTTGTTTCTGGCTCCACTTTTGGAAATACTGGCGCAGTTCTTGTTCTTTGGCTTCTACTGCATCAAAAACCTTGGCATCACGCTTAAGTAATTTAACCAACCGTCTTTTGCTATCCAGCTTTCCTTCCGCAAAGATTACCAACTTGGTTGTTGGCGAAGGATTGTCAAGGTATTCCTCAAACGACTTAAGTTCATCATCTGTTAAAAAGCGTTTCTTGCCTGTTGTCATATCGACAAAATGGTCTAATATCACGATTTTTTCATCGGCAAAGAAAGGAAGGCTGACCAACTCCAGTTCAACATCCTTGTAAACCACTTCTTTCATATCAAAGTAGGCAAAGTTGAGGTCAGCAGAATCATAGCCAATCTGTTTCAATACTTGACTCTTCATCACTTCAAACTGACCCTGGTCTATGCCTGTAAACAGGCTCAGGCTCGGTAAATTTGATAAAGTCAACTTCTGGCTTTCTTCAATGGCTAGCATCTTCTCTCCTTTCTTCTGATTTTTAGATTTAATTTAATCAATATAGCGCAATTTCCCACGGAAATCTTCTAGGCTCTCGTACCCTTTTTCCACCATGATAGCTTTTAGTTCATTGGTAATGCGGTCAAAAGCACCAACTCCTTCTTTGTGAAGGGTGGTTCCCACCTGCACCATACTGGCTCCACAGAGGATATGTTCAAAGGCATCTCGACCAGTCAGAACGCCACCTGTTCCGATAATTTGGATTTGAGGATTTAAGCGTTGGTAGAAAGCATGAACATTGGCTAGAGCAGTCGGTTTGATGTACTCTCCCCCAATCCCACCGAAACCATTTTTAGGACGAATAACGACAGACTCATCTTCTATATAAAGGCCGTTTCCGATAGAGTTGACGCAGTTGACAAACTTGAGAGGATACTTGTTGAAAATAGCTGCCGCTTGGTCAAAGTGAACAATATCAAAATATGGTGGCAATTTAATTCCAAGAGGTTTGGTGAAGTAGGCAAACACCTCTGCCAAAATCCGGTCTGTTGTCTCAAAATCATAGGCAATCTGAGGTTTACCTGGAACATTTGGGCAGGAGAGATTTAGCTCAGTCAGACCACGAAACTCACTCTCTTGGACTTTTTTCAAGATAGTATGGGTTTCCTCTGGAGACATGCCAACTAGAGATAAAAAGAAAGTTCTGTTTGACTCTTTTTCCTGCAAGTCCAAAAGATAGTCCAAATAATAGTCTAAGCCCTTATTCGGCAAGCCCATAGAGTTGATAGAACCAAGTGGGACATCTTGATAGCGTGGCTCAGGATTTCCCTGACGAAATTCCAAGGTCGCTGTCTTAGTGACAAAGGTTCCTGCCGCTGAGTTTTTAACTCCTTCTAACTCCTCTATCGTCATACAAGCCACACCTGCTGCATTCATCAAGCAATTGTCAAACTCAAAACCAGCAATTTGTGATTTTGTTGATACCATGATTCTAATCCTCCAGATTCCTTTTATTGCTAATATTATACCACAGTTTTAATTCTAGGTTTACTAGATTCTATGGTTCTATCTATTTATTCGGAAAAGAAAGTCTAGTGCAGAAGTCATGCTATGGAAACAGCTAGTGTATTGGAAGTTTGAACAAGGCTTGGGTAACAGACTTTTGAATGAAGTCCAAGCAACAAGGAGAAATCTCAACCATGAGTCCATTCCATGACTCTGTTGCTATAGAAAACCTTGCAATAGTCAAGTGATAACGAATAAAACTTTGGATTGAAATATCCCCATGATTATCTATTACAAGGAGAAATCTCAACCTTTATCATTTTTAAAGAAATACATGTAAATCTCTACTTTCGCAAAATGGATTTTCAGAACAGTATCCCAGTATAGTTAAAAACTATAAAAAAGAGAGGAAGTTCCCCTCTTAAGATTTTATTTGACTGCTTCTTTTAAAGCATCTACCTTGTCCAAACGTTCCCATGGAAGATCAATATCTGTACGTCCCATGTGTCCATAAGCTGCTGTTTGACGGTAAATTGGACGCTTAAGTTCCAGCATTTGGATAATTCCTGCAGGGCGAAGGTCAAAGATTTGACGCGCTGCTTTTTCAAGCTTGCTTTCAGCTACTGTTCCTGTACCGAAGGTATCGATACGAACAGAAACAGGCTGGGCAACACCGATAGCATAGGCCAATTGCACTTCTGCCTTCTTAGCAAGACCTGCTGCAACGATATTCTTGGCAATATAACGAGCCGCATAAGAAGCTGAACGGTCCACCTTAGTCGCATCTTTACCAGAGAAGGCACCACCACCGTGACGAGAGTAGCCACCATAGGTATCCACGATAATCTTACGACCAGTCAAGCCTGAGTCTCCTTGAGGTCCACCGATTACAAAGCGACCAGTTGGGTTGATGAAGAATTTGGTTTGCTCATCCAAGTAAGAGGCTGGAATAACCTCTTTGATAACCTTGTTAATGACATCATTGTGAATTTGTTCGTTGCTGACTTCTGGATCGTGCTGAGTTGAAATAACAACTGTGTCCACACGTACTGGACGGTCATTTTCATCATACTCAACTGTAACTTGTGATTTAGCATCTGGGCGAAGATAGCTAATTTCCCCATACTTACGAAGTTCTGCCAGACGACGAACCAACTTATGACTGAGTGAAATTGGCAATGGCATGAGCTCTTCTGTTTCATCCACTGCAAATCCAAACATAAGCCCTTGGTCTCCAGCACCAATCAAATCAAGTGGATCTTGGTCTGCATTTCCACGAACCTCCAAGGCTTCGTTAACACCTTGAGCAATATCAGGTGATTGCTCAACAAGTGACGGATGGACTCCCACTGTCTCAGCAGAAAAACCATATTCTGTATTGGTGTAGCCAATCTCTGCAATGGTATCACGAACCACACGGTTAATATCCACATAGGCATTTGTAGAAATTTCACCAAAAACGTGGACGGAACCAGTATATACAGCTGTCTCAGCAGCAACGTGCGCTTCTGGATCCTCTGCTAAAATAGCATCCAAAATCGCATCTGAAATTTGGTCTGCAATCTTATCTGGATGCCCCTCAGATACAGACTCAGACGTGAATAATTTACGTTCTGACATAAAAATGTCCCCCCTTAAAAATAGTGTTATAGAGTTACAAAGTACTGATAGAAATCCCTATCATCCACGAGTTGCGACTCGAAAGAAATAAAAACGACACTTTTTTATTTCTGAAGCTAGTAAGGCGCATAGGGTGACCACCCTATAGCGACAACCGTAGAATGACGAACGACTTTGGAGCCGTCATTCTTTGCGAGTTGCGACTCGAAAGAAAAAATAGAAATTTCTACCATCTTATCGGGACTATATAACTTTACCATTATACCATTTTTAAACGCAATTTGCAGTCTATAATGTAGTGTTTCTGTATAGATAGTTCGTTCTCATAAAGCAAAAAGTTGGAGCTCAGTACTCCAACAATTGCTATTAAAATGTTTGACGTTTTGCTTTACGCTCTGCACGACCGCGAGCGCGATTTTCAGCGCGCTTGTTTTTCCGACGTTTTTCATCAACCGCCCATTGAATCTTCTTCTTATAACCTGGTTTGACTTTTTTCTTTTTCTTTTTAACCAAACCAATCATTTCAATATCAAGTTTATCTTGTTTTTTCTCACGGTTGGCACGACGGTCACGGTCATAAGTATCTTGAAATTCTCCGTCTTTGACCATCTTAGGAGTAAACTTGATTCCCAATTTCTCCAACTCACGGATATCCGAGTCATCACTTGGCTGGTAAAGGGTAATAGCTGTACCTGGTAGGCCATTGCGTCCGGTACGACCAACACGGTGGACAAAGAAGGACAAATCTTGCGGAATGGCATCATTGATAACATGGCTGACACCTTCAATATCAATTCCACGCGCCGCCAAATCTGTTGCGACAATGTACTCAAAATCCAAATTTTTAACCTGGTTCATGATACGTTTACGCTCACGAGGGGCAATATCCCCATGGATTTTCGCAACCTTCAAGCCTTGAGCAGTCAAATATGAATGCAATTCATCAGCACGTGTCTTAGTGTTAACAAAAATCATTGCCAAATACGGTTGCATCAACTGAGTTAACTGGTAAATTTGAGCATTCTTGTCACGTCCCTTAGTAGAAATCAACCAATTATCAATGGTATCAGAAATGACCGTTTTGGTCTTGATTTTCTCCATGACAGGATTTGACAAGTATTTTTTCAAGAATGGTTGCAGTTTTTGTGGAATAGTCGCTGAGAAGACCATGAATTGCAGGTCTTTTGGAAGGCTGCCAGCAATCTTATCAACAGTTTCTAAGAATCCCATATCCAAGGTCATGTCTGCCTCATCGACCACAAAGGTCTTGGCCTTGTGAATAGCCAAATCACCGGATTTAACCAAGTCGTAAATACGGCCTGGTGTTCCGATAACAATATGAGGCTGGTTACTTGCCAATTTGTCAATCTGGCGGGCCTTATCTGTACCACCCACATAATTAACCACATGAACTTCGACATCTGAGTGAGATGAAATCTGACGCGCTGCTTGGTAAATTTGAGTAGCCAACTCACGACTCGGTGCCGTAATCACTGCTTGTACACTATCGCTAGCTTCATCTAATTGCTGAAAAATCGGTAACAAGAAAGTGTGAGTCTTACCCGAACCTGTTTTTGATTCTCCAACCAAATCTCTACCTGCCAAGACAATGGGAATTAACTTATCTTGTACCTCTGTTGGAGTTGTAAATTTTAACTCCTCCAAGGCTTCTCTAATATAGTGTTTAAATTGAAATTTCGTAAATGACATACTATCCTCGATTCTATCTATCCTATCAATTATACCACATTTTATTCCATTTCAGTAGCCTCACTTATTTATACTCAATGAACATCAAAGAGCAAACTAGGAAGCTAGCCGCAGGCTGTACTTGAGTACGGCAAGGTGAAGCTGACGTGGTTTGAATTTGATTTTCGAAGAGTATTAGGCTATTTCCAGTAGCATCTCTAGTCAGAAAAAGGCTGGAATTTCATGATTCCAACCTCTTTTCATACTCAAAATCAAAGAGCAAACTAGGAAACTAGCCGCAGGCTGTACTTGAGTACGGCAAGGCGACGTTGACGTGGTTTGAAGAGATTTTCGAAGAGTATCAGTCATTATTTCCAGTTTAAAATAGCATTCAAGCCATAGTGATCACTCACTTGCGGACTATTGTTGCCATCAAATACGACATGTAAATTTTCTACCGCTAACTCCTTGCTAGTAAAAACATAGTCGATTCGAAGGGGTTCTGTATTCCCCTTCCAGCCATCAATTTCTGGTGGAACAGTATAGCTACCACTTTTCTCTTGAGCAACTTCAAAAGCGTCTTGTAAGCCTAATGGACTAGCTAAAATCGCTTGGTAGCCTTCCTGTCCAGCCGGATTGTTGAAATCTCCAGCTAGCAAAAGCGGCTTGTTCAATTCTTTCAAGACAGCCTCAAATCGTGCCCATTCTTCTTGGAAACCTTTATCCCACCAAGAAAGGTGGACACTTGCAACTGCAAGCTCCTGACCATCGACTACAGTTTCAGCCAAGGCAACACGGCGAGTATGATAGTCTGTTGGATCATCCACATCTGAAACCAAAATTTCTCTGGCTTCAATAGGTGTTTTAGACAAGATAGCCACACCTTCATGGTAGCGATCATAACCGATATGGTTATAAGCCCAGGTCCAGTAGTAATTTTTCCCTTGCTCAGACAACTTTTCAACCAAGAGTCTAACATAGTGATCTTGGTGAATAGACTCAGCTGCTGGCAAAGCTTGATAAAGGTCATTGACCTCCACCTCTGGAGATGTGATCTCCTGATTGATTTCTTGGAAACAAATCAAATCATAGTCCTTTTCAAGAATATCCTCAAGCAAAATCTGGAATTTTTCCTCTGCTTCTTTCTCCATCCAACTGTGAGTATTGAGTGTTAAAAATTTCATTCTTTTCTCCCAAAATAAGAGGTTGGAATACAGCTTCCAACCTCAAGTATATTACAATTCTACTTTAGCAACTGCTGTTTTAGCTGCAAGAGAACCTGTTTTTTCTAATTTAACTGATTTAATTGCATCACCATTTGTGAAGACAACTACTGTTGAAGTTTCACGTCCTGCTGCACGGATAGCATCCAAGTCAGCTGTGACAAGGAGATCACCTGCTACAACTTTTTGTCCTTCAGCAACATGAACTGTAAATGGTTTACCTTCAAGACTTACTGTGTCCAAACCAATGTGAACCAATACTTCAAGACCTGCTTCAGTCACAATACCAAGAGCATGTTTTGTTGGGAAGATGCTTGATACAGTACCTGAAACTGGAGATACGATATTTCCATTTGCAGGTTCTACTGCAAATCCATCACCCATCATTTTTTGAGCAAATACTGGATCTTTTACTTGTTCCAAAGCAACAACTTGACCGTCTGCTACTGAGTAAACTTCCTCAGTAAGACCTTTGAAGTGAACAGTGTTTTGTTGCGCTTCTGTCATTTGACTTGGAAGAGTTTCAGGAATGATTTCACCTGAATCAAGGATATCTTGGATATCAGATTTCAATACGTCAGCTTTTGGTCCGTAGATAGCTTGAACCCCTTGTCCTTTCATGACAAGACCCATAGCTCCTTCTGCTTTCCATTGCTCTGCATTTCCTACTTTATCTGCATCTTTAACAGTTACACGAAGACGAGTCATACATGCATCAACATCAACGATGTTTGCACGTCCACCAAGAAGGTTAATAATGTTTACAGCTTGAGAGCCTGCTGCAACTTTCACTTCGCTGCTAGATTCTTCTGAACCTTCAGCAGTTTCGTAGTTTCCGTTACGCCCTGGAGTTGCGTAGTTGAATTTTTGAATCATGAAGTTTGCGATAAAGTACATGATTACAGCAAAGAGAACAGTTACCCAAACGAAGTTAACGATATCCATACCGATACCAGCACTGATTGCAATAGGTGTACGAGTCAAGAACTCGATTGAACCGAATGAGTGCATACGTAGGTTTACGACGTCAGCCATAGCGAAGGCAGCACCTTGAACAAGTGAGTAAACAAGATACATAGGTGTTGCGACGAACATGAACATGTATTCGATTGGTTCAGTAACCCCTGTCAAGAATGTTGCAAGAGCTGTCGCAATCATCATACCTTTGTATTTGTGTTTCTTGTCAGCATCAACATTACGGTAGATAGCCACAACCACACCCATCAAGATACCGAATGAACCAATCATTTGTCCAACTTTGAAACGAGCTGGGTGAACAGTATCTAACAAGTGTTGGTATTGACTAGCATCAGCACCTTTAAGGTTTACAAGGTCTGTTACCCATGCAAGCCAAAGTGGATCTTGACCAAATACTTGGCTACCTTTTGCTGCACCAGTTAAGACTTCATAAGTACCACCAAGAGCTGTGTAGTTCATTGGGATAGTCAACATGTGGTGAAGACCAAATGGCAAGAGCAAACGTTCCAATGTACCATACAAGAATGGTGCAAGGATTGGAGCAGTTTCTTGTGAGTTGGCAATCCAGATACCAAAGCTATTGATACCAGTTTGCACAAGTGGCCAAAAAGCAGCAAGTACAATTGCAGCAATTATTGAACGAAGAATAACTACAAATGGTACAAAACGTTTTCCGTTAAAGAATGAAAGTGCATCAGGAAGCTTACGGAAGTTATAGTATTTATTGTAAGCAGTTGCTCCAATAAAACCAGAAATAATCCCTACGAATACACCCATGTTAAGTGCTGGAGCTTCCATAACACTAATGAAGTAATCAGCAACTTTGATTGATCCACCAAAGAGAGTTGTTACCATAGCTTCTGGATTCTTCAACATGTCTCCTGATACGCCAAAGATTGTACCAGTGATACGGTTGATTAGGATAAAGGCAAGACCTGCCGCAAACGCACCACCAGCACGTTCCTTAGCCCAGCTTCCTCCAATAGCGAGGGCGAACAAGATATGAAGGTTAACGATAACCCCCCAACCGATTTGCTCTAGGACACCACCAGTAATAACGAGTGGTGCAAATGTTGGGTTAATCATCACGATAGACTTACCGATTGAAATCATCAAACCAGCAGCCGGCATAACCGCGATAACCACCATCAAAGCCTTACCGAATTTTTGCCAAAATTCGAAAGACAAGACATTTTTGAATGTATCTTTCATCATTCAAATCTCCTTTATTTTTATTTAGGCAAACGTTTTACGAAAACGTTTGCACCTTTTATGATTTAATTATACCACTTTAATTTTTTTTGTAAAGGCTTTTACAAAAAAAATTACACTTTTTTCAAAAAATTTTCTAGTGCCAAATTTCAAGTTCAAATTAGCCATCAAGAAGTCTTCTCTGAGCGACTCTTTTGGAAGTTCTTTTCTTCTACGCATCTCTTTTCAAAAACTCTTGTAGCAAAAAAGGAGATTTTACAATCTCCTCATAAAAATAATTATTTTACCTAAATCTTCAAGAATCGGCGCATGGATATTCCTGATCCCAATGAACCAATGAAAATCCCAATCACAAATAGTAGGGCAATCATCAAAGGACTAAATAAATCTGGACTAATCATGGATAGATTTTGTCCTACCAACGATTTGTTGACAGATTGGTAAACCATTTGATATACAATAAAGACTAAAACAGATGGTGCGATAGCTCCCAATAAACCGATAAAGGCTCCTTCTAACAAGAACGGTCCACGGATATAACTGTTTTTAGCTCCGACCAAGCGCATGATTTGAATTTCGCGACTGCGGGAAATAATGGTAATACGAATGGTATTTGAAATCAAGAAAACTGCGACAAAAATTAACAAAGCAGCAATCCCTAGTCCCCAAACACGGATAAATGAAGCTAACTTGAAGAGTCTTTCTGTATTGGCACCGCCATCTTGAACCTCAGAGACACCTTCAATTTTTTTAGCATCTTCGGCTATAGTTTTTACATCATTTGGAGTATTTGCCTCTACAATATAGGCATCATAGAGAGGATTGGCATCTCCTTCAAAGATTTTCCAGTTATCTCCCATTGTCTCGGTTAATTTTTCATATTGTTCTTCTTTACTTGAAAACGTAACACTCTTTACCGTAGACATGTTCTTCAAAGAATCATATACCTTGTGGTAGTCATTATTTGTAACAGTTTGACCTTCTTTTTCAATTGTCTGACTGTTATCTTCCACATCCTTTCGGATATAAACTACTACACGGACATTATTTTCAATATCTGTAGCTAGTTTCGCTGTATTGAAAATAACAGAAGCAAATATTGCCACCAAGGTCAAAGTAATCATGACTGAACTGACAGCAGCTACTGTCATCCAACCATTTCGTTTCAAACTTTTTAAGGCTTCAAATAAATGGCGAAAAAATCTACTAATCATCGTATCCATACTCTCCTTTTGATTCGTCACGAACGACACGGCCATTTTCAATGGCAATGACACGGTGGCGCAAGGTATTTACAATCTGGCTATTATGAGTCGCCATCAAAATAGTTGTCCCTTGTAGGTTAATCCGTTCCAAAAGATTCATAATTTCCCATGAATTATCCGGATCTAGGTTTCCTGTTGGTTCATCGGCTATCAATACTTTTGGATTGTTTACAATAGCGCGCGCAATCGCAATCCGCTGTTGCTCCCCACCTGAGAGCTCATTTGGGAAAGAACGAACCTTGTGCTTCAAGCCAACCAAGTCCAAAACTTCCATTACTCGTTTTTTGATATTACGGCGATTTTCCCCGATTACTTCCATAGCGTAAGCAATATTTTCATAGACCGTTTTCTTTGGCAAGAGTTTATAATCCTGGAAGACAACCCCAACACTACGACGTAGAAGCGGGACGTCTTTCTTTTTGATCTTAACCAGATTAAAACCAGCAACTGATAGGCTTCCTTTATCGATTTTTACTTCACGATACAGAGAACGAATAAAGGTTGACTTCCCTGCTCCTGAAGGTCCTACGATGTAAGCAAATTCCCCTGGTTGAACGCTGACCGAAACACCGCGTAGGGCAGTCGTTCCGTTGTCGTATTTTTTGACGACATCTCTCATTTCAATGATTGACATGTGAGTTCCTTTCTTTCTTAGCTGATTCGCCACTTGAGGTAGGCATCGATAAAACCATCTAGGTCTCCGTCCATAACCTTATCTACCTGAGCAACTTCAAAGCTAGTTCGATGATCTTTTACCATAGTATAAGGCGTGAAGACATAAGAACGGATTTGGCTTCCCCATGTGATTTCTTTTTTCTCACCCTTGAGGGAATCTACCTCCGCAGCCTTCTTCTCTTGCTCCATTTGATAGAGCTTAGCCTGCAACATCTTCATAGCCCGATCTCTATTTCCATACTGGGTACGATCGACCGTTGATTGGACAACAATTCCAGTTGGAATGTGGGTTAAACGTACACCTGTTGAAACCTTGTTGACGTTTTGTCCACCGGCACCACCTGAACGGAAGGTATCCATCTTGATGTCATCTTCCCGGATTTCCACTTCAATGGTATCATCCAACTCTGGCATCACTTCTACAGATGTGAAAGAGGTATGGCGACGTTTGGCAGAGTCGAATGGTGAAATTCGCACCAAACGGTGCACACCCATTTCTGACTTGAGAAGACCATAGGCATTAGGACCTTCAAATGATAAGGTTACCGACTTAATACCCGCCTCATCACCTGCTTGATAATCCAATACTTCTACTTTAAAGCCTTTAGCATTGCCATAGCGAGTGTACATACGAAGCAACATATCACCCCAGTCCTGAGCCTCAGTACCACCGGATCCTGGATGGATTTCCAAGATGGCATTGTTGTGGTCATAAGGTTCTGACAAGAGTAGAGTCATCTCATATCTGGTCATCATCTTATCAAGTTCGGCTAACTGCTCTACCAGTTCTTCTTGAACCGACTCGTCTTCTGCTAAAAAGTCCAATAAAATTTCAACTTCATCCTGCAACTCTTCCATCTTATGGAAGGTATTATAGGTGTTTTTTAATTCATTTAATTCTTGCGACGTTTTTTGGGCCGCGATATTATCGTTCCAAAAATCAGGTTCTGTCATCTTGTTTTCCAAGATGGCAATCTCTTCCTCTAGACCTTCTAGGTCAAAGAGACCCCCTGAAAGAAGCTAATTTTTCACGATTTGCGTCAATTTTTTGACGGATTACTGAAATGTCCATAAATACTCCTTTTTTACATCATTTCATTATAGCATATTTTATCATTTCTTTCCATCTTTTGCTCTAGTCCCTTTTTATGAAAAAAGAAGCCTTTCGGCTTCCCTTCTTACAAGACTTTTGCTGAAGTGCGAGTGATTTCTTCCACTTGAATACCATTTGCTTCAAATTTTTCTTTCAAGGCTGGTAAATCAATTGATCCATCGATTTGCACTTCGATAATCACCTTACCATCCTTACGCGGAATATTGACTGTATGGGAGATATTCAAATTTTCTTCAACGATTAGAGAAACAATCTTACCAAGAACGCCAACTTCATCTTCTGTAACAAAGCGCACACGAATTCCTTCTTCTCCATAACCAGCAATTTCGAGAAAGGCTTGGAAAACGTCACGGTCCGTAATAACCCCATAGACTTGATGGTTATCTACGACAGGAAGAATACCAATCTTGTTTTTCAACATCAGATAAGTTGCATCTTCTAAACTCGCATAGCCTGAAACAGTGACAACATCGCGAATCATGACATCTTTTACTTTTGTCTTATTCAGAAGATAATTCATCTCATAGATAGAAAGACTAGTTGCTTTTGATGGACTAGCTTGGGCAATGGTGCCCTCAGTCACCAAACCAACCAATTGATCATTTTCGATAACAGGCAAACGGTGCAACCCTTGCTCTCTCATCAAATCTGCTGCATGAGATACTGTTGTATCTGGACTAATGTACACTACCTTGCGGGTCATAAAATCTTTAACTGCCATGAGACTTCTCCTTTTCTATTCTTATCCCTATTATACAATCTTTTTGTAAATCTATCAAACGCTTACATTTCTTTTTCAAAATTCAGAAAAGTATGAATAAGCTAGCAAAAAGAGCTCTAAAATCGAGCTCTGTGAATGAAGGATAGGTACGCTTCATTCGGTTTTTTCAATTATTAGAAGCTAACCTTCCAGTGCAGATGAGAATTGCTTCGTAATCCTCATCCACCGACTAAAAAGATCCCCCGGATTATATTGATGATTACTTCGTAATCTCCATCTGCAACCTAAACTAGTCTCCCAGACTATGCGATGATTGCTTCGCAATCTCTATCCACCGATTAAAAAGGTCCCCCGGACCTTTTTAACCACCCAGATATGCTTTTCTGACTTCTTCTGATGAGGCGAGTTCTTTTCCTGTTCCGGATAGGACGATTTTCCCTGTTTCCAATACATATCCTCGGTCAGAGATTGCGAGTGCTTTATTGGCATTTTGTTCAATCAAGAGGACAGTTGTCCCTTGCTTCTGAATATCTTGAATGATATCAAAAATCTCTTGAATAAATATTGGAGCAAGTCCCATTGATGGTTCATCTAAGAGAAGAAGTTTTGGTGTTGACATAAGAGCGCGTCCCATGGCAAGCATTTGTTGTTCCCCTCCTGAAAGAGTGGCTGCGTCCTGGTTCTTCCGCTCTTCAAGACGTGGGAAGCGTGAGAAAACTTTCTTCAAGTTAGCTTGATTTTCTTCACGATTTTTCTTTAAGAAAGCTCCCATTTCAAGATTTTCCATAACAGTCAAGCCAGGAAAGACGTGGCGTCCTTCTGGAACTTGTGAAAGCCCACCTGCTACGATTTTCTGCGCTGGCATCTTTTGGATTTCTTGACCTAAAAATTCAATCTTTCCTGAGCTTGGTCTAACTAAACCAGACAAGGTACGGAGAATAGTTGTCTTACCAGCACCATTGGCACCGATAAGGGAAACAACTTCTCCTTCATTAACTTCAAAGCTTACATCACGGACTGCTTGGATCATACCGTAATGCACAGAAAGATTATCAACTTTTAACATAGACATTAGGCTTCACCTCCTAGATAAGCTTCGATAACGCGTTTATTAGTCTTAATTTCATCTGGAGTTCCTTGAGCAATTAAACGACCATATTCAAGTACGTAGATACGTTCTGTTACTTCCATGACCAGATTCATATCGTGTTCAATCAGCATGATCGTAATTTTAAATTCATCTTTGATACGACGAATTAACTCAGTTAATTCTGCTGTTTCCTGCGGGTTCATACCTGCTGCTGGTTCATCTAAAAAGAGAATTTTAGGTTCCGTAGCGAGGGCACGAACAATTTCCAAACGACGTTGTTGTCCGTAGGCAAGATTTTTAGCGAGAGTTTCTGCATCACCATCTAAATCAAAGATTTTCAGCAATTCTAAAGCTTTAGCCTTTAATTCTTTTTCACTCTTGTAAAAAGCTGGTAAGCGTAAGAAACTAGCAAAAACATGTTGTTTGTGATGGTTGGCAAAGGCAATCAAAACATTGTCCAAAACGGTTAAATCTTTAAAGAGACGGATATTTTGGAAAGTACGTCCAAGTCCTAAAGAAGCAATCTTATAAGGTGCCTTTCCATTCAAAAGGTGACCATCTAGGGTTACTGTTCCCTCGCTTGGTTCATAAACACCCGTCAAGAGGTTGAAAAGAGTGGTTTTCCCAGCTCCGTTTGGACCGATTAGTCCAACCAATTCCCCTTCGTTCAATTCAAGAGTCACATCTCCAACAGCTGTTAGACCGCCAAAATGTTTGGTTAACTGTTTTACTTCAAGTAATGCCATTAGTTTTGTTCCTCCTTCTTAGATTTTTTAAAGAAACGTGATAGGCTCAATTCCCATGTTCCAAGGAGTCCACCTGGTCTGAAAATCATTACCAATACCAAAGCCAAAGCGTAGATAATCATACGCACACTAGCAACATCTTGGAGAAGCATATTCAAAATTCCCAGAACAATAGCCGATACAATGGCACCTGTAATGGAACCAAGTCCACCAAAGACAACAATAATCAAAACGTTGATTGAGTTGATGAAAGTGTAATCTTTCGGTACAACTGAACCGATAAATCCTGCCTGAAGTGACCCTGCAATACTTGCAGTAATAGCACCAAAGACAAAGGCGATGATTTTAATTTTAGTCGTATTAACCCCAACTGACTCAGCAGCGATTTCATCCTCACGAACGGAGAGGGTTGAACGACCAATAGGGCTACGCAAGAAGTTCAAGGTTGCAATGGTTGTAATCACAACAAAGAAGTAAACCATTTGCCAAGTTGTAAAGTTTGGAATTCCCAAGATACCTGCTGCACCATTTGTAAGGCTTCCGCCATTGATGATAAAGATACGGATAATTTCAGAAACACCTAGAGTCGCTACCGCAAGATAGTCCCCCTTCAAGCGCAAGGTTGGAATTCCGACAAGCAAGGCAACTGCTCCTGAAAGCAAAGCTCCTACCAGCATGGCTCCAAAGAAGGCACCGTAGGTTGGTGATTTAGAACCAATAATAGCTGCTGCATAGGCACCAATCGCCATGAAACCAGCATGACCAAGTGAAAATTGTCCTGAAAAACCAACGATTAAGTTGAGACCAACAGCCAGAATAATATTAATTCCGATTTGTTGTAAAATCTGTACATAGAATAGATTGAGTACTCCGACCGAAACCAGTACACTAATCAAGCCATAGCCAGCTAACAAAAGGAGTAACCATAGAATATTAACTTTTAAATTTTCCTTCATCGTTTACACCTTCTCTTTCACATTTTTACCAAGGATACCAGCTGGGCGGACAATCAAGATCAACAACAAGATCCCATAAACAATGGCATCACGGAAGTCTGACATCCCAAAGGCTGTCGCAAAGGTTTCCAATAGACCAATCACAAAACCACCAAGAGCCGCACCAGGAATAATTCCGATACCACCAAGTACTGCGGCAACGAAAGATTTAAGACCTGGAGTAACCCCCATCAAAGGCTCAAGAGAGTTATAATAAAGGGCAATCAGAACACCAGCCGCCCCCGCAAGAGCAGAACCCAAAGCAAAGGTAAAGCTGATAGTACGGTTTACATTGATTCCCATCAATTGCGCCGCATCGCTATCTACAGATACTGCACGCATGGCTTTCCCCATCTTTGTCTTTTGAACAATGACTTGTAACAAAATCATCAAAATCAAGGAAATGGCCAAAATCATTAACTGCACGTTTGTTAGGCTAATTGGACCCAAATCATAGCGAACTGTTTGAATCGCTTGAGGGAAGGCACGAGTATTGGCACCAACCAGATAGACCATCCCATACTCCAATAGGAAAGAAACCCCAATAGCTGTAATCAAAACAGCAATACGAGTAGAGTGACGCAAAGGTCGGTAAGCAAGGAACTCAATCACGACACCAAGAATGGCTGTCGCTAGCATCGCTACAATAAGCGCTACAAAGAAATTCATTTGGAAAGAATTGATCAAGAAATAACCGATAAAGGCTCCCATCATATAAATATCACCGTGGGCGAAGTTGATGAGCTTGATAATTCCGTAAACCATGGTATATCCTAGAGCTAACAGCGCGTATACACTACCTAGAATCAAACCATTTACTAGTTGTTGGAGCATAAGATTCACTCTTTCTATTTATAATTCCGAGGGTTTTCCCTCACTTTTTTATAGGTTCTTATACTCAATGAAAATCAAAGAGCAAACTAGGAAACTCGTCGCAGGTTGCTCAAAGCACTGCTTTGAGGTTGTAGATAAGACTGACGAAGTCAGTCACATATATAATCCAAGGCGACGTTGACGCGGTTTGAAGAGATTTTCGAAGAGTATTAAACATCGAAACAGGGAGTGAGTCCGAGGCTCATTCCCTATTTCAACATTTTTCTATTATGGTTTTACAACTTCTGCTGCTTCAACCTTACCATTGTTCATGGTCATCATGTAAGCAGTTTTGACTGTGTTGTGGTCTGCATCGAAGCTTGTTTGACCAGTTACACCTTCAAAATCTTTTGTTTTAGCAAGGTTATCCTTGATTTCACCAGAGTTTTTAGCACCTTTTGCTGCATTTGCTACAAGGTGAACTGAGTCATAAGCCAAGGCTGCAAATGTTGAAGGCTCTTCATTGTACTTAGCACGGTATGCATCAAGGAAGGCTTTTGCTTTAGCTGAAACTTCTACAGTAGTTGAGAAGCCTGAGATAAAGTAGATGTTTGATGCTTTTTCAGCAGTTGCTTGTTGTACAAACTCTTCACCGTTGAATCCATCACCACCAACGATTGGTTTGTCAATTCCCATACCACGCGCTTGGTTTACAATTTTACCAGCTTCAGTGTAGTAACCAGGAACGATGATAGCATCAAAATCTTTCCCTTTCATTTTTGTAAGGGCTGCTTGGAAGTCTGTGTCACCTGCTACGAAAGTTTCATCTGCAACGATTTCACCTTTGTAAGCTTCACGGAAGGCTTTAGCAATCCCTTTAGCATAGTCACTGGCATTGTCAGTGTAAAGAACAACTTTCTTAGCATTTAATTTTTCAGAAACATAGTTTGAGATAATTTTTCCTTGGAAGCTATCTTGGAAAGTTCCGATAAAGAGGTAATCTTGACCTTTAGTCAATCCATCTTGAGTCGCACTTGGTGAGATCAATGGAACACCTGCTTTTGTAGCGTTCGCTACCGCAGCTGCAGTTGCACCAGATGTCGCAGGTCCTACGATTGCTGATACTTTAGATTGGGTTACAAGGTTAGTTGTTACTGAAGCCGCCTCAGCTGTTTCAGACTTATTATCTTTATCAACTACTTCGATTTGTTTTCCATCGATACCACCTGCAGCATTGATTTCATCAACAGCCAATTGGGCACCTTTTTGTTCAGATGTTCCGTAGGCTGCTACGGCACCAGTTTCCTCAAAGTTAAACCCGATTTTAATTGTCTTTTCTTCTACTGAGTTACCAGCAGTGTTGACTGCTCCAGACTTCACTTCTCCACAGGCTGCAAGAAGTGCTACACTTGCAAACGCCACAAACGATAGGGCAAATTTTTTCTTCATCTTTTTTTGTCTCCTTATTTCTTAAATAGTCTGTTAAGAATATACCGAATTATCAGAAAATTGTCAACGCTTTTCTTTAAATTTTTATCTGATAACGTTTTCTTCTCGGTAAAGGTTGCCAACAAAGGGTGTTTCCAGCTCTTGGATATGACAAACTCTGACTTTTTTGATAAATTTTTCCTTGCTCAAGCGCCCGACCAATTGCTCCACTTCTTGAGTTGGAACATAGAGTTGTAAGTAACGATGTTTCTTGGAATGATAGGTAATATCTCCATAATCCTGCAGTTTTTTTGCATCACGATTATAGTAAAGATAGATAATCAAGCCAGATCGATTGACTTTTTCAAACATGATAAATCCTCTTTCTAAGAAATCTCTCCCTATTATACCAAAAAAAGCAAACCCAGTCGAGTTTGCCTTCTTTCATCATTAGTTCAATGAATTGTTGGCCATGATTTCATCAATAAAGCCATATTCGAGTGTTTCTTGGGCACTCATCCAGTTATCGCGTTCTGCATCTGCATGGACTTTTTCGATTGACTGACCTGAATTTTCAGCCAAGATTTTTTCCAAGATGTTACGAGTTTTGAGCAAGTGTTCTGCAGCAATCGCCATATCGGTTTGTTGAGTACCACCACCTGTACCGCCCATTGGTTGGTGAATCATGTATTCAGCATTTGGAAGCATGAAACGTTTGCCTTTTGCTCCACTTGATGCGATGACAGTCCCCATAGATGCGGCCATACCCATAACGATGGTTTGGACATCTGCCTTAATAAAGTTCATGGTATCAACGATCGCCAAACCAGCTGAAACGGAACCACCTGGTGTATTGACATAAAGGTAAATATCCTTTGTACTATCTTGGGCATCCAAGAAAAGCAACTGGGCAATAACAGAGTTAGCCATATTATCTTCAACTGGACCTGTCAGCATGATGATGCGGTCTTTTAGAAGACGTGAGTAAATATCGTAGGAACGTTCTCCACGGCTTGTTTGTTCAATAACTACAGGAATCATTTATTTCTCCTTTTGAATTTTAATTTTGTTGGTCAAATGACTGAAGATAAGACCATTATAATATCTAGGTCAAAAAAGGTCAAATTTTTGCTCTGTTTTCATTAGACAGAAACAAAAATTCAACCCCCTTTCACGACAGGAAATTCTTTTCCAAGTCAGTCTTCTTTTCGATCTTATTTCGTACCGAACAAGCGGTCCCCAGCATCTCCAAGGCCTGGAACGATATAACCGTGTTCGTTCAAGCGTTCATCCAAAGCTGCTGTAAAGATTTCTACATCTGGATGAGCTTCTTGAAGGGCTTTTACACCTTCTGGAGCAGATACAAGGCAGACAAATTTGATATTTGATGCGCCACGTTTTTTAAGAGAATCAACAGCCAAGATTGCTGAGCCACCTGTTGCCAACATTGGGTCTACTACAAAAATTTGACGTTGGTCAATGTCCTCAGGTAATTTCACCAAGTATTCAACTGGTTGAAGTGTTTCTTCATCACGGTACATACCGATATGGCCAACTTTAGCAGCTGGAACCAAGCTCAAGAGCCCATCAACCATCCCGATACCTGCGCGCAAGATTGGAACGATGGCCAATTTCTTACCTGCCAATTGTTTTTGAACTGTTTTTGTAATTGGTGTTTCGATTTCCACATCTTCTAGTGGAAGATCACGAAGTACTTCATACCCCATCAACATTGCAATCTCATCTACTAGCTCACGAAAAGCTTTTGTAGAAGTATCTGTACGACGCAAGATTGACAATTTGTGTTGAATCAGCGGGTGATTAATAACTTCAATTTTTCCCATTTTTGGAATTCCTTCTTTCAATTTATTCTTCTTATTATACCAAAAAACGGTTTAAAAATCTTTCTAAACCATTTATTTTTGATAATTTTTACATTAAATCTGCTTCTTTAAGAGCTTCCTGTACGGTCTCAAGTGGTAGATGGGTTAATTCTGTTCCCTTTTCTTGATAAAGGTATTGGGCATAGTCGTCCATTCGGTACTGGTTAATATAAACCACGCGCTTGCAACCGACCTGCAGCAATTGTTTTGTACAGTTTAGACAAGGAAAATGGGTTACATAGGCTGTAAAACCTTTAGGAACACCACGCTCAGCCCCTTGGAGAATGGCATTAACCTCAGCGTGAAGGGTGCGAACACAGTGGCCTTCAATGACCAAACATTCGTGATCAATACAATGCTCAGTCCCTGACACCGAACCATTGTAACCAGTGGAAATAACTTTATTATCCTTAACCAAAATTGCACCCACTTTAGCGCGTTTACAAGTGGAACGATTGGCAATTAGTAGGGCTTGGGCTGCAAAATACTCATCCCAGGCTAGTCTTTTTTCAGTCATCTCTTTTCTCCTTTTTCTCTATTTTTTAAAAAATGGTAACCGTAAATCCGCAATCTTTTCAGCAGGTACTTTCATGCCATCTTTAATCCATTTTAGAAGGACAGAGACGATGGCCGAGCTCCAAAAGGAATGAAGATAAGAGCTGACACCTTTTGATTTTCCATGGTATTTTTCTAAAAATTCCTGCATGGCTTGGACAAAGATTTTTTCCAGATGGTAATCTAAGGCAAGTTGAATCACTCTGGCTTCCTTTCTTGCCTCACGGAAAAGGTGAATCCAGACCAGATAAAGGTCTGTCTTTAAATCGTAATGATGCAGCTGTTTCATAATATTGTGGACAGTTCGTTTAAAGACGCTTTCTAAAATCTCCTCTTTGGAATCATAATTGCGATAAAAGGCTGCACGCGAAACGCCTGCACGTTTGACCAATTCAGAAATACTAATCTTGGTCAAGTCCTTTTTTTCCAAGAGTTGCAAAAGGGCTGTTTCGATGGCTTCTCTAGTTAATAAATTGGATTCTTGGTTTGATTTTCTGAGATTTTCAAGAGACTTTTCAGAGATTCTACGTTCAGACATAACATTTTCTTTCTACTTGTCACAACAGACGGATGAGGCTTTTGTTTCAAGGGCTTTCATGATATAATTGTAAAAAAAGACAGAACCTTTGTCAATGTATAACTGACAAAGATGGAGAATTTCTATGACTTGGAAGATTATTGCTGACTCTGGTTGTGATTATCGTCAGCTGGAGACACCAGCTATTGACACGACCTTTGTAAGTGTTCCCTTAACCATTCAAGTAGCTGATCAGGTCTTTGTTGATGATGCCAGTCTTGATATTGACCAAATGATGGAAACCATGTATGCAACTGCAGAAGCTTCAAAATCAGCTTGTCCAAGCCCAGATGATTATTTGCGAGCATTTGAAGGAGCCAAAAACATTTTCCTAGTAACCATCACTGGTACTCTTTCTGGCAGTCACAATAGTGCTCAACTAGCCAAGAATATTTATCTGGAAGACCATCCTGACACTAAGATTCATGTAATTGATAGTTTGTCTGCTGGCGGGGAAGTTGACTTGCTCGTAGAAAAGTTAAATGACTTGATTGACCAGGGCTTATATTTTGAAGAAGTGGTTGAAGCTATCACTGCCTATCAAGAAAAAACCAAGTTGCTCTTTGTCCTAGCTAAAGTCGACAACTTGGTGAAGAACGGCCGTTTGAGCAAGCTTATCGGTACAGTCGTTGGCCTTCTCAATATCCGTATGGTCGGGGAAGCTAGTGAAACTGGAACCCTTGAATTGCTACAAAAAGCAAGAGGAGCAAAGAAAGCGATTCAGGCAGCCTATGAAGAGTTAGTAAAAGCAGGATATACTGGTGGCCGTATCGTCATGGCCCAACGTAATAACGAGAAATGTTGTCAACAGCTCTCAGAGCGAATTCGCGAAACCTTCCCACAGGCGGATATTAAAATTCTCCCGACATCTGGTCTCTGCAGTTTCTATGCAGAAGATGGTGGTTTGCTGATGGGATATGAAATTGATTAATTGCATTCTTGACAAGAGGTGACCATCATCTCTTGTTTTTTTGTGGTACAATAGAGCTATGAAACATTTTGATACTATTGTCATCGGTGGAGGACCTGCTGGTATGATGGCTACGATTTCCAGTAGCTTTTATGGACAGAAAACCCTCCTCATCGAAAAAAATCGGAAACTCGGAAAAAAATTAGCTGGTACTGGTGGTGGTCGTTGCAATGTAACCAACAATGGTAGTTTGGACGACCTGCTAGCTGGAATTCCTGGAAATGGACGCTTTTTATACAGTGTCTTCTCCCAGTTTGATAATCATGACATCATTAACTTTTTTACAGAAAATGGGGTTAAACTTAAGGTCGAAGACCACGGCCGCGTCTTTCCTACTAGTGACAAGTCTCGTACCATTATCGAAGCCTTGGAAAAGAAAATCACTGAGCTCGGTGGTCAAGTTGCTACTCAAACAGAAATTGTTTCGGTTAAAAAGATAGATGACCAGTTTGTCCTTAAATCAGCTGACCAAACCTTCACTTGTGAGAAACTCATTGTCACAACTGGTGGTAAATCTTATCCTTCGACTGGTTCTACTGGTTTTGGTCACGAGATTGCCCGTCATTTTAAGCATACCATTACCGAACTTGAAGCCGCTGAAAGTCCTTTATTAACAGATTTTCCACACAAGGCCTTGCAGGGAATTTCATTGGATGATGTGACCCTAAGCTATGGCAAGCATGTTATCACTCACGATCTGCTCTTTACCCACTTTGGTTTGTCAGGCCCTGCTGCTCTGCGTATGTCAAGTTTTGTCAAGGGTGGGGAGGTTCTCTCGCTAGATGTTTTGCCTCAACTTTCTGAGAAGGACTTGGCTGCATTTCTAGAAGAAAATCGGGAAAAATCCTTGAAAAATGCCTTAAAAACTTTGTTACCAGAACGCTTGGCAGAATTTTTTGTGCAAGGCTATCCAGAAAAAGTCAAACAGTTGACTGAAAAGGAACAAGAACAACTTCTCCAGTCCATCAAGGCTCTCAAAATCCCTGTGACTGGCAAAATGTCCCTTGCCAAGTCCTTTGTTACCAAAGGAGGGGTTAGTCTCAAGGAAATCAATCCTAAAACCCTTGAAAGTAAGCTGGTCCCTGGACTCCACTTTGCTGGCGAGGTCATGGATATCAATGCCCACACAGGTGGCTTTAACATCACTTCTGCCCTCTGCACTGGCTGGGTGGCAGGATCAAACCCAATCTAAATCTAAATTATTCAATGACTAAATCCACCCCAAAAGAAAGGAAGTCCTTTGGAACATATTATCTTGTTAAGAGGAGTTACTCCTAATGGAAAAAATGCTATCCCTAAAATGTCTTATCTAGTAGATATCTTGACAGAAGCTGGTTTTCAACAAGTTCGAACCTATATTCAAAGTGGGAATATCATTCTTGAAAGTAACTTAGCTCTCGAAGAAATACGAGAACGTGTTCATACTCTGATAAAGGAAAAAATTGGGGCCGACTTAAAAATGGTTATCAAGAACAAAAGTAATTTTACAAAAATTGTCCAAGAAAACCCTTTTGGAGAACACTATCTTTATGACCGTATACACGTGATTTTTTATCAAGAAGCTATTCAAAGTCTCCCCTTAGAAAAATTAAAAATGGATTACGGCGAAGAAGAAATTTGTGTCGGTAACCATTGTCTTTACCTCTATCTCCCTAGAACTGCAAAACAAAAGAAACTCCATACCAACTATCTTGAAAAACTTTTTAATGTAGATTTGACAATGCGAAAGCTAAATGTAGTAGAAAAATTATTAAGCAAGTAATGCTTGAATTTAGTAAAAATCGGAAGAATACTCCTCCGATTTTATTTTGTCTGAGTTTGGACATAGTGAGCAATCACATCTGATGTGTACTGGGCTGTTCCAGTACCAAATTTGTCAATGTTTTCCTTAAATTCTGGGTTGTAGACGTAGCCTTTACCGATATGACCGAATACCTCAATAGAGCAGTCAAATCCATAAGTACGGATGGCTTGCAAGAGTTTAGCAGCTTCTTCTTGGTTTTCTGTTGCTGTTACAGGTATACCAGCTTGAAGATTTTGTGACAAGGCTCGAAAAACTTGGTTGAAGGCAGCCGTAGCCTCGTCTTCGTGACCTTTCTGGCGCTCCAGCGCTTGGTCCATGACTTCTTGACCATATTTCTCTACCGCCTCTTGGTGGTATTTTTGATGATCTTGGTAGTTAAATCCAGCGAATTTCTCTTGAATGCTCATTTCTCTTTCTCCTTTTTGTTCTTGAATGGTTTTTTGCAAAGTTGAAATCAAGGTATCCAGATGCTGCCTTTCTCGAGTCAAATAGTCCAACTGTCTGGTCAAATGAGGCAACAAATCTGATCTATCTTCCTTTAACAGCTCTGCTATTTTTTCTAGAGAAAAGCCTAGATATTTATAGTAAAGAATGACCTGAAGGCGTTCCAAATCCTCCTGACTGTAGGTTCGATAGCCATTTTCCGACTTTAAAGGAACCAAAAGTCCTATCTTATCGTAGTGGTGCAGGGTCTTGACAGAGACGCCCGAAAGCTGCGCAGCTTCTTTTATATGGTACATGATTTCCTCCTTACATTGATAGTATAACCCCTCCCCTTAGGTCAGAGTCAAGCGTTTTTGCGAAATTTTTTACTTTGTCATAACATGAAAATGGTTTTCTTGACAGACCTTAGAAAACATGATAGGATAGTCAAGTCTATCAATCAAAAGAAAGGCTCATTTTGAGTACTGGTGAGGCTAGTTGCCAAGGGCAGTAGCTTTTTCTTTTGTAACACTAATTTTAGGAGTTTAACTATGTCTGAAAAATCGCAATGGGGTTCTAAACTGGGCTTTATTCTAGCATCTGCTGGTTCAGCCATCGGACTTGGTGCCGTTTGGAAATTCCCCTACATGACTGCTGCTAACGGTGGAGGAGGCTTTTTACTAGTCTTTCTCATTTCCACTATTTTAATCGGTTTCCCCCTATTGCTGGCTGAATTTGCTCTCGGCCGAAGTGCTGGTGTCTCAGCTATCAAAACCTTTGGAAAACTAGGCAAGAATAGTAAGTACAACTTTATCGGTTGGATTGGTGCCTTTGCCCTCTTTATCCTCTTATCTTTCTACAGTGTTATTGGAGGATGGGTCTTCATTTATTTAGGTATCGCTATCGGTAAAGCTCTCCACCTAGGCATTACCAATGACTATGCTCAGCTCTTTACCGATATTATTTCTAATCCAGCCATTGCCTTAGGAGCTCAAGCAGCCTTTATCCTATTGAATATCTTCATTGTATCACGTGGGGTTCAAAAAGGGATTGAAAGAGCTTCGAAAGTCATGATGCCCCTGCTCTTTATCATCTTTGTTGTCATCATCGGGCGCTCTCTCAGTTTGCCAAATGCCATGGAAGGCGTTCTCTACTTCCTCAAACCAGACTTTTCAAAACTGACAAGTTCTGGTCTCCTCTATGCTCTGGGACAATCTTTCTTTGCCCTCTCACTAGGGGTTACAGCTATGTTGACCTATGCTTCTTACTTGGACAAGAAAACCAATCTGGTCCACTCAGGAAGCTCCATCGTAGCCATGAATATCTCAGTATCCATCATGGCAGGACTAGCCATTTTCCCAGCCATGTCAGCCTTCAATATCCAGTCTGAAGGGGGACCGAGCTTGCTCTTTATCGTCTTGCCTCAACTCTTTGACAAGATGCCTTTTGGAACCATTTTCTACATCCTCTTTCTCTTGCTCTTCCTCTTTGCGACGGTCACTTCCTCTGTCGTGATGCTGGAAATCAATGTGGGTAATATCACCAATCAGGACAACAGCAAGCGTGCCAAATGGAGTGTGATTTTGGGAATCTTGACCTTTGTCTTTGGAATTCCTTCGGCCCTATCCTATGGAGTTATGGCGGATGTTCACATCTTTGGGAAGACCTTCTTTGACGCTATGGACTTCTTGGTTTCCAATCTCCTTATGCCATTTGGAGCTCTCTGCCTTTCACTCTTTACTGGCTACATCTTTAAGAAGACACTTGCAATGGAGGAACTGCATCTTGATGAAACAGCCTGGAAACAAGGACTTTTCCAAGTCTGGCTCTTCCTTCTTCGTTTTATCATTCCTATCATCATCATCGTGGTCTTTATCGCCCAGTTTATGTAATCAAAAAGGACTTGAGTAGTGAACTCAGGCCCTTTCTTTTTTTATGGATGGCTAACAATCAATTCCAAACCTTGCCCTTCCAGAGTCCAAGCTTCAACATCACTTGGTAAGATAAAGTGGCTGCCTTTTTGGATTGAATAATTTTTCCCGTCAACAGTCAGTTGACCTTGACCAGCCAAGACACTGAATAAGCTGTAGTCAGCTGTCTTTTCGAAGTCAACTTTTCCAGTAATTTCCCACTTGTAAACTGCAAAGAAATCATTGGATACAAGGAGAGTGGAACGCAAATCATCTGCTTTGACAGTTACAGGACGACTATTTGCTGGCTCACCAATGTTTAATACATCAATAGATTTTTCAAGGTGAAGTTCACGCAAGTTACCATTATCATCCTTGCGGTCAAAGTCATAAACGCGATAGGTAGTATCACTAGACTGTTGGGTTTCAAGAATCAAGATGCCTGCACCGATAGCGTGCATAGTTCCACTTGGCACATAGAAGAAATCTCCAGCCTTAACTGGTACTTTTGTCAGCAAGGCATCCCAGTTTTTATCTTCGATTTGCTGGCGGAGTTCTTCTTTTGACTTGGCATTATGCCCGTAGATAATCTCTGAACCTTCATCCGCAGCGATGATGTACCAGCACTCTGTTTTTCCAAGCTCGCCTTCATGCTCAAGTCCATAAGCATTATCTGGATGAACTTGAACACTGAGCCAGTCATTGGCATCGAGAATTTTGGTCAAAAGTGGAAATACAGGCTCTGGACGGTTGCCAAACAATTCACGGTGCTCTGCATATAAAGTAGCCAGGTCTGTTCCCTCGAAACGACCATTGGCAACTTTAGAGACACCATTTGGATGGGCTGAGATAGCCCAGTATTCTCCGATTTTTTCACTTGGGATATCGTAGCCAAACTCATCACGTAGCTTGGTTCCACCCCAGATCTTTTCTTGCATAACTGATTGTAAAAATAACGGTTCTGACATCTTGATCTCCTGTCTGATTTTTCTTCCTTCATTATAGCAAAAAAAGAGTTCCATTTGAACTCTTTTTAACATCTTATAAAGTAGGGAGAAGATTTTATAAAAATAGTAACGATATACTTTTTTCTTTGATAGAGACGAACATAAAAGACTCTCGTAAAGCTAGCTGTAACTGGACTTGTTCCCTCAACTCTCATTCAAAAATTACTTTAATGAAGCATCTATTTTCATAAAAGAAAAAGACTGAAAGCAGTCTTCTTTTTAAATCAAAGCTGTGATAGCCGTTACTAAACCAAAAACGATACCTGGTGCATTAGCAGCTGCAAGTGGAATATCTCTTTCCTTCTTGAAAAGACCATAGTAAACCCAGAGACTACAGTTGATAGCTGCGACTAGGGGTTGAATGAAGTTGCCTTTTTGACCGGCAAGATTATTCATGATTTGTGGGAAATATGACACATACATCATAACAGACATAAATGTCGCTGCCCAGCCCAACACTTTCATTTGTTTTTCAGACATTTTCAAAACCTCTTTTATTCTTTTATACTTTCTATTTTATAATTTAATACAAAAACAAGCAAGAGTTTAAGATTTTTGTTATAAAAATGTAAACTATCACAG
Source organism: Streptococcus sp. 3109 (assembly GCF_013276905.1). Classification (NCBI taxonomy): domain Bacteria; kingdom Bacillati; phylum Bacillota; class Bacilli; order Lactobacillales; family Streptococcaceae; genus Streptococcus; species Streptococcus sp. 3109. The sequence goes on along the minus strand of NZ_VMLY01000008.1, from coordinate 38,237 downwards.
TCTTGTGATAAGAAAAAGACCGGATTGCTCCGATCTGTTTGATCTATAAAATGTAAAAATGAATAGCTCTTGTCAATCAATAGATAGATTGATTGATAGTTTGATTGATTATCAGCAAGCCGTAGTTAATGATGTCAGCAATATCTTCAAGACCGTGCAAAATAAAATTTCCTACAATCAAACCTATAATAATTGAACAGATAATCATGGTCACACAGATTAGATAAATATCCTTTTTTTGCATCTCTTTCCTCCTACTATCTATTCATGGAGATATTTCAATCCCAAGTTCCAGTGAAATAATAAAATCCACTTACAACTGCTGTTTAAAAAATATTTCTCCTTTCCATATCAATCTTATTTTCTGCTGTTATATTTTTATTATAAGATTTTAAGAAAGCGCCGTCAACTATTTATATGCAATTTCTTTATATAAAAAGACCGGATTGCTCCGATCTTTCAATAGTTCATATTCTCAATTTCTGTTTTAAGAATGGTTAAGGTTAACGTCAAATGACTAAGCGTCCTATTTCATACGATAAAAATCAATCACTAGACCAGCTGGACCTTTAACTAATAAGGACTCTGTTCCCCAATCCGTTTCACAAATACCGTTTAAAATCTCGACACCGATCTCTTTTAAACGTTGGTAATTCTGGTCTACATTCTCAACCTCAAGGTGAAGAATGATGCCTGACTGAAAATCTTCCAAAGGAATCAAATGATTTTGGGACAACATCAGACAGTGACTGCCAATCGTAAACTGAGCAAAACCATCATCAGCATAATCTGCCTTTTTATCCAAGATATGCTCCAAGTCAGCACAGACTTGGGGAACATCTGAAACAATAATATCTAATTGATTTAAATCCATTTACTATCCTCCATAAAAAGACCGGATTGTTCCGATCTTTTCAAGTTCTGCTCTATGAAAATCAAAGAATAAACAAGGTGACACCAAGTTTGATGGCAAATATTTGCTCATCAAACTACGAAAAATCCTTTGGGACTTTTTCTAGGCTCCACACTAGATTACATCATTGAAATTTATAGTTTCAATGATGGAATCGTCGGCAGTAAGCTAATAAAGAAGTCTATAAATTTATCTTTGATTTCGACGAGAGGAATTATTTAATTGCGCGTGATTGCAACCCTTCTTCTTCCAAGAAGAGACGGAATGGTACGAGTTCTTCTGCTTCGTATTTTTCCTTGAAGGCTTTGATTGCTTCTTCTGAATGTTGTTTTGGATCCAACTCAAGTACTTCTACTGGAAGTGGACGGTGTGGAGTGATGCGAGCATCGATCACAACAGTTTTACCTTCTTTGTTGAGTTTAACAGCTTCTGCAACAACTGCATCGATGTCTTCGATACGGTCAACTGTAAATCCAACAGCTCCTTGAGCTTCAGCAATTTTCGCATAGTCAGCATTAGAGAAGTCACAACCAAACAAGTGTTTGTTTGTGTCTTCGTATTTGTCCTTGATGAAGGCATATTTACCATTTGAGAAGACAACGTTGATAACTGGAAGGTCGTATTGAACGTTTGTGATAACGTCTGGGTAGCACATGTTGAATGCACCGTCTCCCATGATGTTCCATACTTGGCGATCTGGATTGTCTTTCTTAGCAGCGATACCACCAGGAAGGGCAATACCCATTGTCGCAAAGAGTGGAGATGTACGCCACATGTTCTTAGGTGTCATGTGAAGGTGACGAGTAGATGTTTGAGTAGTGTCACCTACGTCGATTGAATAGATAGCGTCTTGATCAGCATGTTTGTTGATTGCATTGTAAACTTGATACAATTGCAATTCACCCTCAGTTTTACCTTCGATTTTGTTCATGTAATCACGCCAGTTTTGGTTGTTCTTAACGTTTGCACGCCACCATGGAGTTGATTCAACTGGGTTTACTTTGTCAAGGATAGCTTTAGCTGCTTGACCTGCGTCACCAAGGATTGAAGCGTCAAGGGCGTGACGTTTACCAAGTTTGTAAGGGTCGATATCGACTTGGATGAATTTTTCAGTGTTCTTGAATGCTTCGTAAACTTCAGCAAATGGGAAGTTTGAACCAAGGAAAAGAACTGTGTCTGCTTCAAAGACCACTTCGTTGGCTGGCTTCCAACCAACACGGTAAGCAGAACCTGTCAAACCTTCATAGTTCCATTCGAAAGCTTCAAAGTTTTTACCAGTTGTGATGATTGGTGCTTTGATTTTACGTGACAATTCAGTAATCACTTCACCAGCTTTCACACCACCGTAACCAGCGTAAATAACTGGACGTTCAGCATTGTTCAAGATTTCAACAGCTTTGTCGATTTCAACTTCGTTCAAAGCAGGAGCGATGAATGAACGTTCGTATGAACCTGAACCGTAGTATGAGTTTTCGTCGATTTCTTGGAAACCGAAGTTTACTGGGATTTCAACAACAGCTGGACCTTTTTTAGAAACTGCAGCACGGCAAGCTTCGTCGATTACTTTTGGCAATTGCTCAGCGTAAGCTACACGTTTGTTGTATACAGCGATACCGTTGTACATTGGGTTTTGGTTCAATTCTTGGAAAGCATCCATGTTGAGTTCGTTAACTGGACGTGATCCAAGGATCGCTAGGAATGGAGTGTTATCCATAGCTGCATCGTAAACACCGTTAATCAAGTGAGTCGCACCTGGACCACCTGAACCAACTGCAACCCCGATTGAGCCACCGAATTTAGCTTGCATAACCGCTGCAAGAGCACCTGTTTCTTCGTGGCGAACTTGCAAGAAGCGGATATCTTTTTCTTCAGCCAAAGCGTCCATCAATGAGCTGAGTGTTCCTGATGGGATACCGTAGATTGTGTCTACGCCCCATGTTTTCAATACGTTAAGCATTGCTGCAGATGCAGTAATTTTCCCTTGAGTCATAGTGATAACTCTCCTTCAATTTTTTTAGACTTGGAGAATACGATTACATAGAATTGGAAACGTTCTCCAAACTTTTACTATTCCACTGTATCATATTTATGTTGACTTTTCTAAAAATCTGCTCAAAACTCTCTATTCTCTATTCTAATACAGTTTTGAAAGTGCTGTCACTCCTGTTTTATAACAAAGAAATCCAGTCATTACTTTTAGTCTATTTTACTAAAGTTTAGTAAGAGTGAACTAGTCAGAACAGATACAGAACTAAAGGCCATAGCTAGACCTGCCAGTTCTGGATTGAGGGCCAGTCCAACACCTGAAAAGACTCCTGCTGCAATCGGAATTCCGGCGACATTGTAGATAAAGGCCCAGAAAAGATTGAGCAGAATTCGATTAAAGGTTTTCTTACTCATGTCAAAGGCACGAACCACTCCTAGGAGGTTATTAGTTGTCAACACCAAATCTGCTGACTCGATGGCAATATCTGTTCCAGCTCCCATAGCAATCCCCACATCTGCTACACTAAGGGCAGGAGCGTCATTGATACCGTCCCCAACAAAGGCTACTTTTCCAGTCGCTTGTAGTTTATGGATTTCATGGGCTTTTTCTTCTGGCAAGACACCTGCAATGACCTCTTCGATTCCGATTTGATCGGCAATAGCACGCGCCACACCTGCATTGTCTCCTGTCAGCATGACTGTTTTAAGACCTCGTTTTTTCAGCTGACTGATGGCTAGCTTGGCATTTTCCTTGGGGATATCTTGCAAGGCTAGCAAGCCTTTGATTTCATTGTCCACAGCCAAGAACACAACTGTCTTAGCTTCTTTTTCCAGTTCTTCTAGTTTATCTTGATGAGTGCTAGAAATATCCATGCCATCCAGCATTTTAGCATTTCCAAGCAGAACTTGTTTTCCATTGATTTGCCCTGAGACACCTTTTCCGTGCAAGGCTTGGAAATTTTCCACAGTGTGAAGCTCAAGTCCAGTTTCAGTCGCTCGCTTAACAATAGCCTCAGCCAGTGGGTGTTGAGAAGCTTCTTCCAAGGAAGCTGCCAATCCAAGCACTTCTACTTCGTCGCCGATGATATCTGTGACCACAGGTTTCCCTTCCGTCAAAGTTCCTGTCTTATCAAAAACAATAGTTTGGACTTTCTGGATTTCCTGTAGAACCGTTCCATTTTTGAGGAGAACTCCCATCTTGGCACTGCGACCTGTCCCCACCATAAGGGCTGTCGGTGTTGCAAGTCCCAAGGCACAAGGGCAGGCAATAATCAGAACTGCTACTCCATAGAGAAGCGAAGAGACAAAACTCGCTCCAAGCACAACTACACTATCCCTGAGCAAGACGAACCAAACCCAAAAGGTCACAATCCCTAAAATGACAACTGCTGGAACAAAAATGCCTGAAATTTTATCCGTCAAGTCCTGAATCGGCGCACGACTTGTCTGAGCTTTCTTCACAAAATCCACAATCTGAGCCAAAACAGTCTCTGAACCAACTTTTTCTGCTCTAAAAACAAGTGTTCCACTATTATTGATGGTTGAGCCAATAACAGTATCTCCAACTGTCTTGTCCACAGGTAGACTCTCACCTGTCACCATAGACTCATCAATACTAGAGATACCTTCTACTACGACACCATCAACCGCAATCTTTTCACCGGGACGCACTCGAATCAGGTCACCTACCTTGACTTGCTCCAAAGGGACTTGAACATAGTTATCCTCACGCAAGACTTCTGCAGTTTTAGCCTGCAAGTCAAGTAATTTCTCCACAGCTTGGGAAGTATTTTTCCGCATTTTCTCCTCAAAAACGGCTCCCATAAGAACGAAGAAGAAGATAAATGCAGCACTTTCAAAGTAAACGGGGAGGCCAGCGAAGAGGGCAACTAAGCTATAGAAATAGGCCACTAGGGTTCCCAGAGCAACCAAGGTATCCATGTTGGCATTGTGCTTTTTAAAACTAGCCCAAGCACTTTGAATATAAGGACCACCTGCTACTAGCATAATCGGTGTTGTGGCTAAAAAGGTGCCCCAACGCATGACTTGGTGACTAATTCCTCCTGTCGACATCCCAATCATGAGGATCACAAGAGGCACAGTAAAGATACTAGTAATCCAAAAACGCTGTAAAAGTGACAGAGATTTTCGAGTCTTCTCAACGACTGTATAGCTTCCCTTTTGCATCTTCATACCACAAGAAAATTCATGTTGGCCTAATTCTTGAGGTGTAAAACGAATTGTTTTCTCTTCGTCTACGCCGATTGGTTCCAAGATGCCTTCTTCTTCAAAAAGAATCTCCTTATAACAGTTTGAAGGTGTCACACGGTGAAAGGTGATCTCAGCAGGAACTCCTTTTTGCAGTTGAATGTGGGCTGGATGATAGCCTTTGTCTGCCGTGATACGGATTTTTTGAACACCATTTTCAAGACTTGCTTTTACAATTTCAGTCATAGTCTCCTCCTACTCTACTATCATCTTACCGTGCATCATATTCATGCCACAAGAGAAACCATACTCTCCAGCCTGCTCAGGCGTGATTTCCACTACATACTCTTCCCCCATAGGTAGGTCCGCATGGACACCAAAATCTGGAAAAACAATTTGATCCAGACAGGGTGAAGGATCCTTGCGGTCAAAGATAATGCGGGCTGGCACTGATTTCTTGAGGATAATCAACTCAGGCGTATAGCCCCCCATGACCTCCACTCGAATCTCTTGGTAGCCCTTTTTTTGCTGGGCCTTTTGTCCAGATTTTTCAGGCTTTTTGAAAAACCAGAACAAGATAAACGCGATAAGGGCAATACAAATAATGGTTACAATACTATTTAACATGACGTCTCCTTTACATACAATTACATTTTACTTTTGTTACAGCGCTTGATTTCTTCTCAGAAATCACAGCTTCCAAGTCTTCCAAGTCAGCCTGAGTAAAATCACATTCAGTAATCAAATCAGCCAACAAGTTCTTAATCCTACGAGAACAAACCTTGTCCTTGATATCTTGGACAAGTAAATCCCGACTTTGTTCCAAAGTTAAAAGGGCTGAATAGACAAAGAACTTGCCTTCTTTTTTCCTTGTCAGACACTCTTTCTCAACCAAACGAGCCAAAAGAGTCTGAATGGTCGACTTGGACCAGTCGAACCGCTCCGCCAGAACCCTAATCAAATCCGTACTAGTCTGCTCTCCTTGCATCCAAATAATCTTCATTACCTGCCATTCTGCATCTGAAATCTGCATCATCACACCTCCAAAATCTACATTTGTCAATTATGTTAAATAGTATACTCTTAAAATCTACATTTGTCAATTATAAAATCAATCTTTTCTTTAAAAAATAGAATTTTAATCATTTAAAAAACGATTTGCAGTCAAATATTACTATATAAACAATAAAAATATGCTATACTAAAGAAAAAAAGAAAACAACCACTAGGGGTGCGTAAAGCTGAGATTAACAACTGTTAGACCCTTTGACTCAATCTAGGTAATGCTAGCTGATGGAAGTGGAAATGATAATGGGGACTAGCAGTCTTCTATTACCTTCCTAAAACAGACTTGCTTGTTCTTGAGAATACAAACTTCAGTTGGTTGGGAGGTTTTAGATGACTTATTTACCCGTTGCTTTGACCATTGCAGGTACTGACCCCAGTGGTGGTGCTGGCATTATGGCTGATTTAAAGTCGTTCCAAGCTAGAGATGTCTATGGAATGGCTGTTGTAACCAGTCTTGTCGCTCAAAATACCAGAGGTGTTCAATTAATCGAGCACGTTTCTCCTCAAATGTTGAAAGCCCAATTGGACAGTGTCTTTTCTGATATTCCACCTCAGGCTGTAAAAACTGGGATGTTGGCAACTACCGAAATCATGGAAATCATCCAACCCTATCTTAAAAAGTTGGACTGTCCCTACGTCCTTGACCCTGTTATGGTCGCAACAAGCGGTGACACCCTGATTGGTACCAGTGCCAGAACTTACCTAAAAACAAACCTACTTCCCCTTGCAACCATTATCACGCCCAATCTTCCTGAGGCAGAAGAGATTGTTGGTTTTTCAATCCATGATCCTGAAGACATGCAGCGTGCCGGTCGCCTGATTTTAAAAGAATTTGGTCCTCAGTCTGTGGTAATCAAAGGTGGGCATCTCGAAGGCGGTGCCAAGGATTTCCTCTTTACCAAGGATGACCAATTTGTCTGGGAAAGCCCACGAATTCAAACCTGTCACACCCATGGTACTGGGTGTACCTTTGCTGCAGTGATTACGGCTGAACTAGCCAAGGGCAAGACTCTCTATCAGGCAGTCGATAAGGCCAAGGCCTTTATCACAAAAGCCATCCAAGACGCTCCTCAACTCGGTCATGGCTCTGGCCCAGTCAACCATACAACTTTTAAAGATTAAGAAAAAAACTCTCTAGTTCCTACTTTAAGGGAATTAGAGAGTTTTTATACTCTTCGAAAATCTCTTCAAACTACGTCAGCTTCCATCTGCAACCTCAAAGCTGTGCTTTGAGTAACCTGCAGCTAGCTTCCTAATTTGCTCTTTGATTTTCATTGAGTATTAGTTAGGAAATAATGTCATCCAGCTTTGATAAAAAGGCTTGGGTTTTTGCCTCAATATCTTCTGCCTGCATCAAATCACGCACTACAGCTACTCCAGCTATGCCAGTGCCCATAAGCTGGTCAATGTTCTCTGAAGTCAAGCCGCCAATAGCAACTACTGGAATGTCAACCGTTTGGCAAATTGTTTTCAAGGTCGATATCAGAGTAATGGGCGCATTTTCCTTGGTGGTGGTTGGGAAAATGGCTCCTGTCCCCAAGTAATCTGCACCTGATGTTTCTGCTTCCAGAGCTCTTTTTATTGTTTTAGCGGTGACACCGAGGATTTTTTCAGGTCCCAAGACTTGTCGGGCAACCGAAACTGGTAATTCATCGTCTCCGATATGCAGACCTGCAGCATCGACTGCAAGACAAACATCCAAACGATCATCGATTATCAAGGGTACCTGATAAACATCTGTTATTTCCTTGACTTGTTTTGCTAGTTGATAATATTGATTGGTTGTGAGATTTTTTTCTCGTAATTGGACTATGGTAACCCCTGAACGGCAAGCCGTCTCAACCTTTTCAAGAAATCTTTCCACGGAATCTTGGTAGCGATTGGTTACCAGATATAGTCTAAGTGCTTCTCTATTCATAAACCTCTCCTTTGATGGCATCTAACCAGTTTTTATCTCTCCTTAGAAGCGAAAACTGATTGAGTACTTGGTAACGAAATTCTTCCAATCCCATTCCTTGAACAACTATTCTCTCAGCGGAGATATTAAGATAAGAGACTGCTAAACACGAAGCTTCAAATCCAGTCTTTCCTTGGCTGAGAAAAACGGCTGTCAAGGCTCCAACCAAGTCTCCTGTCCCTGTTATCCAGTCTAATTCTGTACAGCCATTTCCCAGTACAGCGACCTGATTCTTCGAAACGATGAGGTCCTTAGGACCAGTAACTAAGAATGACATACCAGGATAGGTCTGACACCAGTCTTTCAAGACTTGAAGCAAATCCTCCGTTTCTTGATCTTTAGCACTGGCATCGACCCCAACGCCGTGGTGTTTTAAGCCAACAAGACTTCGGATTTCTGACATATTTCCTTTAAGGACCGTAGGGCTATTGTCTAAAAGGTCTTTAACTAAGCTCTTACGAATGACTGAAGCTGTTACGCCAACCGCATCTACTACCATTGGGAGACAAACTTGAGCTGCATAAGAAGCTGCCATACGGATTGCTTTTTCCTTCTCAGCTGACAAATGCCCCAAATTGATGAAGAGTGCCTGGCTTTGCTTAGTAAAATCAAGAACCTCACGGGAATCATCTGCCATAACTGGTTTACATCCCAAAGCCAAAATCCCATTTGCTAGCATCTCACAAGAAATCTCATTGGTAATACAGTGAATTAGGGAAGTCATTTCCAGAGGAAAAGGATTTGTCAATGCCTGCATCAGTCTATCCTTTCACCAAAGAAATATCCTTGCACTTTTTTAAAGAATTCCTGCTTGATTAAAAATCGAAAGGCAATAAAGGAAATCGCTGTACCAATCAAGGTTGCTCCAAAAAATCGAGGAGTATAGATAAACCAACTAAGCTTAGCGGCCGATCCTGTAAAGAGTACCATAACAGGATAGGAAACAATAGAACCAATAATACCTGTTCCCAAAATCTCTCCTAGAGCGGAATAATGAAATTTTCGACCATACTTATAAAAGAGACCTGCAAGGAGGGCTCCAAAAGTCGCTCCTGTGAGAGCTAAAGGCGGAATCCCTTGAGTCGTCATACGGATAAAGGCTGTGACTGTAGCCATAGCCAAGGCATAAACAGGTCCCATCATGATTCCTGCTAGAATATTGACTACACTGGACATCGGTGCCATTCCCTCAATCCGAAAGATAGGCGTAAGGACTACATCAAGGGCAATCATCATGGATAAAATGGTTAATTTGTGAACTTGCAATTGGTGCTTTCTCATATTTCTATTCTTCTCCTTTTTCTAAAGAGTGTAAATCACTCTTCCATGTCTGGTGTTGGTAGGCCATTTGCCAAAACTTAGCTTCCATGTGAACACTGATGTGGAAGGCATCTAGCATTTTTTTCTTGTCTGTCTCATTACTTTCGCGATAGAGTTGATTGACTAGCTCTCCCTCCTCTCTGATCTGTTGCTCTAACTCATCCGTAATATAAGTTTCAATCCATTGTTGGTAGAGAGGATTTGGTGATGGTTTAAGATTAAGTGATTTGCCTATATCATGGTATAACCAAGGACAAGGCAGCAAACTTGCAAAGGCAATGCCCAAGTTTGGCTCTGCAAATTGCCGATAAATGTGAGAAATGTAATGATAGCAGGTTGGAGCGATTGGATGTTGCTCCATTTCCTGATCGCTGATTTCCAATTCCTTGAAAAATTGTTGGCGGATAAATAACTCACCCTCCACTAGACTCTGAGCATTTTGTTTCAAGAGTCTTTTCATCTCTTGGTTTGAAGTCTTATCAGCCAAAAGGTGATAGATTTCTGAGAAGGCCTTCAGATAGTAGGCATCCTGAATCAGGTAATAGCGGAAAACGGCAGGTTCTAAATCCCCCTCTTGTAATTGTAAAATAAAGGGATGATGAAAGGAAGCCTGCCAAGCTTCCTTGGATAATTCCATCGCAATATCTGTAAATTCCATAATAACTCCTTTATAAAAATAGACTGGTTTGAAGCAATAAAAAGAAAAGCAGGTAGATTAATTTTGTTTTTTTAGGAATATAAAAAGTCCGATAGCTATTCTTCAACTGTGCATGTTCGTCATATCCATGCGCCGACAGGGCTCTCAGGTAAAGATGGCGCCACCTAAAGACTGTCATCAGAACCTTGCTGTAAATCAAGGGCGACCAAAAATGCAGTTCTTGACCACGTAATAGGCAAGCTTCTTTTAGGGACTTGATTTCTTGCTGAATGAGGGGGAAGGAATTAAATACCACAATCAAGGCATAGGCCCAAGAGCGTGATAACCCCTTTTGGGCCAAGTACAAGAGAAGCTCTTTTAGGGAAATAGAGGAAACAAAAACAAGACCAATACAAACGGTCACAAAGGCCCTCGTTCCAAGCATGACTGCCTGCGAAGCATCTCCATGTAACTGAACTGCCCAGTAGTTGGCAAAGGATGGCAAAATGGCGAGCAGAATCATCCAAGCCAATACTTTAAATCGACGGTAATAGAGCATAAAGAGAATACAGAATGCGACTACCGAAAGATTCAGAGCAATCGAAGGAATGAAAGATGTTTCCAAGGATAAAATCAGCAAGAAGAGACTGATAATCGGTGTCTGGGTTGCTACTTTGACCATACTATCTCACCTCCCCTTGGATATTGCTACTCTGAGACGTAAGTGGTTTGGTAATTGTCACTGATTTCACATGACGAAGACCCTGACTAGTCATCTCAATCCAATAATCAACCACAGAGATCAAGGGATCTAAACGATGGCTAATGATCAGAAAACTTCTTCCTTGATTTCTCTCCTCCACAATCCACTTGCAAAAATAATGGCAAGCTCTATCATCCAAACCTGCAAAAGGTTCATCTAGCAAGATCACTGAAGCCTTACTGGTCAAGATGGTCAAGAGCTGAAGAATTTTTTGCTGACCACCACTTAATTGATAGGGACTCTTATCAAGAGCCTGCTCCAGATCAAAATATCGTAAAGCTTGGAAAATTCGTTGATTTCTTTCAGAATCAGGTCCATCTAATTGAAGCTCTTCTCGCAGACTGACTCGGATAAACTGTTTCTCAGCTTCCTGAACAACACCCGTCAGGTCACGATACAAACTCTTTTTCTTTTTCAGGACTGTCCCCCTCCAGGTAATGCGCCCCTTATACTTTTGAAATTGAAGAATAGACCGAAAGAGGGTTGATTTCCCGACACCATTGTCACCCAAAATACAGGAAATTCCTTGGTAAAATGTGAAATCAGCAATCGAAAAGAGGGGGCGGTTACCAAGCTCACAAGTCGTTCGATCCATATGGAATAGTTCTGGGCTAGAAGCAACCTCCTTTGAAACAGCCTGTGTCATTTCAGAGGCAGGGATTTGAAACACTTCCCTTAGTTGTCCAACTCTTAGCCCCACCATATGGTCGATATAGGCTTCATAATCAGATAAATCATGGTCGCACAAAATAACTGTCTTCCCATTAGAGACCAACTCTTTTAGAATCTCCAATATCTCTATCCTACTCTTGCGATCAATGGAAGCAAAGGGCTCATCTAATAGATAGACCCTAGGATTCATAGCAAAGAGAACAGCCAAAGCAGCCTTTTGCTTTTCTCCACCTGATAAGTGATGGATGGGACGGTGCAAGATGTCCTTGCAACGACATTGCTGGACAACCTCTGCTATTTTAGAATCAATTTCCTGAACGGGATAGCCGATATTCTCCAAGGTAAAAATCAGCTCCTCAAACAAGTTCTCCATGGTAAATTGATGATTGGGATTTTGAAAGAGAATACCAACCGTTTGGACACGTTCGATGATAGAAAGCTGACTGACCTCGCTCTCATCTATCAGGACTTGACCGCTATAGGGAAGAGAACTAACTTGGGCAATAACTTGAAAGAGGCTCGATTTTCCAGACCCACTACTCCCAACTAACAAGGTAAAAGCTTGCTCATGAAAAGTAAAATCAAGCGGTTCCGAAAAAATTGGGGCCTGAATCTCCCGTAATTCCAGCCCCATCTATGCCTTTCCTCCAGTTGCAAACTGATGATAGAGTTTGACAATGGCACGAACCAAAATGGTACAGAAGAAATAAACAGAAATAAAACGCACCACAAGCAAGGAAAGGACAAAAGGAAGAGAGAAGGCGTAGTAACCTAACTTAATGTATTCATAGACAAAGCTAACAAGCGTAATCCCAATACTACTAGCAGTTAGAGAGAGCCAACTTTCATAGCGATTCTTGGTTACGATAAAACCAAGTTCACTTCCCAAACCTTGAACCAAGCCAGACAAAAGGGCACCTAGACCGAATTGGCTACCATAAAGGACTTCAGCAAGCGCAGCTAGCACTTCTCCAATCGTTGCACTTCCGACTCTCGGAACAAAGATGGCAGCAATGGGCGCAGCCATACACCAGAGTCCAAAGAGGATTTCATTGGCAAAAGCCTGTAAACCAAGAGGTGTTAAGAGTAGGCTGAGAATATTATACACATATCCTGAACCAACGAAAACGCCACCAAAAAAGATAGACAAGAAAGCAAGCAAAATAACATCTTTTAACTGCCATTTTTTCAACATAAAAAACTCCTTTTTTTAAAGAAAATTGGGGCACTCAAGGTGAGCTACCAAAAGGATTTATATCACCTTCATCCAGTTTCGTAAAAGAAAAAACTCTAATTACAGATACGAATTAGAGTTCAGCTTACAAGATTAGACCGTTCTTTTCGACATACGAAAAAAACATTTCACATTTCCCTTCGCCAGTATTAACTGTATCAGGTTCAATGGGTATCATCTCAGCCTAAAGCACCCCAAATGTCTTTATTATTTAATTATGTGATTATTATAACACACATTTTATACTAGTTCAAGAAATTGAACTGGAAATACAGCCTTGCACTCATAAATACAGCAGATCTTTCTTTTGCAAAAAACAAATGACCTGTTTGATGAATTAGCCATTCAAGCTGAATCTGAACATAGCTTTTTAAAAAAGGAAAATCCTACTCAGAATCCAAGGATAGATTGATACCTATTGTTCACTCATTTCTCGAACAGTTTTTTCTATATTTTTTGCATACGATATTGCTGAAATGATTGAAACACCATCTATATTGGTCTGTATAATGTCTTTAATATGTTGCGTCTGTATCCCACCAATTGCAACTAAGGGCATTTGTGGCAATAGTTTTCTTATCAATTTAAGACCTTCATAACCTATAGCACCACCAGCATCATCCTTTGACTGGGTATCAAATACAGGACCAACACCGACATAATCTACATATTCAACTTTTGATTGTTGAAATTCTTCCTCATTTTTTATAGAAAGACCAATTATTTTATCTGGCATCAATTTTCTAATTTCATCAACTCCAAGGTCATCTTGTCCTACATGTACGCCATCAGCATCTATTTCCAATGCTAACTCAATATCATCATTAACGATAAATGGAACATTGTATTTTTTACAAAGATCCTGTAGTTTAATTGCTAATTCGACTTTTTCTTTACCTTCTAAGGCTCCCTCCCCTTTTTCACGAAATTGAAATAAGGTTATACCACCTTTTAAGGCTTCCTCAACGACTCTATATAGATCTTTTCCTTGGCAAGTAGTCGTTCCACAAATAAAATATAGTTTTAGTAATTCTTTATGAAACATTTTACTTCACTCTTTTGAATTCCTTTACATCTTCATCTGAAATCTCGTATAAGGCATTCATAAATTCAACTTTAAATGTTCCAGGAAGATGTCCATTTGGACGTTTTTCTGCCATTTCTCCAGCGATATTGTAAACCAACATTGCTGTTTCTAATGATTTCAATTCTTGACCTTTTTCTAGTCCGATAAAGCTTGCTACCACTGCCCCTAATAAACATCCTGTCCCAATGACTTTTGGCATCATGGCACTACCATTATGAATCGTTACCACTTCTCCATTAACAGCAATCGCATCAACTTCTCCAGTCACTACTATTGGAATATGAAACTTAGCGTTGGCTGCTAGAGCAATCTCATCAATATTATCCACACCAGCACTATCTACTCCTTTAGATGCCACATTTATACCTACTAAAGAAGCAATCTCTCCAGCATTCCCCCTAATCGCAGCTAGTTTGTAATTGTTGATTAAATCATCTGCTACTTTTTTTCTATATTCTCCTGCTCCACAGGCTACAGGATCTAAAACTGCTGGGACATTATATTTCTCTGCAATTTTCAGAGCAGCTTGGTATAATTTCCAATTATCATCCGTTAAAGTCCCAATGTTAATCAATAATCCTCCAGCATATTTTAATAAATCTTCTAAGTCTGCTGGGTACTCGCTCATAGCTGGTGAGGCACCCAGTGCTACTAATCCATTTGCTGTGAAATTTTTTACTACATCATTGGTTATGCAAATGACCAAAGGTGCTTTTTCTTTTAATAATTTTAAACTTGTCATATTGAATTCCTTTCTTTTCACTTTATACGATCTATTGATTTCGATTTATCTCTATCTTTAGTTGAGAATTTTTTTCAGTTACATTGAATGATTTACCTCGTCAAATTTGTCAGTATCCTGAACTTTCTCTAGGCATCATAACCAATATCAAAAAAGGCTAATTCTAAAGCGACCGCTTGATTCCAGCGTTGCTGAAGTTCTGTCAAATCTTCTCGACCTTTTCCGACACGATTGAGTTCGTCAACCAGAAATTGAACCCACTCTGCAAAGAAAGGACCTCTGTGGAGATTGATCCATTCCGAATGAATGTAGGCTTCAGGTAGAGCCAAATCTTTAGAACCCCAGTCTAAATAGAGTCCTTCTGCAATGACCAGCATGACCAAAAGATGGGCATAGTCTGATGAAGCCACTGCCGAATACATCAGATCCTGAAAGGCTTTTGTTACAGGGTGCAAGGTCACTTCCAGATAGTCATTCTCAGATACTTTTAAGTCTTTGAAAGCCTTTTGGAAATAACCATCTTCATCTGCTTCAAGAAAGCCTAGTTGCTTGGCAAAACGGAGCTTGGATTCAAGCTGGTCTGCGTGGGCTACGCAAGCACCTAGCATGGATAAGAAGGCATCAAAGAAGTGATAATCTTGAATCAAGTAATCCTTTAAGACCTTATTCTCAATTGTCCCCGTAAAAAGTTCCTTGACAAAACGATGATTGATTGCAGCCTGCCAATCCTTCTGACTATTTTTTAATAATTCTCCAACAATCAAACCTGGCTGAAATGCATAAACCTGTGTTTCCATATTTATTTTTCCTCCTTTTACTCGTTCGTAATCAACAAAACACCAAGAAAATCCTAGTTTTACTTGACCTTTTTAAAGAAAATCAAGGGCGTTCAAGAAGAGCTACCTAAATGCTTTGTATCACCTTCATCCAGCTTATATAAACAAAAAAACTCCAATTACAATCAAGAATTAGAGTTTAGCTTACAAGATTAGACCGTTCATTTCGACATACGAAAAAACGTTTCACATTTCCCTTCGACAGTCTTAACTGTATCAGGTTCAATGGGTATCATCTCAGCCTAAAGCACCCCAAATGTCTTTATTATTTAATTACTGCACCAGTATAGCAAAAAATGAAAGCCCTAGCAAGATATTTGATTAGAAAATATATTTATATTGTTTTTAATGGTGATTTATTCTTCCAATACACGAAGAAAAACCTCCACATTCAGTGGAGGCAATCTCTTTTATCAATACAATTTTAAGTCACGTGGGTCAACTGGGAAGGTTGGGTTGTATGGGTTGTGACGGAGTTTGAAATGTTTGACATCTTCAATGGTCTGAGTTCCAGACAACTGCATAACTGTCTTCAATTCCGCATTCAAGTGTTCAAAGACTTGACGCACACCAACACTACCGCCGAGAGCCAAGCCATAGATAACAGGGCGACCAATAGCTACCAAGTCTGCTCCTGAAGCCAAGGCTTTAAAGACATGTTGACCACGACGAACACCTGAGTCAAAGACAATTGGTACGCGTTTGTCGACTGCTTCTGCTACTTCTTGAAGTGAATCAAATGCAGCTGGTCCACCGTCGATTTGACGACCACCGTGGTTGGTTACCCAGATACCAGAAGCTCCTGCAGCAAGCGAACGTTCAACGTCCTCACGGCATTGTGGTCCCTTGACATACACAGGAAGTCCTGAGTATTCAGCGATAAATTCTACATCACGTGGAGACAAGCGTTGTTTAGCTGATTTGTAAACAAAGTCCATTGATTTACCAGCACCTTCTGGCAGGTATTCTTCAACAATCGGCATGCCAACTGGGAAGACAAAACCATTACGCTTATCCACTTCACGATTACCCCCTACAGTAGCATCTGCCGTCAAGACAATCGCTTTATAACCTTCAGCCTTCACACGGTCCATGATATGGCGGTTGATACCGTCATCCTTACTAAAGTAAAATTGGAACCAGTGAGGTGTCCCTTGAAGGGCTTCAGAAATCTCTGGAAGGTCAACAGTAGAGTATGAGCTAGTTGTATAAAGAGAACCAAACTCATGCACACCACGCGCAGTCGCCACTTCACCCTGTTCATTAGCTAATTTATGAGCCGCAACAGGCGCCATAATGATTGGTGAAGACAGTTTTTCACCTGCAAATTCAATCTCTGTACTTGGATTTTCTACATTGCAAAGCGTATGCGGAACGATGAGTTTGTGGTTAAAAGCACGGATGTTCTCCCGTAAAGTAAAAGTATCCTCTGCTCCACTGGCGATATAACCAAAGGCTGCTTTAGGGATCACTTTTTGCGCCATGGGCTCCAAATCATAGGTATTGATGAAATCTACATGACCTTCTGCATTGCTTGTTTTGTATGACATAAACTGTCCTCCTTGATTAAGTAATCGTTTGCTTTTTACTATACAACTATAATAACTCTTTTTTCAATCATTTTCAAGAGTTTTGCTTAAAAACCATCTTATTTTTTCATACAATATACTATCCCTACTTTCCTTAAACTCTAAACTTTAGTCTATATTAAGTGAATCGTTGAGATTTTTTGCTGCCAGGCATTTGAACTACTTTTTTATTTGCTGATTCTATCTACTAATGCTATAAAAAACAAGTGAATAAGACACCAGAACATCCTCTAATAGAGCCTATGGACTTATATCAGTCCCATAATACTGTTTAAGCAAGATACTATCCTAGTTGACGCTAACTTCCTATCCCTCTTATTAATTTTTTATTTATAGTGAATCTGAACAAATCAATTGGGGAGTCCAAGTCAATTTCTAGTACTTTTTGAAAAGTTTCAGCGTACTATCGTAAAATGAAATAAAACATGCGCAAATTGATTAGGGAATTTAAACCAATTTCTAACAATGTCTTAGAAATCAAAGTGTACTATTTCAACTTCAATACACTATACTTCATTTTCTCCTTAAATTCAGTCTCTTTTTGCATCAAAAAAAAGAAAGGACGAAATTTGTCCTTTCTCGAGCTTAGCTTTTCTTCAACCCACTACAGTTGACAAAGAGGCAAAAAAATCCCCTGGCAAGTACCAGAGGATAAGAGCTTATTTCATTGTTGGGAAGAGCAATACATCACGGATAGTAGTTGTATCAGTGAGGAGCATGCAGAGACGGTCGATACCGATTCCCAAACCACCTGTTGGTGGCATACCGTATTCAAGAGCCTCGATGTAGTCATAGTCGATTCCTGTCGCTTCATCATCACCAAGTTCTTTGGCTTTAGCTTGGGCTTCAAAACGGCTAAGTTGGTCGATTGGGTCGTTGAGCTCAGTAAAGGCATTACCGTACTCCTTAGTCATGATGAAGAGCTCGAAACGGTCAGTAAAGCGTTGGTCTTCAGGATTTTTCTTCGCGAGTGGAGATACAGCTACTGGATGTCCATAGACAAAGGTTGGTTGGATCAAGGTTTCTTCAACAAACTCTTCAAAGAAGGCATTGATGATGTGACCAACTTCAGTGTAGTGTTTCTCAACTGGAACTTTCTTCTCAGCAGCGATAGCTTTAGCTTCTTCCAAAGTCATGTCTTGCCAGAAATCGACACCAGTAATTTCTTTGATAGCATCCACCATGTGAACACGTTTAAATGGTTCGTTGATCTTGATTTCAGTACCTTGATAGTTGACTGGACCATCACCTTTAACAGCTTTAGCAGCATGTTGGATAATGCCTTCCGTCAAGTCCATGATGTCTTGGAAGTCTGCATAAGCTTGGTAAACTTCGATAGAAGTAAATTCAGGGTTGTGAGTAGCATCCATTCCTTCGTTACGGAAGATACGGCCAATTTCATAGACGCGTTCCATACCACCCACGATAAGGCGTTTCAAGTGAAGCTCAGTCGCGATACGAAGTACCATGTCAATGTTTTGGGCATTGTGGTGGGTGATAAATGGACGGGCAGAAGCACCACCGGCTTCGTTATGAAGAACAGGTGTTTCCACTTCAAGGAAACCTTTTTGGTCAAGGTAACGACGGATTTCAGAGATGATTTTTGAACGAGTGACAAAGCGTTCAAAGCTTTCACGGTTAGAAATCAAGTCAAGGTAACGTTTACGGTAAATTGTTTCAACGTCTGTCAAACCATGGAATTTCTCTGGTAGAGGACGAAGAGCCTTAGACAAGTGTGTGATGTGAGTAGCCTTGATAGAGAGTTCTCCCATATCCGTACGCATCACTTCACCTTCGACACCAAGGAAGTCACCAAGGTCTGCTTTTTTGAAGATTTCGTAGTTTTCTTCACCGACAGCATCCTTACGAACGTAGATCTGGATTTGACCTTCACGGTCTTGAAGGTGGGCAAAACCTACTTTACCTTTACCACGTTTGGTTACCAAGCGTCCTGCGATAGTAGCTGTTTCGTTTTTATCATGTAATTGTTCTTTATCGAGGTCAGCAAATTTATCTTTTAATTCTTGTGAATTTGCAGTACGTTCAAAGCGTTTTCCAAAGGGATCGATTCCTTGTTCACGGAGCGCAGCCATTTTTTCACGGCGAACGATCTGCTGGTCATTTAGTTCTTCCATATGTTCTGTAGACATGGGATCCTCCTAGTTTTACTCAAAATTGAATACGATGAGTCATTTTTTGCGATACTCCCATTTTATCATAAATAACCAAGAAATTCACGGATAATCTTTCAAAACTAAAAAGAACTTGGCGCTAAAATCACTGAAAAGACTGGGATAAGCAAGAAATTCCAAAATCTCAGAAAAGGAAATCTGACCATGTTTATGGATTATACTTTAATCCTTGTAACTTTCATGACGTGTGCTACTTTTTATATAAGAGCAAGCTAAGCAAATCTAAAACTGAAACAATTGACGTAAAAAACATTAACAACTTGAATCTTGTCATCCATATACCTGATATGACAGAATAGTATAATTTTTAACCTTTTAGTCTTTTGATTTTTTACACCTCTTGCCAAGTTTCTTGGTCTTCTTTAAAGCGTTTTAGAAGATCGAGTCCTTCTGGTGTGATATAGCCTTCTTCTTGGGCTAGATGGATGAGTTCACTGTAGTTAGAAAGCGTCACAAGTTTGACACCTGCATCTGAGAAGTTCTGATCTGCTTTTGGCAATTGGTAACTAAAAATCGCTACAACTCCAAGTACATCTGCTCCTTCTCGCTTGGCTGCTGCTACTGCTTCAAGAACAGAACCACCTGTTGAAATAAGGTCTTCAACTACTACCATTTTTTGACCTTGAGCTATGCGACCTTCGATTTGATTACCAGCACCGTGGTCTTTTGGTTTGCTACGGATGTAGGCAAATGGCAGATTCATCTTGTCAGCAATAATAGCTCCGTGTGGAATCCCTGCTGTTGCAGTTCCTGCAATGACTTCTACCTCTGGAAAGGCTTCTTTGATAGCTTCCACAAAGCCATTTTCAATTAGGGTACGAGTTTCTGGATAGGCAAGACTTACACGGTTATCTGTGTAAATCGGCGACTTGATACCAGATGCCCAAGTGAAAGGCTCCTCTGGTTTGAGGTAAACGGCTTGAATTTTCAAGAGGTGGCTAGCGATATCTTTAGCAAGTGTCATGGTATTCTCCTTTTATTTTTATAATCTATTCTTTAATTCCAGTCCTGTGTCCATTCATCCTTGATGGCATGATAAGCTGCAACAGGATCCTCAGCTTGGGTAATGGGACGTCCCACTACGATATAGTCACTACCGATTTGATAGGCATTAGCAGGTGTCATGACTCGTTTTTGATCTCCAACTGCAACACCAGCTGGACGAATCCCTGGTGTCAGACAGATAAAATCTGGATTGGTAGCCTGCTTGATGACTTCCACTTCCTGAGCCGAGCAAACGACACCATCTAATCCCGCTTCAGCTGTCTTCTTAGCATAATGAATGACAGACTCTTGCAGACTGGTTTGGATATTTTGAAACTCCTGCATCTGGGCTTCTGACGTTGATGTGAGCTGCGTTACAGCTATCAATTTTGCTTGACTTCCAAGACCTTCACGCGCAGCCTTCATCATCTCTACACCGCCAGCAGCATGAACATTGGTCATATCCACACCAAGCTGAGACAAGACCTTCATAGCTGACTTGACTGTATTGGGAATGTCATGAAGCTTGAGATCCAAAAAGACACTATGACCCAGACCTTTCAAGTAAGATACAATCTCAGGACCCGTTGCGTAATAAAGCTCCATCCCTACCTTGAGATAAAGGCTTTCTTCTGCTGGGAAAAGAGCTAAAAATTCCTTGACCGCCTCAAAACTAGGAAAATCAAGAGCAATGACTGGACGATGTTCTCGCATAGGTTTCTCCTTTTACCTTTGCTAGTGAGAGAGTCTGGCCACAAGAAGCCACGAAAAAAGGAACCTGCCAACAGCAAGGTTCCACGAAAAATGGGTAGTCTCCACCCTTTCACCGTCTAACCTTAGCTGCCTCTCTGGACTGCTTTAAAGGTTTTTTACTATTCTATTATTTCTACTAGCACTTGTCAAGTAAAAACATGGCAACTAAAGAGCTATGAAAGAAAAGGTAAACCTAGCGACGCGATGAGCGCTGGGTCGTTTGGTTTCGATTGCTCTCTTCCTCTTGTTTTTTCTGTTCTTCTTCTAAACGTTTACGTTCTTCTTCCTGTTTTTTCTCGGCTTCCTTAGCCTCTTGTTTGGCCTTTTCCTCAGCTTCCATAATTAATTTATCCGCTACAGTGTAGCTGTAAATTCCAGCTTCCATGTCAATCACACTCGGTTCTGACAATTGTGGCTTAATCTTGCTGTAATAAGGCAATTTCTTGCTCATTTCAGACAAGGGAACCAAGACTTCGTCCGAATCATTCATGGTCAATCGAATTAAATCGGAAGTCACCTTGCTGGGAGCTAGTTCCACCTTTTGGATAGCTGCCTTGAGTTCTGGGCTAATTTGAGCAAGTTCTGAGACAAAAGCCTTGATTTGTTCGCTATCATTAAAGAGAACTGATATATAAGTTTCTGGCAAACTGACCAAGCTCACAGAACTAGTCTCAAGCTGACCGCTGGAAAGAATAGGATAATGATTTTCACCAGAAACATAGTAGGCCACAATATCGTATTCTTTAACCTTGATAGTAAACTTGGTTGGAAATTGATAGACAAGTTGAGCTGATTCAACCCAATAATTAGACTTGATCCGCTCTTCATATTTTGCCTTGTCTAGCAGAAGGTTAATCGTATAATCCGAATCCTGAATGCCTGAAGCCTGTCGGATATCATCAGCCGTAGTGTGCATCGTTCCCTCAACACGGATATCCTTCATGGTCGCATAAGGACTTAGTAGGTAGGCAGAGACAATCAATAAAAGCAGACTTGGAAATAAAATCGTTAGAGCTCGCAAGATATGGAGGCCAGGAATCTTTGCTTTGGCTGCTTTTTCCTTTGGAGCCTTTTTAGCAAGATTTTTATCCTGTTCCTCCTTCTCTTTAGACCCTGATTCTTCTATCTCTTCTTCCTTTTTGTCACCCTCTGGGGCTTCTACTTTTTCTTCAGACTTTTCCTTAGCTGATTCTTCATCTTCTGGGTCCGCTTCACTCTCCGAGCCCTCCTTGTCCTCTGACTTCTCGGATTTTTCTCCCATTCGAGCTTGTCTTTCCTTTTCTTTCTCCTCAGCTAGAGCCGCCTCTTCTTCAGCCTTCTTTTTTAGATATTCTTGGTTTCGTTTCTGCCATTCTGATAACTCTTTAAATTCTTCGAGGATTTCTTTGCCCTCATTTTTCTTATCTTTTGACATTTACTTTCCTTATGATAAATCTTTTTTCAACAATTGATAAAAATCTGCTAGAGATTTCAATTCCTTAGAAGCCTTCATCTTAGCTTGGTAGTCTTCCTTGTGGCTTAGTAAGTGAGACAGCTTCTCTTCCAAACTATCCAAGGTCAAATCACTTTCTTGAAGCTCTTCTGCATAGCCTTTCTTAACAAAGTAAGCTGCGTTCTCAATCTGGTCTCCACGACTAGCTTCACGACCAAGCGGCACAATAACATGCAATTTTGCCATGGCCAAGAGCTCAAAAATCGTATTGGCACCACCTCGTGTCACAACAATATCAGCCAATTCCATCAAAGGTTGATAGAGATTGGTCACATAGTCAACACGAAAAAGATTTTGGCTCAACTCGTTCAGGCTAGAATCTCCAGTTAGATTGATAATATTGTAGCGCTCTGTCAGCTCTTTCTTATGGTCTGTCACCAATTGGTTAAAGACACGAGCGCCTGCAGAACCACCGACAAACAATACAGTTGGCAATTTTTGATTAAAGTGGGTTTGGATATCCACCAATTCATCTGGTTCTGGATTTTTTTGGTCTGAAACCTTGGTCACTGCTCCCACATGCTCAACCTTAGACAAACTTGAAGCTTGCTCAAAGGTTGAATACATCTTGGTCGCAAATTTATAAGCGATTTTATTGGCCAAGCCCATAGACAGGTCAGATTCGTGAATAAAGACAGGCACTCCTGACACACGCGCAGCGATAACAGGCGGTACTGAGACAAAGCCCCCCTTTGAAAAAAGAGCCTGTGGACGAATTCGTAACATGATAAAGAGCGATTGGACAATTCCCCACCCAACTTTAAAGATATCCAGCATATTTTGCCAAGAGAAATAACGACGCAATTTCCCAGTCGCAATGGAATGGAAGGTGACATCTAGACCCGACTTGAGGATTTCTTGGTGTTCGATGCCACGTTTATCTCCGATATAGTGGACTTCCCATCCATCTTCGATGAACTTGGGCATCAACAAAAGGTTGAGAGTAACGTGTCCCACCGTCCCCCCACCTGTAAAGACAATTTTTTTCATATTATTCATTTAACTCCGCTACTGTGTCGATAAAGAGGTCGCCACGTACTTCAAAGTTAGCATACATATCCCAGCTGGCATTGGCAGGACTGAGAAGAACCACATCTCCTTGAGTCGCAAGTTCATAGGATTTGCGGGTCGCATCTGCAATGTCAGTCGCATCCACATATGCCACACCAGCCTTGTCTGCTGCCCGTTTAACACGTTCTGCAGACTGACCGAGAATGACCATCTTCTTGAGTCCAGTAATGTCTGGAACCAATTCGTCAAACTCATTGCCACGGTCCAAACCACCTGCAATCAAGATGACCTTGCTGTTGTCAAATCCTGACAAGGCTTTTTGGGTAGCCAAGATATTGGTTGATTTACTATCATTATAGAATTTGACACCCTTGATTTCATCCACAAATTGGAGACGGTGTTTGACACCACCAAAGGCTGAAAGAGTTTCTTTGATGATCTGGTTATCTACACCACGAAGCTTAGCTACAGCAATAGTCGCAAGGGCATTTTCCACATTGTGACTACCTGGAACTCCGATTTCATTCGCTGCCATGACCACTTCCCCACGGAAGTAGAGTTGACCATCTTCCAAATAAGCTCCATCAACCTTTTCAAGTGTTGAGAATGGTACAACTGTAGCTTGTGTTTTTCTTGCCAATTCTTTTGCCAAGTCTTGGTTAAAGTTCAAAACAAGGAAATCAGCTGCTGTCATCTTGTTCTGGATATTCCGCTTGGCTGCTACATATTCCTCAAAAGAACCGTGGTAGTCGATATGAGTTGGCATGAGGTTGGTAATAACCGCAATCTCAGGATGGAATTCTTGAACGCCCATGAGTTGGAAAGAAGAAAGTTCCATAACAAGAGTGTCCTTGTCTGTCGCTGTTTGAGCAACCTGACTGGCAGGATAGCCGATATTTCCTGATAAAAGACCATGTTGCCCAGCAGCAGTCAAAACGTCCCCAATCATAGTCGTTGTGGTCGTTTTTCCATTTGAACCTGTGATACCGATAATGGGCGCTTCTGAAATCAAGTAAGCCAATTCCACCTCAGTCAAAACAGGGATACCTTTGGCCAAAGCCTTTTCAATCATGGGATTGCTGTAGGGAATACCTGGATTTTTCACCATAAGGGCAAACTCTTCATCCAAAAGTTCCAAAGGATGGCCACCTGTGATAACCTTGATTCCTTCTTCCAACAAACTTTGGGCAGCTGGATTGTCCTCAAAAGGCTTCCCATCATTTACCGTCACAATGGCACCTAGCTTGTCCAACAAACGAGCTGCAGATTCACCAGACTTGGCCAAACCTAAAACAAGGACTTTCTTATTTTTAAATTGATCTATTACTTTCATGTCTCAAACTCCATTTCTACTCCTACTATTTTACCATTTTTATGGAAATAAAAAAGCCACAAAGTGTGTTTGTGACTCTTTCTTCTAACTGATACTCTTCGAAAATCTCTTCAAACCACGTCAGCTTCGCCTTGCCGTATATATGGTTACTGACNNTGAGCAGCCTGCGGCTAGCTTCCTAGTTTGCTTTTTGATTTTCATTGAGTATGAATCTTACCATATCATCTATTTGATAAATCGGTAACTCGAATAACTTGATCCACTTGCTCCCAAATCAGAGGATTGTGGGTCGCAATAATAATGGTTCGATTCGGATTTTTTAAAGATTCTAGGATAGAAAGTAATTCCTCAGAGTTTTTGGGGTCTAGCGAAGCGGTTGGTTCATCTGCCAGGATCAAAGGTGGATCCTTTAAAATTATCTTCGCTAGTGCAACACGTTGTGCTTCTCCTCCTGATAATTCAAAGATAGGTTGCTTTAAATCCAAATAAGAGAGGTTTACACGGTTTAGAGCTTGTTTCATCAAAGAGATTTTCTCTTTCTCTTTCAACTTTTTACCAACTAAACCCAGATTGAGATTCTCTTTGACGGTTTGGCTTTCAATTAAGCCAAAATCTTGAAATAGGTATCCTAAGTAATCTCTAAAGAAAACAGAAGGCTTGATGTCTTTAAGAGAAGTGCCATCATAGATGATTTGTCCTTTGTCATATGGCTCTAATCGTCCAATCATATTCAAGAGTGTTGTCTTACCACAGCCACTTGTACCAATTAAGGCATAAATTTTCCCACCTTCAAAATGAAGATTCGTATCTGAAAATAGCTGACGGCTTCCAAATTTTTTAGATATATTCTTTAGTTCAATCATCCTATTTTCCTTTCATAATTGTCATAGAAACACGCGATTCTTTATGAGCTTGACGGTAAAGCGTCAAAACTGCACTAGCTAGAAAGACTAATAAAGTGAGCAAGCCAATCACCAAGTCTCGACTGCTTAAAATAAAGAAACTAGCACCAAATACAAAACTGGCAAATTGGCTAACCATATACTGAGCATGTGTTTCAAAAAATCGTAAACCTGAAATTCGTTTAATCAAGATATCTCGACGGAATTGCTCGAAATATAGAAGATTGACAGAATAAAAGAGTAACAAGGAACTAGCTATCCCCACAATAGCTCCTAGGATTAAAGTTGCTGTTTCAGTTTGCACTTCATTATAACGAGTTAGATAAACACTTCTTCCTTCTTTAAGATAGGATACTTGCTCATAAATTCCAGCTTTCTTCAAGAGTTCTAGCCCACTCTCATATCCTTTGATAAAGAGTTGTTTTCCAGCATTGATAGACCAAACATATTTTGAAATGAAACTATCACCTGTAGATGTTGGAGTAAATACAACTAAAATCGGATCGGTTAAGTACTGAATGGATACTGGGCTTTCACCGTTATTATAAACAAATCGCTTTTCTCCAGTTGGAAGATAGCTAACAATCGCTCTCATTTCATACTCTAAAGGAGCACTTGCCTCCTCACTTGATTTTCCGTAATAGTTCAAACGTTCTTCAAAAACTTTCTTAAGTTCTGCTTCCTGTGAACGAAGAGATTCTGGTAATAAGAGTCCAAATTCCCCTTTTTGAAGATGAGCTAGTTTCTGTCTAGTCTCATCATTTACAGCCACATTTTCCTTGTCTAAATAACTTGGACTGACATAGAGAACATTAGCATCTGGACTATAGGTATCCAGTGTCTCTCCGTTTTCATTTTTTCCTTGAGGATTTGCAAAATGAATGAGATTATCTTTTACAAATAGAGCCTGTTCTTCTTCGATTGCTTCCTTGGCAAAGGCATACCACTTATTCTGATTTTCTGTATCATTTACTCTGTCACCTAAGCCAAAAGAAATTTGATAATAGTCTACTCTGTCATGCCATGCTTGTTTTGAAATTTCAAGTTCTTTCAATCGTTGGTAAGACGTCAAACCTGTCTTAACAGCGTAGCCCACTGTAAAGACAGCAACCAACTGACACAATAGGGTTAAAATCATCAAGCGTTTGAGGGGTAATCTTCCCTTAATAACGGGAACTAATGCTTTGTAACTCAAACTCATTAGATAAAGAAGCATTAGTAAAATTGAAATACCCAATAAAAACAACAGATAGAAACTAATCCCAAAACCATAGGTGGCTAACAAGATAGGATAAAACAAACCTTGACTAAAAAGAACGACTCCCCCACCTAGGAAGGAAAGGAGGGCTGATAGAAGGAGCCACTTAATATCAGTAGATAAAGAATGCCCCATAATGGATAAGAGAGTCTGACCAGAAAAGAGTTTTATACCTGCTGCTCTCATTTCCTTAATCCGAGTGATAATCACTAAAGCAAAGAAAGATAAGCCAAATATTGCTAAACTAATTAAAATAAGGGGATTTAGTAACATTCGAAAAGCAAGAGAATAGGGAGGTGTCTTTCGGTCAGCAATTGCTTTATAACCCAAATCTCCTAATTTATCGGCAAGCTTTTCTTTCGTCAAGGAGCCTGACAAAAGGAGATAACTATTTAGCGGATCACTACGTTCACGACTTTCTTGACTAGCTTCTTGGAATTCTTTTGGTAAAGTTCCCTGACCATAAGTTGCATAAGTAAAGTGAGTCGTCCCATCCTTACTCGGCTCTACAATTCTTCTAGCTATTAAACTCTGTTCTGAGTTTACAAAATTCTCCAATTCCTGTTCAAATACCTCACGAGTCGGTTCCTGAGCCTCTTTTTTGACACGAAGTAAGGAAACGGAATCATAGCTTGCATATAAATATTGTGGCGCACGTAAGACAATAATCCAAGCAAGGAAGAAGCTGAGAAAAAAAGTTGATAATAATATGAATAGTTTCTTCATAGTAGACTCCTTGTATAAGAGAATAACCCTATAGAAAAAGATTTTATCTTTTATAAATTCTTAGAATTATTTTCCTAGTTTAATCCATCACACCCTGAGCACCAAGACAACAATACTCTTCAAAAATCTCTTCAAACCGCGTCAACGTCGCCTTGGATTATATATGTGACTGACTTCGTCAGTCTTATCTACAACCTCAAAGCAGTGCTTTGAGCAACCTGCGGCTAGTTTCCTAGTTTGCTCTTTGATTTTCATTGAGTATAAATTTAATCCTTTCTTATTTTGAAATCGGTTTCTTATAACTTAAGTATATCACTTTCTATCTAATCTATCAACATATTTTACTAAGATATTATCAGTAATGAAGTTTTACAACTTCCTAAAAAATAGATGTCATTAACGAATTTTATTCCAGTTTTTCCCATTCATATTATCCAAGCAAAAGAGATGATGTTATAGTAAAAAACAATTCAAACTATTGTAAAATTCCTACCAAAAAAAGAGAGCCGAAACTCTCTTTTTATCTTCTTTTACTTTTTTTGACTGGCATGAGTGTGATGTCTCTCACACTAAAGTAAGCTAGGATTAACATGGCTATTGCTAGGAACATTTCTGTTGGTAATTGAAAAATTTTCAGAAAAGATAGAGCCAACAAAATTAAGAGTGCCACTAAAATACATACCATAGCGACGATATTGACTGTCCCTTTAATGCTTTCTGGTGTCGCAAATACATAGAGTAGGAGCAGTAAAATCCCTAGGACTAAATAGACCATCTTTCTCTCTTTCTAGCTCTTATTCAGCTGATTTTTTCTTCTTGTTAGCTTTCTCACGCTCTGCTTTGTTAAGGATTTGTTTACGCAAACGGATAGACTCAGGCGTTACTTCCATGTACTCATCGTCGTTCAAGAACTCAAGAGACTCTTCAAGTGTCAAGATACGAGGTGTCTTGATAACAGCTGTTTGGTCCTTAGTAGCTGAACGAACGTTAGTCATTTGTTTTGCCTTAGTGATGTTAACTGTCAAGTCATTTTCACGAGAGTTTTCACCGATGATCATTCCTTCATAAACCTCAGTACCTGGGTTGACAAAGATCGTACCACGTTCTTCGATAGACATGATGGAGTATGTTGTAGCCTTACCAGCATCGATAGAAACAAGGGCACCACGGTGACGACCACCAATTTCACCTGGAATCAATGGCAAGTATTGGTCAAAGGTATGGTTCATGATACCGTAACCACGAGTCATTGACAAGAACTCAGTTGAGTATCCAATCAAACCACGCGCTGGAACAAGGAAGACCAAACGAGTTTGACCATTACCAGTTGAAATCATATCCAACATTTCACCCTTACGTTCAGAAAGGCTTTGGATAACAGACCCTTGGTATTCTTCTGGAGTGTCGATTTGAACACGTTCAAATGGTTCGCATTTAACACCATCGATTTCTTTTACGATAACTTCTGGACGAGATACTTGAAGTTCATATCCCTCACGACGCATTGTTTCGATAAGGATTGACAAGTGCAATTCTCCACGTCCTGAAACAGTCCATTTATCTGGTGAATCAGTTGGGTCAACACGAAGGGAAACGTCTGTTTGCAATTCTGCCTGCAAGCGTTCTTCCACCTTACGAGAAGTCACCCATTTACCTTCTTTACCAGCAAATGGTGAGTTGTTGACCAAGAAAGTCATTTGAAGAGTTGGCTCATCGATGTGTAGGATTGGAAGAGCTTCGACTGCATCTGTCGGAGTAATGGTTTCACCGACAAAGATATCTTCCATACCTGAAACGGCAATCAAGTCACCTGCTTTTGCTTCTTGGATTTCACGACGTTCCAAACCAAAGAAACCGAAAAGTTTTGTAACACGGAAGTTTTTAGTTGTGCCGTCAAGTTTAGAAAGGGTAACTTGGTCCCCAACCTTAACAGTACCACGGAAGACACGACCGATACCGATACGCCCAACAAAGTCGTTGTAGTCCAAAAGTGACACTTGGAACTGCAAAGGCTCATCTGAGTTATCTACTGGAGCTGGGATGTGGTCGATAATTGTGTCAAAGATTGGCGCCATAGTCGCTTCTTGGTCAGCTGGATCATCTGACAATGAAGAAGTTCCGTTGATCGCTGAAGCATAGACCACTGGGAAGTCAAGCTGGTCGTCATCAGCCCCAAGCTCGATGAATAGTTCCAAGACTTCGTCCACTACTTCAGCTGGACGAGCTGATGGTTTATCTATTTTATTGACAACCACGATTGGGACAAGGTCTTGTTCCAAAGCTTTTTTCAATACGAAACGAGTTTGTGGCATTGTTCCTTCGTAGGCATCTACGACCAAGACAACACCGTCAACCATTTTCATGATACGCTCAACTTCTCCACCGAAGTCCGCGTGTCCTGGTGTGTCCATGATGTTGATACGAGTTCCGTTGTAGGCAACGGCTGTATTTTTAGCAAGGATGGTAATTCCACGCTCTTTTTCGATATCGTTTGAGTCCATAGCACGCTCAGCCAATTCAGTACGTGCATCAAGCGTTTCTGATTGTTTCAATAATTCATCAACGAGGGTTGTTTTACCGTGGTCAACGTGGGCGATAATCGCAATGTTACGGATATCTTCTCTTAATTTTGTCATGATTTCCTCTATAATATTCAAAATTTATTTTCTAACTGAACGATTATACCATATTTTCAAGTAAATAACATAATTCAAGCAAGTGTAAATGTTTTCACTCCGCTTTTCTTTTCACGTCAAGCCTTTTCAAAGCAAGCGACTTATGATAAGATAGGCACAGTATGCGTTTAGATAATTTATTAGCTCAAGAAAAAGTTAGCCGAAAGGCCATGAAACAAGCCTTACTCAAAGAGGAAATTCTAGTCGATGGTCGCCCAGCCCGCTCCCTAGCTCAAAATATTGATACAGGACTACAAGAACTCCTTTTTCAGGACCAAATCATTCGAGGTTATGAGCACACCTATCTTATGCTTCATAAGCCTGCTGGTGTCGTTACAGCCAACAAAGACAGGGAACTTCCGACCGTCATGGACCTCCTTCCGCCTGACATCCAATCTGACAAGCTCTATGCCGTCGGCCGACTGGACCGAGATACGACAGGACTCCTCCTCTTGACTGACAACGGTCCCTTGGGCTTTCAGCTCCTCCATCCCCAGTATCATGTCGATAAGACTTATCGAGTTGAGGTTAATGGACTTCTGACGCCTGACCATATCCAAGCCTTTCAAAAGGGAATTGTCTTTTTAGATGGCACTATCTGTAAACCTGCAAGATTAGAGATTCTATCAGCAAGTCCTTCCCACAGCCAAGCCTCCATCACCATTTCAGAGGGGAAATTTCATCAGGTCAAGAAAATGTTCCTCTCGGGTGGTGTTAAGGTGACCTCCCTCAAACGAGTTCAATTCGGTGATTTTACATTAGACACAGAACTAACAGAAGGCCATTACCGTCCTTTGAATCCAGAGGAATTGGAAATCATTAAAAATCACTTAGAGAAAAGTGGATAAAAGAAAAAAGCTTTATGTTTAAAGCTTTTTGTTTATTGCTTATCTAAAAAATACTGCGACGGCTACAATCCAGTTAAGTACAGAAACCACAAGTCCTACGATGTTGAGAATTTTTTCTGTTTTATAGTCTAGTCCAGATTCTTTTTGGTATGAAAAAGCCAAGACCAATCCTATGATCCCCAAAATCAGACCTACAATTGGAAATAGCAAACCGAGCACAATAGATAGGATACCTAAAACAAGAGAGTGTTTTTTCTTTTCTTGCATTTTTTAAAAACTCCTTAAAATGATTATTAATTTAGTATATTAGACCGACTATATCAACTTTTTACAGAATATTAACTAGTCTTCACTTTCCCTTTCCAAGAATCCAAGCCATAAGAAAGGATATAAATCTCAGAAAAACCTTGTTTTTTCAAGTAAAGGGTCGCATTTGTGACACGTTGCGCACGTTGGTTTTCGTAGAGAAGGACAGGTTTATCCTTACGAAGGGCTGCAAGACTAGTCTTCAACTGACTTGAAGGAATATTGCGGGCCCCAAGGATATGTTTTCTGTGGAATTCTGCTGGGTCGCGCAAATCAATCAATTGACCCGTACGAATCAAGGCTTCAAACTCCTCATTGTCTACAATTTTAGCCGCACGGCGAATACGAAGATAGTTAAAGCCCATCCACGCCAACATTGCTAGTATAAGTGCCCACAAAATCCAAGTAACCATTAGTTCTTTTCTCCATTTTTCTCAATATAATCCAATTCTACCTTGTGCTCTCTGCGTAGAACCGCT
The DNA here is from genome assembly GCF_013276905.1 of Streptococcus sp. 3109. Lineage (NCBI taxonomy): Bacteria > Bacillati > Bacillota > Bacilli > Lactobacillales > Streptococcaceae > Streptococcus > Streptococcus sp. 3109. Next base: position 6,266 of record NZ_VMLY01000008.1, on the reverse strand, counting down.
TCCGCTTCCAGATAATCCAGTTTGTCCATCAGCCCTGCATCGTAAATCCGAGAGAGTTCCAACTTCATCAGCTCAATATCATATAAGCGTTTTCCCATGTAAACAATAATACCAAATCGTTTGAGGAATTGCTGCACATCATAGAATGTTTTCATAAGACTCATTCTAGCAAAATTTTGTGTTTTTTTCAAGAAGAGACTTACACAAAGCTCCTGATTTTCCTATCTTCTTTGGCGATTCTGACGCAAGTGTGGTACAATAAAAACATGAGAATTCAACAATTACACTATATTATCAAAATCGTCGAAACCGGCTCCATGAATGAGGCAGCCAAACAGCTCTTTATCACCCAACCGAGTCTTTCCAATGCCGTGAGAGATTTGGAAAATGAAATGGGCATTGAAATCTTTATCCGCAATCCCAAGGGTATCACCTTGACCCGTGATGGGATGGAGTTTCTCTCTTATGCCCGTCAGGTTGTCGAGCAAACTCAGCTTCTGGAAGAACGCTATAAAAATCCTGTCGCCCACCGCGAACTCTTTAGCGTTTCCTCCCAGCACTATGCCTTTGTAGTCAACGCTTTTGTCTCTCTGCTCAAGAAAAGTGATATGGAGAAATACGAGCTCTTCCTTCGTGAAACTCGGACTTGGGAGATTATCGACGACGTCAAGAACTTCCGTAGTGAGGTCGGTGTCCTCTTCTTAAACAGCTACAACCGTGATGTTTTAACCAAAATGCTGGATGACAACCACCTGCTGGCTCACCATCTCTTCACAGCCCAGCCCCATATCTTTGTCAGCAAGACCAATCCTCTGGCAAAGAAAGACAAGGTCAAACTGTCTGATTTGGAGAATTTCCCTTACCTCAGCTATGACCAAGGAACTCACAACTCCTTCTACTTTTCAGAAGAAATTCTTTCTCAAGAGCATCACAAGAAATCCATCGTAGTCAGTGACCGTGCCACCCTTTTTAATCTCTTGATTGGTTTGGATGGTTATACTATTGCGACAGGGATTTTGAACAGCAACCTCAACGGAGACAATATCGTTTCTATCCCACTTGATATTGATGATCCAATTGAGCTGGTCTATATCCAGCATGAAAAAACCAGCCTATCTAAGATGGGCGAACGCTTTATCGACTATCTACTAGAAGAAGTCCAGTTTGATCGTTGATAAATGATAAGAACCAATATGTAGGCTAGCAACAACCTGCATATTGGTTCTTTTTACTTATAATTAAAAGTTTCCCCTGCCAACTTATCAGCTAGCTTGGGAAAGAGAGTATAAAACTTATGGGCTAGGTTCAACAAAATCGGGAGATTAAGTTCTCGTTTCTTTTTTCCTATAATCTTGACAATCTTTTTAGCCACTGCATCTGGCTCTAGCAGGAAACGGTCAACAGATTTGAGATAGCTTCCATCTGGGTCGGCTTGGTCAAAAAATCCTGTACGGATTGGTCCTGGATTGACTGTTGTCACATAGACTCCATATGACATAAGTTCGAGGCGTAACGCATTTGAAAAACCAATGGTCGCAAACTTGGTCGCTGAGTAGAGACTGGACTTGCCAGTAGCAATCAAACCAGCCATGCTAACGATATTGATGATATGGCCGTTTCGGCTTTCCTTCATCCGAGCCGCAAGGCGACGAGACAGATTCATTAGGGCAAAGGTATTGACCTCGAACATCTGATGAATATCTTGGTCAGAAATCTGGTCAAATTCCTCAAAAATCCCGTAACCAGCGTTGTTTATCAAAACATCAATCTTGCCATAACGTAGATAGAGGTCTGCTACCAGAGTTTCTAAGGCTGAATCATCGGTAATATCGATTTCAATCAATTCTGCATGGGGATGGTTTCCGTAGAGTTGGGCTAATTTTTCCTTATTTCTACCAAGCAAGATGAGCTGGTCTTCTGGCAGGAGTTTGACCATTTCTTGGGCTAGGCCACCGCTAGCTCCGGTAATGAGAATAGTAGGCATACTGTTCCTTTCTGTGACTGCTAGATTTCCACTTCTTCCAAATCTTTGACCACATGGACATTTTCAAAGACACTAGCAGCGTCTTTTTTGAGCTTGCTGATATCTTTTGAGAGGAAACGGGCACTAATATGGTTGAGCAAGAGGCGTTTAGCACCTGCTTCTACCGCTACTTGCGCAGCTTGCATGTTAGTAGAGTGGCCATGGTTACGAGCAATTTTTTCATCACCCTTGCCATAAGTGGACTCATGGACAAGGACATCGGCATTGACAGCTAGACGCACACTGGCATCCGTTTTTCGAGTGTCTCCTAAAATAGTGATAATTTTACCTGGACGTGGAGCTGAGATATAGTCAGCTGCCTTGATTTCAGTACCGTCTTCTAAAACAACGTCCTGACCGTTTTTAATTTTTCCAAAAAGTGGACCAAATGGGACACCTGCCGCCTTGAGTTTTTCAGCATCCAGCGTTCCTTCCAAGTCCTTTTGAATGACACGATAGCCAACACAGAAAATAGTATGATCCAGCTCCTCTGCATACACCGTGAATTTATCGGTTTCAAGGATTTTTCCTAAAGAATCTTGGTCAAACTCATGAAAATGAATACGGTAAGGCAGGCGCGAACCGGACACACGAAGACTGGTTAAGACAAAGGACTTAATCCCTTGCGGTCCATAGATTTCCAAATCTGTCTGCTCTTCATTGGCCTGAAAGGCACGGCTAGAAAGGAAACCTGGCAGACCAAAAATGTGGTCTCCATGCAAGTGAGTGATAAAGATTTTGCTGACCTTACGTGGTCTAATTGTGGTTTCCAGAATGCGATTTTGCGTACCTTCTCCACAGTCAAAGAGCCAGACTTCGTTAATCTCGTCCAAAAGTTTCAGGGCGAGACTTGAAACGTTGCGGGCTTTAGAGGGCTGGCCAGCCCCCGTTCCTAAAAATTGAATATCCATTCGATACTTCCTAATTAATCAATATATAACATGGCTGTGCGGTTTTCCGATCGGAAATAGCGCTTGCCAGAAAAAGCAGTAGCTTCTTGTAATAGCTCCTCTTGGCTGTATCCTTTAAGACGCTTGCGACCATCAGCCAAGCTTTCCAAATCAGTCAAAGCTGTTAGACTCTCCATGCTAACAACTTCCTCATCTCCAACAGCCTTCATGTAAATCTTGCCAGACTCCTCAAAGACCAGTTGATGGGGGAAAATTTGCGCAATTTCAAAAAGCAAGTCATCTGAGATTACCTTTTCATTTTCAGAGAAAATCCGACCCAGACCCTCACTCTCATAACAAAAACCAAAGGATTTACCAGATAGATTAAGCCGAATAAAGGGCTTATTTTCTAGAGTGAAACTTGGCTCAGTATTGTAAAGATTCAGTTCCTGACTGAGTTCCGCAAAATAATCGGTTGCAGCTTGAGGACTCTTTTTTTGATAAAGTTCTGCAAAGTAAGCATTGACCACGCTAGGCGGAGGTGTGATAAGTGTTAACTGCTCCTGCTCTGTTTTACCAGCTAGAAGCTGATCCAGATAGACCTTGTCCAGACTTGTATAACCTCCATACTTTAGAGCCAAAGTTTTAATATCAGTCATAAAATTCTTCTAACCTCCATTTATTTTTCTCAGAAATGTAGCCTGTAATCACTTCGCCGTCCTCTTGATAATCGCGTTCTTCCAGAATCGCAACACTTTCTAAATCATGAATCTTGTAGGACTTTGAAAAAGGCACGCGCAGAGTAAAAGATTCAAAAATATCCTTGATTTTCTCTAAAAATAGTGCCTGCAAATTCTCACGACTATCCTCAGACTTGGCAGAAATGAGGGCATAAGGTGTTTGGGTAGGTGTAAAGTCCTCCACCAAATCCGCTTTATTATAAAGGGTCAGGCGAGGAATATCTTCCATGTCCAAGTCTTTCATGATAGACAGGACCGTTTTTTCATGCTCCTCGTGGTAAGGATTGCTAGCATCGATAACATGAACCAGAAGATCCACATGCTTGCTTTCTTCCAAGGTTGACTTAAAACTGGATACCAGCTCTGTCGGCAAATCTTGGATAAATCCCACGGTATCTGTCAAAGTTACTTGGAGATTGCCTCCCAGATGGATACTCTTAGTCGTCGCATCCAGAGTCGCAAATAGCTCGTCCGCTTCATACTGAGTCTTACTTGTCAAGGTGTTCATGATGGTTGATTTCCCAGCATTGGTGTAACCAATCAAACCAATCTTAAAGATGCTGGACTCCAAACGTTTTTCTCTGACAGTCGCCCGATTTTTCTCAACCACCTTGAGTTGGCGCTCGATATCCGTGATTTGGTTGCGAACACTACGACGGTTCAGCTCCAGCTGGCTTTCACCAGGTCCACGGGAACCAATTCCCCCTGCCTGACGGCTGAGCATAATTCCCTGACCAACCAAACGAGGCAAGAGATATTTGAGCTGGGCTAGGTGAACTTGGAGCTTCCCTTCATGGCTTCGAGCTCGCATGGCAAAGATATCCAAAATCAACTGCATACGATCAATAACCTTAACACCCAGAACTTCTTCTAAATTGACATTTTGCCTTGGCGTCAGACGGTTGTTGACAATGACAGTGGTGATTTCTTCTGCATCCACCATAAGCGCAATCTCTTCCAACTTACCAGAGCCGACGAAGGTCTTAGAATCATATTTTTCACGTTTTTGTCTGTAGCTATCTACAACGATTGCCCCAGCTGTCTTAGCTAGACTGGCCAATTCTTCCATAGAAAGGTCAAAATTGTCCATGCCCTGCAATTCCACACCAATCAGCAGGACCCGCTCCTCTTTTTTCTCCGTTTCAATCATCTAAAAACTCCTCTATCTGGCTTAAAATGCGGTCTTGCACACCAGACTCTCCAATCTGATAAAAGGTGACCTGCATGCGATTACGGAACCAGGTCAGCTGACGCTTGGCAAAACGACGGGTCGCCTGTTTGAGACTCTCACTAGCTTCCTCCAAGTTCTGCTCTCCACGGAAATATGGAAAGAGTTCCTTATAGCCAATTCCCTTAGCAGCCTGCACATCTGGATAATTATCAAACAACCACTTGGCCTCATCCAAAAGCCCAGCCTCAAACATCAAATCCACTCGGCGATTGATACGCTCATAAAGTTGACTACGTTCATCATCCAAGCAGATAATCAATGGTTCATACAAGGTCTCTTGATTTTCCAAATCCTGACCAAAATGGGCAATTTCCAAGGCACGCATCGCACGACGACGATTAAACTGGGGAATCTCAAGGCCAGCTTGCTCCACCAGATGAGCTAATTCCTCATCTGTATAAGGCTCTAAACTAGCCCGATAGGCCAAAATCTCCTCATGGGGAGTCTCCCCACCTAGGTGGTAACCTTCAAGCAAGCTCTGGATATAAAGCCCAGTTCCACCAGCAATAATGGCTAGCTTGCCACAGCTGTGAATATCCTCAATAGCTATCTTAGCTTCTGAAACAAAATCAAAAGCCGAGTAAGACTCGGTTACCTCTCTAACATCGATTAAATGATGAGGAACAGCTGCCTGCTCTTCTGGACTAGCCTTAGCCGTCCCAATATCAAGTCCTTGATAGACTTGCTGGCTATCTCCACTAACCACTTCGCCATTAAAACGCTTGGCCACTTCAATGGCTAGAGCCGTCTTTCCAACTGCAGTCGGTCCAACAATCACAATTATTTTTGTTTTCATCTTTTTTCCTTGAAAAATTCCCATTTTTTCGTTACTATTATTATAACACAAAAAGGTCAGTCAGAAAAATGTGACCTCTTGAGGAGGCTGACTGATTGAGAATATAAAGGAGGAAGACTCATGGCTAAAGGATTCGCTAAAGGTCTTGTAACAGGTGTCGCAGGAACTGTCGCTGCCGTTGCAGGTGCAGTATACGCATTTAAAAAGAAAGTAATCGAACCAGAAGAGCAAAAAGCAGCTTTCATCGAAGAAAACCGTAAAAAAGCAGCTCGCCGCCGCGTATCACGTTAAGAAACAAAAGAAGTTAGGATTCATTGTCTCAACTTCTTTTTTTCTATTCTTTTATACTCAATGAAAATCAAAGAGCAAACTAGGAAGCTAGCCGCAGGTTGCTCAAAGCACTGCTTTGAGGTTGTAGATAAGACTGACGAAGTCAGCTCAAAACATGGTTTTGAGGTTGTTGATGAAGCGACGCTGACGTGGTTTGAAGAGATTTTCGAAGAGTATTAAATAGCTAGGTCAAACTTCAACTGCGGCTTAACAGGGTCATAATCCACCAAGTCAAAATCTTCTGCTTTGATATCAA
>NZ_VMLY01000007.1:0-209606 GCF_013276905.1 Streptococcus sp. 3109 | reverse complement strand
ATCCTGTCTTCCCGATACATGGCGGTGTAGCTCAGCTGGCTAGAGCGTCCGGTTCATACCCGGGAGGTCGGGGGTTCGATCCCCTTCGCCGCTATAATGATCTTGTCGGACCTTTAGCTCAGCTGGTTAGAGCTCTCGGCTCATAACCGAGTGGTCGTAGGTTCAAGTCCTACAAGGTCCATTTGAATATTGGAGGATTACCCAAGTCCGGCTGAAGGGAACGGTCTTGAAAACCGTCAGGCGTGTAAAAGCGTGCGTGGGTTCGAATCCCACATCCTCCTTTTATATTAACGCGGGATGGAGCAGCTCGGTAGCTCGTCGGGCTCATAACCCGAAGGTCGTAGGTTCAAATCCTGCTCCCGCAATAAGGCTCGGTAGCTCAGTTGGTAGAGCAATGGATTGAAGCTCCATGTGTCGGCGGTTCGATTCCGTCTCGCGCCATTTAATTGATAGTATTTATGCGGGTGTAGTTTAGTGGTAAAACTACAGCCTTCCAAGCTGTTGTCGCGAGTTCGATTCTCGTCACCCGCTTTGAACTTTGTTCAAATTACCAAGTTTTTTAACTTGGGCGCGTAGCTCAGGTGGTTAGAGCGCACGCCTGATAAGCGTGAGGTCGGTGGTTCGAGTCCACTCGTGCCCATTAATTGGAGAATTACTCAAGAGGCTGAAGAGGACGGTTTGCTAAATCGTTAGGTCGGGTAACTGGCGCAAGGGTTCGAATCCCTTATTCTCCGTTTTAATGAGAGTTTGTAACTCTCTTTTTTATTTTTAGAGACAATAAAACTTCAGATCTGTAAAACTTAATTGAATTACTAATCTGAAGTTATTTTTATATCGTTTATATTATAATTGTGTTATTTCACTTCCAACTCTTGAGTGAAATTTCTCCGCTATTGAGCCAGATTTCTTTTCCGTTATCACATTGCACCAAAAGTTTTCCACTTTCAGAGATGTCTTTAGCAAGTCCCTTGTAGTCTTTTTGCTCTAGTGTGAAAGTGACTTCTTTTCCAAGAACGAATGACTGTTTTTTATATAGGTATAATAGCTCTTCTGCTGGTGTTTCGAAGAAAGCACGCCATATTTCGATAATTAATTCATTTCTTGTTATTAGAGCTGTAGTTTTAAATAAGCTAGAAGCTTTTTCTTTTAATTCTTGTGGGAAGTCTTTAATAGTAAAGTTGATTCCTACTCCAATAATGATATCTGTGACTAAGCCTGTTTCTACAGATGTCATTGCTTCAGTGAGAATTCCTCCAATTTTATGATTGTTTAGATAGATATCATTGACCCATTTTATGTCGATATCTATTAAAGTTAGGTTCTTAATGGCTTTGTAGATAGCTCCAGCTACAAGTAGTGTGTAGGATGGTAATTTGTCATAGGGGAGATTTGGTTTGAGATGGAGTGTCATATAAATGCCACCTTGTGGTGAGTAGAAGGAACGTTGAAAACGGCCTCGGCCTGCTGTTTGATAGGAAGCTAGATATAGGGTATTTGCTTCATGGCCTAAATCAATTGCTTCTTTTGCATCTAGTTGTGTTGATTTTGTTTCGGGTTTAAAGCTGACTTTAATTGGAAGATTTTCTTCTAGAAGTTCTGGAAGAATAAGGTCTCCATTCATCAATTTATAGCCTTTGTTTTTGATACTATCAATTTCAATGCCTTCTTGTTCTAGCCGCTTGATGGCTTTCCAAATTGATGTTCGGGTCAGTGATAGTTCTTCTGCAATTTTTTCTCCGCTGATATAATCGGTTTCTTTTGCTAGAATTTGGTAGACAGCTTGGTAGGATTTCATAGTGTTTCCTTTCTCACTAGTTGGTATTGAGAGTATTCTTTTCTTGTATGACTTGGAGTCTGATTAAAATATTGTTTATAAGCTTTCGAAAAATGGAGTGGATCTGAAAAACCTACCGAGTATGCAATTACCTTGATGGACTCTTGGGTATTTTCGAGAAGTTGTTTAGCTCGGTGCATTCGAACGTAGAGTAGGTATTCTTTGGGGGATAAGGTGTTAAATTCTTTGAATACACTTGATAAGTAGCTTCTGTGAACAGATAGCTCTTTTGCTAAATCTTGAATTGTAAGTGATTGAGGATAGTGGCTATCAATTAATCTTTTGCATTCAAGATAGAGTTGGTGGGTCGATGAAATATTCTTTTTCTTCTGATTGGGAGCAATATTTCCCAGATGAAACATCAGTTCATGGAGTTGTCCCATGATATGGAGTTGAGCTAATTCATTTGATTTGGTAATCTGAGCGAAGCGGACAATGTCTGAGATGAGTTTTGCAGTGGTCTGGGTATGACAAGTTTCAGATTGGACGAGATAGGATTGGTCAGAAATTTGAGAAAGAGCAAAATAATCAGGAGCTTTCCCTCCAGTGATTCCTAACCAGTAGTAGGCCCAAGGTTCTTTACTATCTGCTTGATAAAAGGTTAGTTCATCTGGTTTTAATAGAAAGAAATCTCCTTCTTTTAAATCAACAATTTTACCATTGTAATGAAATTTTCCTTGTCCTTTACTAATGTAATGTAGAACGTATGTATCACGAATGGCTGGACCAAAAGAGTAATTAGGTGTGCATTCCTCATATCCATAAAAGCTTAGGGAAAGGTCGATTGTTCCAGTCTGGTATTCTGAAAAAACTAACATGTGCTACCTCCTACCTAACATTTTACCATATTCTTGAGACATTTTTCTATTTTGGAAAGCGATTTCAGATGATAAAATAGAATCATTAAAGTGATGAGGTGAAGTAAATGGGAGTTAGGATAGAGAATAATCTATTTTATGTTGAGAGTAAAAATTTAAGTTTGATTATTGAAAATCGAAATGGGTACTTACTTTTGAAACATTTAGGAAAGACTATTAAGAACTATAAAGGTTCCAATAGTGTTTATGAACGAGACCATGCCTTTTCAGGAAATCCAACGGCTCATAATCGAACCTTTAGTTTAGATACTCAGCGTCAAATTTTTGGACAACATGGCTTAGGAGATTTTAGGAAACCAACTATACAGGTTCAGCACGATGCAACTGAGGTAACAGATTTTCGTTTTATAGAAGCAAAGATTTTAAAAGATCAAAATGGTCCACAGGGTTTACCTTCCCCACATAGCATGGATGGTACAGAGACTCTTGCCTTGATTTTAGAAGATTCTAAGGCTCAACTTAGTCTGACTTTATATTATACTGCTTTTGATAATGATGCGACAATTGCTAGCTACAGTAAATTGGAGAATAAGAGTAATCAGGAAGTTATCATCCATAAGGACTTTTCTTTTATGGCTGATGTTCCAGCTGCAGATTACGAAATCGTAACTTTTCAGGGAGCTTATGCTCGTGAAAAGACTGTTAGACGTCAACAGGTAGAACAAGGAATCTTTTCGATTAGTTCGAACCGTGGGGCTTCTGGGCATGCTCAAACACCAGGTCTTCTACTATGTGATCAAGGAGTCACAGAGGATGCTGGGAATGTGTTTGCTATTCAACTAATGTATAGTGGAAACTTTGAAGCTTTTGTTCAAAAGAATCAATTGAATGAAGTTCGGCTGGCTATTGGGATTAATCCGGAAAACTTTTCTTGGAAGTTAGACCCTGAGGAATACTTCGAAACACCGGTAGCTTTAATGACCTATTCAGATAAGGGATTAACTGGTATTAGTCATGAAAGTCAGAATTTTGTACTGAAGCACATTATGCCAAGTAAATTTTCTACAAAAGAACGCCCAATTCTAATCAATAACTGGGAAGCTACTTACTTTGACTTTCAGAGAGAAAAACTGTTAGAGCTAGCTGATGAAGCTAAGAAAGTTGGTATTGAACTTTTTGTATTAGATGATGGGTGGTTTGGTAATCGCTTTGATGATAATCGGGCTTTAGGTGATTGGGTTGTTAATGAGGAAAAACTGGGTGGAAGTCTTGAAAGTCTGATTTCAGCTATCCACGAAAGAGGTTTGCAGTTTGGGCTTTGGTTAGAACCTGAAATGATTTCTGTAGATAGCGATTTGTATCGTAAACATCCTGACTGGGCTATTCAGATTTCAGGATATGAGCATACCTATTCTAGAAATCAATTAGTACTTAATCTTGCCAATCCTCAGGTAGTAGAATACTTGAAAAATGTCTTAGATCAACTCCTATCTTATCATGCGATTGATTACATTAAATGGGATATGAATCGTAATATGACTAACCTGGGGAATGGATCGAACTATCTAGAGACACAGATGCAATCTCATCAGTACATGCTGGGGCTTTACGAACTCGTTTCTTATCTGACAGAGAAGCACAGCCATATTCTCTTTGAGTCCTGCTCTGGTGGCGGTGGACGAAATGATCTTGGTATGATGCGTTATTTCCCACAAGTCTGGGCTAGTGATAATACTGATGCTATTGCACGTTTACCAATTCAATACGGTTCATCCTATCTCTATCCAACCATTTCTATGGGGGCTCATGTTTCAGCAGTACCGAATCATCAGATGAGACGAACGACACCATTAGAAACACGTGGCCATGTAGCAATGATGGGAAATTTGGGCTATGAGCTTGATTTGACAAGTTTATCCGATGAAGAGAAAGCTGAGATTGCTAATCAGGTGAACTTGTATAAAGAATTACGACCAGTAGTTCAGTTAGGACAACAGTATAGACTCATTAACCCTGATACTGAATCCAATGAAGCAGCTGTACAATTTAATTACAAAAATCAAACGATTGTAACCTACGTTCGCGTTTTATCAGTTGTAGAGACCATGGAAACAACTTTAAAGTTAAAAGATTTGGTTGAAGAGGGACTGTATGAATTGCAGGAAAATGGAGTAGTTTACTCAGGTGCAGAACTCATGTATGCAGGTTTAACTGTTATCTTATCTCAAGGAGATTTTTTGAGTAAACAGTATATTTTTAAAAGACTATAATAAAAGTGTATAAATTTATAAAGGAGGCTTTCCAATGAAATGGTATAAAAAAATCGGACTTCTTGCAACTACAGGTTTAGCTTTGTTTGGGCTCGGCGCTTGCTCCAACTATGGTAAATCTGCGGATGGCACAGTGACCATCGAGTATTTCAACCAGAAAAAAGAAATGACCAAAACCTTGGAAGAAATCGCTCGTGATTTTGAGAAGGAAAACCCTAAGATCAAGGTCAAAGTCGTCAATGTACCAAATGCTGGTGAAGTATTGAAGACACGTGTTCTAGCAGGAGATGTGCCTGATGTGGTCAATATTTACCCACAGTCCATCGAACTGCAAGAATGGGCAAAAGCAGGTGTCTTTGAAGATTTGAGCAACAAAGACTACCTGAAACGCGTGAAAAATGGCTACGCTGAAAAATATGCTGTAAACGAAAAAGTTTACAACGTTCCTTTTACAGCTAATGCTTATGGAATTTACTACAACAAAGATAAATTCGAAGAGCTGGGCTTGAAGGTTCCTGAAACCTGGGATGAATTTGAACAGTTAGTCAAAGACATCGTTACTAAAGGACAAACACCATTTGGAATTGCAGGTGCAGATGCTTGGACACTCAATGGTTACAATCAATTAGCCTTTGCGACAGCAACAGGTGGAGGAAAAGAAGCCAATCAATACCTTCGTTATTCTCAACCAAATGCCATTAAATTGTCGGATTCGATTATGAAAGATGACATCAAGGTCATGGACATCCTTCGCATCAATGGCTCTAAGCAAAAGAACTGGGAAGGTGCTGGCTATACCGATGTTATCAGAGCCTTCGCACGTGGGGATGTCCTCATGACACCAAATGGGTCTTGGGCGATCACAGCGATTAATGAACAAAAACCGAACTTTAAGATTGGGACCTTCATGATTCCAGGAAAAGAAAAAGGACAAAGCTTAACCGTTGGTGCGGGAGACTTGGCATGGTCTATCTCAGCCGCCACCAAACATCCAAAAGAAGCCAATGCCTTTGTGGAATATATGACCCGTCCAGAGGTTATGCAAAAATACTACGATGTGGACGGATCTCCAACAGCGATCGAAGGGGTCAAACAAGCAGGAGAAGATTCACCGCTTGCTGGTATGACCGAATATGCCTTTACTGATCGTCACTTGGTCTGGTTGCAACAATACTGGACCAGTGAATCAGACTTCCATACCTTGACCATGAACTATGTCTTGACCGGTGATAAACAAGGCATGGTCAATGATTTGAATGCCTTCTTTAACCCGATGAAAGCGGATGTGGATTAGGAGTAGAGAGACTATGAAAAAAGTATTACAAAAATATTGGGCATGGGCTTTTGTGGTCATCCCTCTCTTGTTACAAGCAATTTTCTTCTATGTGCCGATGTTTCAAGGAGCCTTTTACAGTTTTACTAACTGGACAGGATTGACTTATAACTACAAATTTGTCGGCTTAAACAACTTTAAGCTCCTCTTCATGGATCCAAAATTCATGAATGCGATTGGCTTTACCGCAATCATTACGATTGCCATGGTGGTTGGTGAGATTGCACTCGGGATCTTCATTGCGCGTGTCTTGAACTCTAAAATCAAAGCCCAAACCTTCTTCCGTGCTTGGTTCTTCTTCCCAGCTGTTTTGTCTGGTTTGACAGTGGCTTTGATCTTCAAGCAAGTCTTCAACTACGGTCTTCCAGCGATTGGGCATGCCCTTCATATTGAATTTTTCCAAACCAGTCTTTTAGGGACTAAGTGGGGAGCGATCTTTGCGGCTGTCTTTGTCCTTCTTTGGCAAGGGGTGGCTATGCCCATCATCATCTTCCTAGCTGGTTTGCAATCTATTCCAACTGAGATTACAGAGGCAGCAAGGATTGATGGCGCGACTAGCAAGCAAGTTTTCTGGAACATTGAATTGCCTTACTTGCTACCAAGTGTCTCTATGGTCTTTATCCTATCCCTAAAAGGTGGGCTGACTGCCTTTGACCAAGTCTTTGCCATGACCGGTGGTGGTCCAAACAATGCCACAACCTCACTTGGGCTTTTGGTTTATAACTATGCCTTTAAAAACAACCAATTCGGTTATGCCAATGCCATTGCCGTAATCTTGTTCTTCTTAATTGTAGTGATTTCGATCATCCAATTGAGAGTATCTAAGAAATTTGAAATTTAAGAGGAGAAGCATGATGAAACAAGATGAAAGAAAAGACCTGATTGGCAAATACATTCTATTGATTCTAGGATCGGTTCTGATTTTAGTGCCGCTCCTTGCTACCCTCTTTAGTTCCTTCAAACCCACTAAGGATATTGTAGACAATTTCTTTGGCTTTCCAACCAACTTCACATGGGACAACTTTAGCCGTCTCTTAGCTGATGGGATCGGAGGCTATTATTGGAACTCTGTCGTCATCACTGTCTTGTCTTTACTTGCAGTAATGATCTTTATTCCTATGGCAGCCTACTCCATCGCTCGCAATATGAGTAAAAGAAAAGCCTTTACCATCATGTATACCCTCTTAATCCTCGGAATCTTCGTACCTTTCCAAGTCATCATGATTCCGATTACGGTTATGATGAGTAAACTCGGTTTGGCTAATACCTTTGGTTTGATCTTGCTCTACTTGACCTATGCGATTCCACAGACCCTCTTTCTCTATGTTGGCTATATCAAAATCTCGATCCCAGAAAGTCTGGATGAAGCAGCAGAGATCGATGGGGCTAATAAATTTACAACCTATTTCCGCATCATCTTCCCAATGATGAAACCGATGCATGCGACAACCATGATCATCAATGCCCTTTGGTTCTGGAATGACTTCATGTTGCCACTCCTTGTCTTGAACCGGGATTCAAAAATGTGGACTCTGCCTTTGTTCCAATACAACTACGCAGGCCAATATTTCAACGACTACGGACCAAGCTTTGCCTCATACGTTGTCGGCATTATCAGTATCACCATTGTCTATCTCTTCTTCCAACGCCATATCATCGCAGGAATGAGCAACGGAGCAGTGAAGTAAGAAGAGACTAGAGAAGCTATAATTTCTGACACAGAGGAAGGGTTCAGCTTGTTGATAATTCTATGTAGAAAACAAGAAAGTAGTACTTAGTTTATCACAGTCTATATTTAGTACGAGTTTGATGATAAACAGAGATTTAATACTCAATGAAAATCAAAGAGCAAACTAGGAAGCTAGCCGCAGGTTGCTCAAAACACTGTTTTGAGGTTGTGGATAGAACTGACGAAGTCAGTATCATATACCTACGGCAAGGCGAAGCTGACGTGGTTTGAAGAGATTTTCGAAGAGTATAACATGAATTTGATTTACGAAGCCAGGTCATATGAGACTTGGCTTCAATTAGAAAAAGGAGAGTAATGATGCCAATTCAGAATAAAACTATGTTGATTACCTATTCAGATAGTCTGGGAAATAATCTTAAAGACTTATATGAGAATTTGGAAGAGCATTTTGGAGATGCTATTGGGGGAGTTCATCTTCTACCATTTTTCCCATCAACAGGTGATCGTGGATTTGCACCAGTTGACTACGACGAAGTGGACTCAGCTTTTGGTGATTGGGAGGATGTTAAGCGTTTAGGTGAGAAATATTATCTTATGTTTGACTTTATGATTAACCATATTTCTCGTCAATCCAAGTATTATAAGGACTATCAAGAAAAACATGAAGCCAGTGAATTTAAGGATCTTTTTTTAAACTGGGATAAGTTTTGGCCAGAAAACCGTCCGACACAGGCTGATGTAGACTTAATTTACAAGCGTAAGGATCGTGCACCAAAGCAAGAGATTGTTTTTGAAGATGGTTCAGTGGAACATTTGTGGAATACCTTTGGTGAGGAGCAAATTGATCTTGATGTGACCAAAGAAGTAACGATGGAATTTATCCATAAGACGATTCAGCACTTGGCAAGTAATGGGTGTGATTTGATTCGCTTAGATGCCTTTGCTTATGCAGTGAAGAAATTGGATACTAATGATTTCTTTGTAGAACCAGATATTTGGGATTTATTGGACAAAGTTCGAGATATCGCTGCTGAGTATGGGACAGAGCTCTTACCTGAGATTCATGAACATTATTCGATTCAGTTTAAAATAGCGGATCACGATTACTATGTTTATGATTTTGCTCTTCCAATGGTGACACTTTATACTCTTTACAGTTCCAGAACAGAGCGTTTGGCTAAGTGGTTAAAGATGAGCCCAATGAAGCAATTTACGACGCTAGACACCCATGATGGGATTGGAGTGGTGGATGTCAAGGATATCCTGACTGACGAGGAAATCGACTATGCTTCAAATGAGCTCTATAAGGTTGGAGCTAATGTCAAACGTAAGTACTCTAGTGCCGAGTATAACAATTTAGATATCTACCAAATCAATTCAACTTACTATTCTGCGCTTGGAGATGATGATGTTAAGTATTTTCTCGCTCGTCTAATTCAAGCTTTTGCCCCAGGTATTCCTCAGGTTTACTATGTAGGTCTATTAGCAGGCAAGAATGATTTGAAATTATTGGAAGAAACTAAAGAAGGTCGAAATATTAATCGTCATTACTATAGCAATGAGGAAATAGCAGAAGAAGTCCAACGTCCTGTAGTGAAGGCTCTTCTCAATCTATTTTCTTTCCGTAATCGTTCAGAAGCATTTGATTTAGAAGGAACTATTGACGTTGAAACACCAACAGCTCACAGCATTGTAATCAAACGTCAAAATAAAGATAAGTCCGTAACAGCAGTAGCAGAAATTGATTTGCAAAATCAGACTTATCGGGTAATTGAGAATGGAGTTGAAGTAACATTTTGAAGCCTTGATATGGTTGATAAAATAGGGTTTTTGCTAAATTCGCAAACTAACTTCCACCGCTAATCCAAGTGGAAGTTAGTCTGATAAAAATCGTAAAAACCAGTGGAAATCCGTGTCAGGGTAACTTCCACTGGTTTTAAACATGCTTGATTTTATTGCTTTTGTAGCCAAAATGAATCGAAAAAAAGAGCGCACAAAATCCCCTCATCTGAAAGCGTTTCAGATTAAGTTCCGCTATGGTGGAAGTTAGTGTGAGACGTTACCATGATAGGGTTTTTATTTTGGAAAACGTTTCCTTTGTTTTCAAATTGCTAAAAAAGTGGTACAATATAGGATAGCTTACTATTATCTGAATCAACTGATTTGGAGAGAAAGGATTCATTTTGAAATCAATAGGCTTTATTGAAAAGCTGAGAGGGTTGTCTAGTAAAGAGCTGATTTTATTGGGAATTATCCTGAGTATCTTTTTACCCTTTTATCTTTTTGTAGTTGTATTCTGTTTATATATTATCAGTTTGATTTTTACAGGAGACATGAAAAGTATTCTTCAGAAAATGGGGGAGCATCCGATGCTGCTTCTTTTTCTTGGCTATAGTACTGTTATATCCGTTTTTGCACAAAATTGGATGGGAGTTGTGGCTTCAGTAGGAATTCTTCTATATACTGTTTTCTTTTTGCACTATCAGTCGATTTTATCACATAAATTCTTTCGCTTGATTTTGCAGCTCGTCTTGTTTGGTAGTGTATTGTCAGCTGTTTTTGCGAGTTTAGAGCATTTCCAAATTGTGAAGAAATTCAACTATGCTTTTCTTTCACCAAATATGCAGGTGTGGCATCAGAATCGTGCAGAAGTGACCTTCTTTAATCCTAATTATTATGGAATTATTTGTTGTTTCTGTATCATGATTGCCTTCTATCTGTTTACAACGACCAAGTTGAATTGGTTGAAAGTATTCTGTGTGATTGCAGGCTTTGTGAATCTCTTTGGATTGAACTTTACTCAAAATCGAACTGCTTTTCCTGCTATTATCGCTGGAGCCATTATCTATCTCTTTACGACCATTAAAGACTGGAAGGCCTTTTGGCTTAGTATTGGGGTCTTTGCGATTGGCTTGAGCTTCCTCTTTTCTAGTGATTTGGGAGTTCGGATGGGGACTTTAGACTCTTCTATGGAAGAACGCATTTCTATCTGGGATGCTGGGATGGCCTTGTTTAAGCAAAATCCTTTTTGGGGTGAGGGGCCATTGACCTACATGCACTCGTATCCTCGGATAAATGCTCCTTATCATGAACATGCTCACAGTCTTTATATTGATACGATTCTGAGTTACGGAATTGTGGGAACTATTTTATTAGTTTTGTCTTCTGTGGCTCCTGTTCGCTTGATGATGGATATGAGTCAGGAGTCGGGGAAACGCCCGATTATCGGCCTTTATCTATCTTTCCTTACAGTGGTTGCTGTGCACGGAATCTTTGACTTGGCCCTCTTCTGGATTCAGTCAGGCTTTATTTTCTTGTTAGTTATGTGCAGTATTCCATTGGAGCATCGAACCTTGGTATCGGACATGACGGATTAAGTATATAAGATTACAATCTTCTACCTTGGGTGGGAGATTTTTATATACACTGGACATGTCGTGCATCTGAGGTGTAAGTCCTCTGTAGGGCTCCACTATCGGTGAATACAATAGCTCTCCCCAAGCCTGACTATCGTGAGGTAGTGGATTAAAATGGTCTGGGGATAGATCGTTTTAAGTCTGACGCAGGAAATAAGAATTGTCAAAGGAAGGGATAGCGAAATCGTGGCACTACTAACAGGAACGTGATAGCAAGGCGTATATAGTGGATAAGGTAGCGAGAAATTTTAAAGTATAAAAGATAGTCTTAATCTATATGTGTAAATCACGAAAGTAATTGAATTCGGAATAAGGTTGGTGTGAAAAAGATATAGTAAATTGAATCTTGAATACTAGAATGATACTTCTACAATATTATTATAATTTAATTTGAATTCCAAAATCACATTGTTCAGTCCGTATTTCATTTTACTATAGGTCTTTCTAAGCTCCAAAGTTTCTGCGTCAAATTTCCTATTTTCGCTGGAGCCTTTGATACTTCGAACGACAATTTGAATCATATATTCAGAAAAAATGAAAAATTTGTGTTAATAAGCCTAAATATTCTGAAAATTCGTTTATTTTTCTTGAAACATCTTAAAATCTATGGTATAATTGATAACAACCTATACTTTATTACGAGGAGTGAAGAAATGAAAAAAAGTCAAGTGCTTGCTGTAGCAGGAGCTACCTTATTAGCGTCAGGAGTTCTAGCTGCGTGTTCAAACACTAGTTCAAATAATGCGAAACTAGCAAAAGATTACCAATATGTTTATCAAACAGATCCAGAAACTTTGGATTATATTGTCAGCAATATCGATTCAACATCATTCATCACAACAAATGCTGTAGATGGTTTGTTGGCTAATGATAAATATGGTAATCTGGTTCCTTCTATTGCTGAATCATGGACAGTTTCAAAAGATGGTTTGACGTATACCTATAAAATCCGTAAGGATGCTAAATGGGTGACAGCAGAGGGAGAAGAGTACGCTCCTGTCACTGCTAAAGACTTCGTTACTGGTTTGAAACATGCGGTAGATGGGAAATCAAAAGGACTTTCAATCGTTAGCTCTTCTATTAAGGGATTAGAAGCCTATATCAAGGGTGAAACAAGCGATTTTTCAACCGTTGGAGTAAAAGCACTTGATGACCAAACACTAGAGTATACCTTGAACCAGCCAGAAACTTTCTGGAATGACAAGACAACTAGTGGTGTTTTGATGCCAGTTAATGAAGAATTCTTAGCTTCAAAAGGGGAAGGTTTTGGTTCTCCAACAGATGCTAACTCTATTCTTTATAATGGTCCATTTGTCTTGAAGGCTGTAACTCCTAAATCATCTATCGAGATGGCTAAAAATGATGCTTACTGGGATAAAGAAAATGTAAAAATTGAGAACGTTAAGTTCACTTTCTGGGATGGTAAGGATCAAGATGTAATTGCCAAAGGTTTTTCTGATGGTCAATATAGCAAGGCTCGTATTTTCCCGACAAGTTCGACATATGAAAAATATGCAGCTGACTTCAAAGATAACATTTACTTTAATGAACCAGGTGCGGGTGTTGCAACTGTCAGCTTGAACTATGGCCGTACAACTTATAACCACACTGCCAAAACAAGTGATGCCCAAAAGACATCTACTCAAAAAGCTTTGTTAAATAAGGAGTTCCGTCAAGCCTTGAACTTTGCGGTAGATCGCAGTTCTTATTCAGCTCAAACAAATGGTACTGATGGAGCTGCAGTAGCCATCCGTAATACATTTGCACCATATAATCTTCAAGTTGGTAAGAAAACATTTGGTGAATTGGTACAAGATAGCTTGGCTAAGACAAATTCTTCTACTTGGTCAAACGTATCTCTAGCAGATTCTCAAAATGGACTTTACAATGAAGAAAAAGCTAAAGAAGTCTTTGCTAAAGCTAAATCAAGCCTACAAGCTGAAGGTGTTGAATTCCCAATCCACTTGGATGCCTTGGTTATCCAAGAATCAACAGCGGTTGTAAACCGTGTTCAATCATTGAAACAATCAATTGAAAAAGTATTGGGTTCAGATAATGTTGTTGTAGACTTGCAACAAATGACTCAAGCAGAAGCTTTACCAATTTCATTTAGTGCTCCAACAGCTAAAGAGCAAGATTGGGATATCCACACCTTGCTAGGATGGAACCCTGACTATCAAGATCCTTCTACTTTCTTAGATCAGTTTGTCATCAAGGGAGGAAACACTCGCCTTTACCTTGGTATTGACCAAAACACTGATGCATCAGTAGTAAGCAAACTTGCTTTAGCTGACTATGGAAAATTACTTGATGATGCAAACAGCGAAAACCAAGATGTTCAAAAACGTTATGAAAAATACGCGGTAGCACAAGCTTGGTTGACTGATAATGCTTTGACAATTCCAGTAATGGCTTCTCCTAAAGAAACAGCCGTTTCATATGTTTCAAAAGTTCTACCATTTAGCTCATCATATTCTGTAGCCGGCCTTAAAGGTGAAAATTCAGGATACTTGAAGTACACTGAAGTTGGTGAAAAAGCAATCACCAAAGAAGAGTATGAAAAAGCTCGTGAAAAATGGTTGAAAGAAAAAGCTGAATCAAATGAGAAAGCTCAAAAAGAATTGGCAAGTCATGTGAAGTAAATAATTTCTAATAGAACTTTCTCTCCATGAGGAGAAGGTTCTTTTGGGATTTTTAAAGGAAATAATATGAAAAAATATATTTTTATGCGTGTTTTGCGGTCATTGGTTTCGATTTTCTTAGTAACGACTTTGACCTACACGATTATCTATACCTTGGTTCCTCGAAAATTGATTTTCAAACAGGACCCTAACTATAATAAAATTGCGACAACGGCTGATAAACGTGATAACTATGAAAATACTGTGTTTGAGCGTATGGGCTACATTGAGTATTATGATACTAAGGAGTTGCAAGAAAAGGCAAGTAGCATGGATTCTTCTGTAACAGTAGAGGCAAATGCGACCAATAAAGCTATTTATGAAAAGTACATCAATCAATTAGGTCATGGTTGGACTTTGGGAGAATTTACTGAAAGTGGTCAATTCTATGCTACTCGTGAAATTCCAATTTTTGAACGTGTTTTTCACTTCTATGCTAACTTGATTGATATTGATCATACAAATAAAATTCAAGACCCTGAAAATCCAGACTTGAAACGCTACCTTCGTTTCGAAAATGATCCAGCTATCGGATGGTCATTGGTCGGTTCAGGTACTAAACATAAATATCTCTTATACTTCAACAGTCAGTTCCCATTTGTGCATCAAAATTTTGTGAATATCAATTTAGGTGACTCTTATCCAACCTATGCTAATACACCAGTTCTTCAGGTTATTACTCAAGGTCAAGGACAGACCAAAACTGCCCAAGTTCAGTTCCCAACAGGTAAGAAAACGTCTTCTGTAAATATTTACTCAAGAACCTACAAGTCACCTAGTCAGGCTGACTCTCGTGAAGTAGCTAGCTATGGGAAAGATGATCCTTATACAGCGACTGAAAGTAATTACCAATATCCATCTATGATTGTCAGCTCTGCTATTGCTGGTTTGATTGGTTTGGTGATTTCTTATGCGATTGCCGTGCCACTTGGTTCAGCCATGGCTCGTTTCAAGAACACTTGGATCGATAGCTTCTCAACAGGGGCTTTGACCTTTTTGATGGCACTTCCAACAATCGCCCTTGTTTATATTGTTCGATTGATTGGTTCCTCAATTGGTTTACCAGATTCATTCCCTATCTTGGGTGCTGGAGATTGGCGTTCTTACGTTTTACCAGCAGTTATCCTTGGTTTGTTGGGTGCTCCTGGTACAGCTATTTGGATTCGTCGTTACATGATTGACTTGCAATCTCAAGACTTTGTTCGTTTTGCTCGTGCAAAAGGTTTGTCTGAAAAAGAAATTTCAAACAAACACATCTTCAAAAATGCCATGGTTCCGCTGGTTTCAGGAATTCCTGGTGCCGTTATTGGGGTTATCGGTGGTGCAACCCTTACTGAAACAGTCTTTGCCTTCCCAGGTATGGGTAAAATGTTGATTGACTCTGTAAAAGCATCTAATAACTCTATGGTCGTTGGTCTTGTCTTCATCTTTACATGTATTTCTATCTTCTCACTTCTTTTGGGAGATATTTGGATGACCATTATTGACCCACGTATTAAATTGACTGAGAAAGGAGGCAAATAATGTCTACAATCGATAAAGAAAAATTTCAGTTTGTAAAACGTGACGATTTTGCCTCTGAAACTATTGATGCGCCAGCATATTCTTACTGGAAGTCAGTGTTTAGACAATTTATGAAGAAAAAATCAACTGTAGTCATGTTGGGAATCTTGGTAGCCATCATTTTGATGAGTTTCATCTACCCAATGTTTTCTAAGTTTGATTTCAATGATGTCAGCAAGGTAAACGACTTTAGTGCTCGTTATATCAAGCCAAATGCTGAGCATTGGTTCGGTACAGACAGTAACGGTAAATCTCTTTTTGACGGTGTCTGGTTCGGAGCTCGTAACTCTATCCTCATTTCTGTGATTGCGACAGTGATTAACTTGGTTATCGGTGTCTTTGTCGGTGGTATTTGGGGAATTTCAAAATCAGTTGACCGTGTGATGATGGAAGTTTATAATGTCATCTCAAACATCCCATCTCTTTTGATTGTCATTGTCTTGACTTACTCAATCGGAGCTGGATTCTGGAATCTAATTTTTGCTATGAGTGTGACGACATGGATTGGAATTGCCTTCATGATCCGTGTGCAAATCTTGCGTTACCGTGATTTGGAATACAACTTGGCGTCACGTACTTTGGGAACACCGACCTTGAAGATTGTTGCCAAAAACATCATGCCACAATTGGTATCTGTTATTGTGACAACCATGACTCAAATGCTTCCAAGCTTTATCTCATACGAAGCCTTCTTGTCTTTCTTCGGTCTTGGATTACCAATTACAGTGCCAAGTTTGGGTCGTTTGATTTCAGATTATTCACAAAACGTAACAACCAATGCTTACTTGTTCTGGATTCCATTGACAACTCTTGTCTTGGTATCCTTGTCCCTTTTCGTAGTTGGTCAAAACTTAGCGGATGCTAGTGATCCACGTACACATAGATAGGAGTAGAAATGACAAAAGAAAAAAATGTAATTTTGACTGCTCGCGATATTGTCGTGGAATTTGACGTTCGTGACAAAGTATTGACAGCCATTCGCGGCGTTTCCCTTGAACTAGTTGAAGGAGAAGTATTAGCCTTGGTAGGTGAGTCAGGATCAGGGAAATCTGTTTTGACAAAGACTTTCACAGGTATGCTTGAAGAAAATGGTCGCATTGCCCAAGGAAGTATTGACTACCGTGGTCAGGACTTGACAGCCTTGTCTTCTCATAAAGATTGGGAACAAATTCGTGGTGCTAAGATTGCGACGATCTTCCAGGACCCAATGACTAGTTTGGACCCCATTAAAACAATTGGTAGCCAGATTACAGAAGTTATTGTAAAACACCAAGGAAAAACAGCTAAAGAAGCAAAAGAATTGGCCATTGACTACATGAATAAGGTTGGGATTCCAGACGCAGATAGACGTTTTGATGAATACCCATTCCAATATTCTGGAGGAATGCGTCAACGTATCGTTATTGCGATTGCCCTTGCCTGCCGACCTGATGTCTTAATCTGTGATGAGCCAACGACTGCCTTGGATGTGACTATCCAAGCACAGATTATTGATTTGCTCAAATCATTACAAAACGAGTATCATTTCACAACAATCTTTATCACTCACGACCTTGGTGTGGTGGCAAGTATTGCGGATAAGGTAGCGGTTATGTATGCAGGAGAAATCGTTGAATATGGAACTGTTGAGGAAGTCTTCTATGACCCTCGTCATCCATATACATGGAGTCTCTTGTCTAGCTTGCCTCAGCTTGCTGATGATAAAGGGGATCTTTACTCAATCCCAGGAACACCTCCGTCACTTTATACTGACCTGAAAGGGGATGCCTTTGCCTTGCGTTCTGACTATGCAATGCAGATTGACTTCGAACAAAAAGCTCCTCAATTCTCAGTATCAGAGACACATTGGGCTAAAACTTGGCTTCTTCATGAGGATGCTCCAAAAGTAGAAAAACCAGCTGTGATTGCAAATCTCCACGATAAGATCCGTGAAAAAATGGGATTTGCCCATCTGGAAGACTAGGAGGAAGGAAATGTCTGAAAAATTAGTAGAAATCAAAGATTTAGAAATTTCCTTCGGTGAAGGAAGTAAGAAGTTTGTCGCAGTTAAAAATGCTAACTTCTTTATCAACAAGGGAGAAACTTTCTCGCTTGTAGGTGAGTCAGGTAGTGGGAAAACAACTATTGGTCGTGCTATCATCGGTCTCAATGACACAAGTAATGGAGATATCATTTTTGAGGGTCAAAAGATTAATGGAAAGAAATCGCGTGAACAAGCTGCGGAATTGATTCGTCGTATCCAGATGATTTTCCAAGACCCTGCCGCAAGTTTGAATGAACGTGCGACTGTTGATTATATTATTTCTGAAGGTCTTTACAATCATCATCTGTTCAAAGATGACGAAGAACGTAAAGAGAAAGTTAAAAATATTATCCGTGAAGTGGGGCTTCTTGCTGAGCACTTGACTCGTTACCCTCATGAGTTCTCAGGTGGTCAACGTCAACGTATCGGTATTGCCCGTGCCTTGGTCATGCAACCAGACTTTGTTATTGCGGATGAGCCAATTTCAGCCTTGGACGTTTCTGTTCGTGCCCAAGTCTTGAACTTGCTCAAAAAATTCCAAAAAGAACTTGGTTTGACCTATCTCTTTATCGCCCATGACTTGTCGGTTGTGCGCTTTATTTCAGATCGTATCGCAGTTATTTACAAGGGTGTTATTGTAGAGGTTGCAGAGACAGAAGAATTGTTTAACAATCCAATTCATCCATATACTCAAGCCTTGCTTTCAGCGGTACCAATCCCAGATCCAATCTTGGAACGTAAGAAGGTCTTGAAGGTTTACGACCCAAGTCAACACGACTATGAGACTGATAAGCCATCTATGGTAGAAATCCGTCCAGGTCACTATGTTTGGGCTAACCAAGCCGAATTGGCGCGTTACCAACAAGGGTTAAACTAATATTGGTTTTATAATTTCCATGCCAACTTTTATGGAAATTATAAACCTTTTTTGTTGGACTGATTTGAAAAACTTTGGAAGCGTTTTGAAAGAATTTTCGAAAGAAATAGAATTCTTAGAAAATCATTGAATTATAGTGAGATGAAATAAAATCTGAACAACTTTATTAGGAAAGTCAAATTCATTTCTAGAAAAGTTTTAGAAGTCGCGGCGTATTACTCTAGTTTCAATCTACTATAGTCTAATACTCTTCGAAAATCTCTTCAAACCACGTCAGCTCTATCTGCCACCTCAAAACAGTGTTTTGAGCAACCTGAGGTTAGCTTCCTAGTTTGCTTTTTGATTTTCATTGAGTCTAATATCTACAATGTAAAAAACTCTAGCTATCAGTTCATTGATAGTTAGAGTTTTTTCTATTCATATGATTTAAGGAGATTAAATAAGGCTTCTACTTCTGATGACGGTGTAGCTGATTTAAGGTAAGCGTAATAAACTGTAAAAGTTATCTTATCCTTCGGTATAAGAGGAATTTTTATTAAATCATCATCTTCATCAGAAAGTGCGATATCAGCCAGTAAACTAAGGCCGATCCCTTTCTTTAAAAGTTCTTTAAGGATGGCAATGTCATCAGTCTTAAAGAATATTTCTGCCTTGTTTTGATACTTTTGATTAAGCATTTCAAAAGCTTTCAGGTGAACAAAGTGTTCATCTAAGAGTATAAAGGATTGATCTGCTAATTCTTCAAAAGCGAGGGAAGGAGCAGTGGCAAAAGGATGGTTCTTAGATAAAACGACATACAGTTCTTTATGAAATAGCTCGTGTGACTCTATTGAAGGATAGTTGAGAGGTTCAATCAAACCGAGTAGGCTTGCATCAAGGTCTCCTTTGATGAGAAGGTTTAATAACTCCACGGAGCCACCGCGGATAGGGCGTACCTTTTTTAAAAAATCGAATTTATCTTTTTCGTTTAAGGCAGCAAAGAGATACTGAATGATAATAGGAGGGAATCCTACAGTAGAGTATTGTGCCAAGGAGCGATTAATTTCTTTGCGAGTAGAAATGACCTCAGGTAAAATCAGTTCTGTATGCTTTAGAAGGATTTGTCCTTGAGGAGTTAGCTTGAAGGAACGATGCGAGGGGTCATGGTGAATCAATTTGCAGTTAAAGGATTCCTCTAAGCGCTTGATAGCATAAGAAATAGATGGTTGGCTGACTTTATGTTGTTTTGCTACTTCCGTATAGGATTGAAGCTGGCAGAGGTCATAAAAATATTGTAGATCTTTTAAATTCATATGGGCTCACTTTCATTAGTTGGAGAAGGAAAATAAGTGGAAAACAGCAGATAAATAATTTTTATCCGTATCCTACAATTTGACTATACGAGTATTCACCAGTTAAAATGTAAGTGAGTCAGGAATCTCAAAGATTATCTAAGATACTCTCAAAAATGACCAACATCTTTTCTCGTTTATCAATAGGGAGCTGTTTAATCTTCATGTTGATTCTTTTGAGTGAAAGATTGCCACTCTTATCAGAGGTTGATTCAAGGCTATCAAAATTGAAAAATTCCTCTGGGGTCATTTCTAGGGCGTCAATCACTTTTTCAAGACTGTGAATGGTCAGATTCACATTTTGGTTTTCAAGTTGATTGATATATTTAAGCCCGAGTCCTGCTTGTTCCGAAAGTTCTTCCTGGCTCATTTTATTCTGTGTTCGAAAATATTTCACTTTTTGGGAAATATATTGTTGTAAATAGTTTTTAGTTGTCATATAAATAGAATACAAGTTTTATATGACAAAAAAACACCTTAAAAAATACAAAGTACTACATAGCGAACTTATATGATATTTATTTTAATTAGGATTGTCAATTTGTATGATTGGTTTATTTTACTCGAAACTTTTAGTAAAGAGTGATCATCGAGAGTTTGATGAGTTCAGAAATTTATAAAATATAACAACTTAAAGTATTATCAATAATAGTGTTTTAAGTATAAAAGAGCCTATTAGAAATTGTTCTCGTAGACTCATTATAACATATGCGTATACAATTGTATTATTTAAACAACAACGTTTTATGAACAATTCGTTTCATGTGGTATAATATAAGTAAAAAGGAGGTTGCACTATGACTGCACATGATATTTTAAACAATCCTTTCCTCAATAAAGGTACTGCCTTTACCTTAGAGGAGCGAAAGGAACTAGGCCTTATTGGTTTACTGCCACCGTATGTTCAAACGATTGAAGAACAAGCGGCGCAAACTTATGCACAAATGCAAACAAAAGCCAATGATCTGGAAAAACGTCTTTTCCTAATGGAAATTTTTAATACCAACAGGACTCTTTTTTATTACCTCTTTTCTCAACATTTGGAAGAATTCAATCCAATTGTATATGATCCAACCATTGCAGATACCATTGAAGGCTATAGTGATCTTTTTGTAGATCCCCAATATGCGGGATATCTTGATATCAATCATCCTGAAAATATTGAAGCCACTTTGAAAAACGCTGCCGGGGGTCGCGAGATTCGTCTCATTGTTGTAACAGATGCAGAAGGAATCCTTGGAATTGGCGACTGGGGAACAAATGGTGTCGATATTTCTGTTGGGAAATTGATGGTCTATACGGCTGCTGCTGGAATCGATCCTTCAATGGTCCTTCCTTTAGTCATTGATGCAGGGACTAACCGTGAAGAACTTCGTAACAATCCTAATTACTTAGGAAATCGTCACGAACGGGTCCGCGGAGATCGTTACTACGACTTCATTGACCAATTTGTTCAAACAGCAGAACGTCTCTTTCCTAAACTTTACCTTCACTGGGAAGATTTTGGTCGCTTGAATGCTGCCAATATTCTTGAAAAATACCGGAAACAAATTCCGACCTTTAATGATGATATTCAAGGTACGGGAATCGTTACCTTGGGTGGTATCTTTGGTTCGCTGGATATTAGTGGTGAAAAATTAACAGATCAAGTTTATCTCTGCTATGGTGGTGGTACTGCGGGTGCAGGAATTGCCTCTCGTGTTCTTCGTGAAATGGTAAGTGAAGGTCTTTCTGAAGAAGAAGCCTATAAACGTTTCTTTATGGTTGATAAACAAGGTCTTCTCTTTGATGACATGGATGACTTGACACCAGAGCAAAAACCATTTGCTAAGAAACGTGCTGATTTTAGTAACGCAGATAAGTTGACTGACCTGCTTGAAGTAGTGAAGACTGTGAAGCCAACTATTCTTGTAGGAACTTCAACTCAGCCTAATACCTTCACTAAAGAAATAGTAGAAGCTATGTGTGAAAACACAGAACGTCCAATGATTTTCCCTTTGTCAAATCCAACTAAATTGGCAGAAGCTAGTGCCAAAGATTTGATTGAATGGTCAGATGGCAAAGCTTTTGTCGCAACAGGAATTCCTGCTGATACGGTTTCTTATAAAGGTGTAGACTATGTGATTGGTCAAGCAAACAATGCCCTGATTTACCCAGGTCTTGGTCTAGGTATGCTGGCTTCTGAAGCAAGTCTTTTGACTGATGAAATGATTGGAGCAGCGGCGCATTCATTAAGTGGTATTGTCAATCCAGGCCAGC
This sequence comes from Streptococcus sp. 3109, assembly GCF_013276905.1. Classification (NCBI taxonomy): domain Bacteria; kingdom Bacillati; phylum Bacillota; class Bacilli; order Lactobacillales; family Streptococcaceae; genus Streptococcus; species Streptococcus sp. 3109. Next base: position 187,511 of record NZ_VMLY01000007.1, on the reverse strand, counting down.
CAGGAACTCCTGTCTTGCCGCCATTCAAGTATGTAGCAGATGTTTCTATTAAAGTAGCAGAAGCAGTCGCTGAAAAAGCACAAGAGCAAGATCTTGCACGCGCTAAGGAAACAGATATGGCCAAAGCAGTTCGTGATTTGAAGTGGTATCCAGAGTATAAATAATTCATTTCTGCTGCTATCCTTCTATAGTGGCAGATTTGTATGGGCTGTGGACTTAAGTAATTTAGAAAGGACACCTATGTCACTCTTTTTAACTTCGATTACGAGTATCATTCCGATTATTGCTATTATTGTTTTGGGGTATATTCTTCAGGTGAGGGGATGGTTTGGGGATGCCTTTGGACCTAACCTGTCTCGTTTAATCATGAATGTAGCCTTGCCAGCGTCAATCTTTGTGTCGGTGATGAAATACCTAACGCTAGATAAACTAATCAGTCTTTCTGGAGGACTCTTTTATACTTTTGTAGCATTTAAATTGGGCTATATCGTAGCTTATATTGCAGTTAGGCTTTTCAAGGTTCGTCCAGGACGGCGAGGGACCATGATTAATACCTTTGTGAATGCCAATACTATTTTTATCGGTCTACCATTAAACGTTGCTCTTTTTGGTAATCAGGCTCTTCCATATTTCTTAATTTACTATATCACCAACACGATTTCTACCTGGACATTAGGCGTGTATGTGATGACGAGCGATAGTAAATCGGGTCAAAGCAAGAAGAAAACTAAATTTGACTGGAAGAAATTGCTTCCAGCTCCGCTTGTAGGTTTTCTTGTCGCTCTACTATTTTTGATTCTCCGAATCTCCATTCCAGATTTCGCAACGAATACCTTAACTTATGTAGGAAATATCGTCACTCCCTTATCTCTGATTTATATTGGTATCGTTCTTGCAAAGGCAGGCTTGAATACTATTACTTTTGATAAGGATACAATTGTCACTTTAGTTGGACGCTTTATCCTAGCTCCTCTGATTATGCTTCTTGTATTGAAGTTCTCTGCACCAAATATGGCGACAGTAGAATTTAAGACCTTTATGATTCAGTCCGCTACACCAGCTCTAGCTGTTCTCCCAATCCTTGCTAATCAGGGAAAAGGAGACGTGGAATTCTCTACGAATGTGGTGACTCTAAGTACGGTTCTATTTATCGTTGTTATTCCAATATTACAAACTTTATTAGGATAAGAGGATGAGCTTGTGAGAACAATTTTGAATTGCATGAAAAAATGGCAGACACTCATCAAGATTACCTTATTTTTATCTATTGTTAGTCTCGTTATTGTAGAGATAATCAGACTTTTTAAGACAATTTCGTTTGATAAGGTTGGAGCAATCTTGGGGGAACTCTCTCCAATAAAACTGATTTGTTTAGTTTTCTTTGGTTCTATGGCTGTTGCGCCAATGATGCTCTATGATAGAATCCTAAATAAAGAACTTAATCAGAAACAAAAATTATCTTACTTACTAGAAACAAGTTGGACTATAAATAGCTTGAATAATATGATTGGCTTTGCCGGTTTGGTGGATGTTGGTTTACGCTATTCTTTCTATGGAGATGAAGAACGCTCTGAAAAAAGTATGCAAGGAATTTCTCGTGTCATCCCTTATTTTATGAGTGGTTTCTCACTGTTTGCACTGATAAGTTTAATTTTCACAATTATATTTCCTATTTCAATGGGGATTAAACAATATTGGCCAGCTCTTTTGGGAGCTTGTCTCTATCTTCCAATTATTTTATTTGTTTCAAATAGAAAAAAATGGGTCTATTTTGGTCAATTGAGTGGAAGGACAATTTTATCTTTAGTGCTAACTTCTGCCCTTGATTGGGCTAGTGTATTAAGTTTTTTCCTTTTGGTTGGGTATGTTTTAGGCTACAATTTACCAATTTATGATGTAATCCCCCTCTTTATGATTGCTATTACAATTGGCATTATATCGATGATTCCTGGTAGCCTAGGTAGTTTCGATTTAATTATGGTATCTGGTTTAGTTGCCCTTGGTATTGATAAAGATCAGGCGCTAAGTTGGTTACTAGTATTTCGTTTATTCTATTATATTCTTCCTTTCTGTTTAGGAGTTGTTTTATTCTTTAAAAATATGGGTGGCCGACTTAATGAGAAATATTTGGGAATTCCCCAAAAGGTTATTGAATCACTATCCACTATAGTATTGGTTTGGGGGTTGCGACTTTTTGCTTTCTTCCTCGTGGTGTCAGCTATAGTTCCTCAAGAATTAGGACATCTTCCTTTGTTTAAAGAACTTTCACCTAGCACTGGACAGTTTGTTTTTCAACTTCCTAGTATCATTCTCGGCGTTCACTTCTTCCTTCTTGCAAGACTAGTTAAACGACGTTTAAAATTTACATTACCATTAGCTACTGTACTAGGTCTAGTAAGCCTTGTTTATTTGAATATTGGTAGTTTTTCATTAGCAAGTAGTTTTTTTCTAATCATTATTTTGTCTATCATATGGTGGATTAGAAATACATTTGTTCGCAGTCATTATATTTATGCTTGGGAAGATTGTTGTAAGGATATATCGTATATTGGTGGAAGTTTCTTCTTGACCCTTGTTTTGTTAGGACATTTGAACCCTCATCATGTATTTGAAGTTAAACATCTTCCTCATTTGATTACACACTGGATTCATCTTTTTGGCTCGTCTCTGATATTGGTGATTTCGTATGTTTTGGTACTCCGTGAGAGTAATCAAACCAAAGAGAATTTTGGAGAAGTTTTCGATAAGCAACGTTATCAAGACTTTATTGCAACAATACCAAATATAAATTTAGATGCTGCCCTGGCTTATTTAGATGACAAATACCTTTATTGGTACCAAGAGGATGGTCAAGACAAGGTTGTTTTCCAATTTGCAATTGAAAATAATAAATGTGTCGTTATGTCGGATCCACTGGCACAGTCAGGATACTTAGAAAAAGGCTTATCGAAGTTTTTAGAGGATGCGGAGGACACAAATGTCTCTGTTATTTTCTACGAAATTAATCAAGAAACCACCCTATTACTTCATGAATATGGGTACGACTTTATGAAATTTGGGGAGACTGCTCAGGTATTACTCGATAGATTTACAACCGAAGGAAAACAAGGAAAGAAATTTAGAACAGTTGTTAATCGATTAGAAAGCAAGGGGTAGCAATTCCAAGTATTACAACCACCTTTTGATAAGAAGTTGCTTAACACCCTTAAAGAAATATCGTATAATTGGCTAGATGGTCGTCAAGAAAAAGGGTTTTCACTTGGATTTTTTGATGAGAAGTACATTCAATTAGCACCAATAGCCCTTGTAAGGGATAAGGAAGATAAGGTTCAGGCTTTTGTTACCTTTTTAGCTTGTAATGGTCCTGAAGAAGCTAGCATCGATTTGATGCGCTACCACTTAAGGACAGTACCCAATGGTATTATGGATTATCTCTTTGTGAAATTATTACTTCATTTTAAAGAAGAAGGAGTTAGTTTATTTGAATTAGGTATGGCGCCGTTGTCAAATGTAGGAACTGAGAAACATAGCTTTCTACAAGAAAAAGTAGCCTATCTCATCTATGCCTTCACTAATCGATTCTATTCATTTAGTGGTCTTAGACAGTATAAACAAAAGTTTAATCCTATTTGGACACCTAGATATGTTGCCTATCCTCGGGATACTTGGCTTATTTTGGATATGTTAGCAATCTACAGAGTTGATAACCGAAAAGTAAAGAGATTGTCGTATTGACTATTGGTTTTAAACAGTATAAAATAACTGTCGATTTTTTGTCCGACTGCTAAGAGTCAGTTTAATACTATACTAAAATCAAAACGCATTATATAATAGTGATATGAAATCAACCAAAGAAGAAATACAAGCCATCAAAACACTTTTAAAAGGCTCTAGTACAACTAAATACCATAAAAGTCTTCAAATCTTTCTATTTTGTCTAATGGGCAAATCTTTGAAATTATCCTAAAAGAATTGAAAGCTCCTTGAAAGAATTTTCAAAAAATTTTAAAAAATTCTGAAATATTCTTGACAGCTAATGAAAAAGGTGGTAAGATAGGAAACATCAAAAAAGAAAGCAGAAAAAGAAATGAATAAAAGACAAGCTGTAACGATGAATCAAAACTTTTACTTTAGCTACTTTAGATAGTGTTTGTAGACATGTCACCATGGATGCAAACAGTTCAAGCAATTTGTTTGTATCTATGTGGCTAAGATTTTTGATTGTGGTCCATATAGATGAATATCTAAATGGACTAGCTAAGTTGTAACTTGTTAGATTATTTCAAGCATCCGTTTAGATAGTATCTAGGCGGTTTTTTGTTTTATCTTTTCTGAGAAGGAGTTTCATTATGAAAGTTGTTCGAAAATTACTAGCACCCCTCTTGGTAGTGGGAATTCTCTTGACCTCTCTGATCAGTTTGCATCAGTTGAAGGCAGATAAGAAAAAAGATGTGTTTCGTATCGGTATTTCGCAATTTATTACCCACCAGTCTCTAGATGCTACTAGAGAAGGCTTTGTAGATGAACTGGCTAAACAAGGCTATGTTAAGGGGGAAAATATTGAGATTGATTTGCAAAATGCACAGGGAGAACAACGAAATCTAAAAACGATTTCCCAGCAACTAGCAGAATCTAGTGATGTCGTTCTAGCTATCGCAACGCCTTCTGCTCAGAGCTTGGCCAATACAACACAAGCGACACCTGTTATCTTTTCAGCGGTAACAGATCCTGTCAGTGCCAAGTTGGTTAAGTCAAGAGAGCATCCTGGGAGCAATGTAACTGGGACAAGCGATCAGTCATCAGATGCCATTTCAACCCAAATCAATTTGATAAGGAAAGTGTTGCCAAAAGCTAAAACAATTGGAATTCTCTATACTCAGAGCGAGCCAAACTCAGTTGTCCAAAAGGATGAAGCTAAGCGTCTTCTGGAAGAAAAAGGATTTACCGTTGTTGAAAAAACAATCTTGGACAGTAATAACGTCAAGGCTGCGGCAGAGAGCTTGATGACAGAGGTGGATATGGTTTTTGTACCAACGGACAATATCATTTCATCAACCATGGAAACAGTTAAGCAGGTTTCTATTAAACACAAGGTTCCAGTATTTGGTGGTTCAACAGAAATGATTGCTGTGGGTGGCTTGTATAACTACGGAACCAATTATGAAGAATTGGGAAGACAGACAGCAAGAATGCTGGTTCGTGTCTTAAAAGGTGAGAAGCCAGAAAATATAGCAGTTGAGTTGCCTGAAAAGCTGGAATTGCATACCAATCAAGAAATGGCAGATGCATTGGGAATTGATATTAGTAAGTTAGAAGGCAAGGAATAAGGAGGTTTGAGATGAATTTTGTATTATCTAGTTTATCAGAAGGTTTGTTGTGGTCGATTATGGCGATTGGGGTCTACTTGACTTTCCGTATTTTGGATATTGCGGATATGACTGCTGAGGGAGCCTTTCCACTGGGGGCGGCTGTCGTCGTATCTCAGATACAGGCAGGGACAAATCCTTGGATTGCGACCGTACTTGCTTTGTTTGCAGGTATGGTAGCAGGTCTAGTATCAGGAATGCTCCATACCAAGATGAAAATCCCAGCACTCTTGACAGGGATTGTGACCTTGACAGGGCTTTATTCGATCAATATTAAAATTATGGGCAGTGTACCCAATCTTTCCTTGGGAGATTCTTCAACTGTCTTTAAACAGTTGGCGAGCTTAGGACTGACAACTGAAGAAGCTGTTTTCACGCTCAGCTTGGTTTGTCTCTTACTTGTTTGTTTGGTCTTGACTCTTTTGATGAAAACGGAGATTGGATTAGTCTTGCGTTCGACTGGGGACAATATTCCGATGAGTGAGGCAAATGGGGTTAATGTAGACACCATGAAGATTGTTGGTTACATGATTTCAAACGGCTTGATTGCCTTATGTGGTTCCTTGTTTGCCCAAAATGATGGATTTTCAGATGTGACTTCTGGGACAGGAACCATCGTTGTTGGTTTGAGTGCAGTTATTATTGCGGAAGTTTTGATACACGATTTGACCATTGGAGGCCGCTTGTTATCCATCGGAATCGGTGCTATTGTTTACCGTTTGATTATTTTAAATATCTATGAAATTCCAAATCTAGATCAAAACCTGGTTCGTCTCTTTAATGCAATCTTGCTTGCCTTGGTTTTATTTGCACCAGAATTGCAAAAGAGATTAAAGATTCGTGGTTTGAAACTGAGAAATGAATAGGAGGAGAAAGTTATGGCAAGTTTATTAACACTTGAAAATATTCACAAGACATTTGAAGCAGGGACGGTCAATGAGAACCATGTCCTCAAAGGATTAGATTTAGAGGTTGAAGAGGGAGATTTTATCTCTGTAATCGGTGGAAATGGAGCAGGTAAATCCACTTTGATGAATATCTTGGCTGGCAATCTATCTGTGGACGAAGGAGATCTTTTATTGGCAGGTAAATCCATTAAAAATCTGAGTGTCAGAAAGAGAGCCAAGGATATCGCCCGTGTTTTTCAGGATCCTAAGATGGGAACAGCTTCGCGTTTGACGATTGAGGAAAATATGGCCATTGCCTTGAGACGTGGGCAAAAGAGAGGGCTTGGTTGGGGCGTGAAGGAGAAGGATAGAATCCAGTTCCAAGAAGCCTTAAAAGAGTTGAATATTGGTCTTGAAAATCGCTTGAAAGTGGATACTCAATACCTTTCAGGAGGACAAAGACAGGCCTTGACCCTAGTCATGGCAGCCTTGGTGAAGCCCAAACTTTTGCTTCTGGATGAACATACTGCGGCACTTGACCCGAAAACGAGTCAAATGGTGATGGACTTGACGCAAAAGATTGTGGAAGCCCATCAGTTGACTACTCTGATGATTACCCATGATATGAACCATGCGATTGAGTATGGTAATCGTCTCATTATGCTCTATCAAGGCAAGATAGTGGTAGATGTCAAAGGAGAAGAGAAAAAGCATCTGACAGTTGAAGATCTCATGCATCTTTTCCAGAAAAATAGTGGCCAAAGTCTGGTCAGTGATGAATTAGTTTTGGGATAAAGAAAAAGGCTGAGATCTAGTGTCTCAGTCTTTTATTTTTTGCGCTTTGCAAAGTCTACAAAGTGAAATTTTTCTAATTTATGGCGACTTTCGGTAAACTGAAATTGGCGTCCGTCTTGGAGATAGACTTTTGATTTAATCGAAACGACATAAGGGTCTTTGCCAATGTCCATGAGAATCTTGTCTCGGTCATTTGAGTGGTCAATGGTTATTTCCTTTTGAGCATAATCAATAAGGAGTTTGAGGTCGTCCTCTATATAAGAATAGATAGAATGCTCAGCAATTTGGCGAGTGATATTTGGGATTAGTTCCATATCCAGATAGTCAATATCCAGTACAGAGACTTGATCATCCACCACACGCTGGCGGACCACCTTCCAAACCATGCGAAATTCTGGGAAGCCGGTTATTAGTGAGGATTTTTTATCAATAATAATCTTGTCCAGACTGACCACGTTGGTTTTAGAGCGCAGTCCAAGTTCTTGAACTAGTTCTTGGTAGCTGGTTAGGTTGGATACAGGGAAATTGACGGTTTCTTCTTTGACGACTTGAGAACCTTGCCCTCTTATCTTTTTGATCAATCCTTCCTCTTGGAGGAGAGACAGGGCCTTTCGGACGGTATCACGACTCACTTGATATTGCTCCATGAGGTCGTGCTCGCTAGGAAGGAACTCTCCGACAACGTAAGTCTCGTTTTGAATGGTCTCTTGGATTTGCTTAAATAATTGTTGGTATTTCTTCATGGTACTTCCTTATACTCTTCGAAAATCTCTTCAAACCACGTCAGCTCTATCTGCAACCTCAAAACAGTGTTTTGAGCAACCTGCGGCTAGCTTCCTAGTTTGCTCTTTGATTTTCATTGAGTATTAAATGGCTTTTTAGTCTAGTTCAATGAACACCTGTATCTATTTTATCATACAAGTGCTAGAAAAATGACAAAAAAATCCTCTTTTTACATCAAACAAGTTGCAGACAAGTTTGGTATCGTTTACAATAGAACTATCAAATCAAACTTGCTTTGACAAGTATAAGGAGAATCAAATGGGAAAATTTGAACAAGAAGCCAAAGATCTGCTTCAGGCAATTGGAGGCAAAGAGAATGTGACTGCCGTAACCCACTGTGCGACACGGATGCGCTTTGTTTTAGGAGATGACAAGAAGGCGAATGTTAAGGCTATCGAGTCAATTCCAGCAGTCAAAGGAACCTTTACCAATGCAGGTCAATTTCAGGTAATCATTGGGAATGACGTGCCCATCTTTTATAATGATTTTACAGCTGTTTCAGGTATTGAGGGTGTTTCCAAGGAAGCAGCCAAGTCTGCAGCTAAGAGCAATCAAAATGTGGTCCAACGTGTTATGACCACTCTGGCGGAAATCTTTACTCCGATTATTCCAGCCTTGATTGTTGGTGGATTGATCCTCGGTTTCCGTAATGTCTTGGAAGGTGTGCATTGGTCGATGTTAGATGGCAAGACCATCACGGAATCCTCTCAGTTTTGGGCAGGGGTTAATCACTTCCTCTGGTTGCCTGGTGAAGCTATCTTCCAGTTCTTACCAGTAGGGATTACCTGGTCTGTCTCTCGTAAGATGGGAACCAGCCAAATCTTGGGAATTGTTCTCGGAATCTGTTTGGTATCGCCTCAGTTGCTGAATGCCTATGCAGTTGCCTCAACACCTGCATCAGAAATTGCAGCAAACTGGGTTTGGAATTTTGGCTACTTTACTGTTAATCGTATCGGTTACCAAGCCCAAGTTATTCCAGCCTTGCTTGCAGGTTTGAGTCTGTCTTATCTTGAAATTTTCTGGCGCAAGCATATCCCAGAAGTGATTTCTATGATTTTTGTACCTTTCTTGTCATTGATTCCAGCCTTGATTTTGGCTCATACTGTTTTGGGACCAATCGGTTGGACAATTGGTCAAGGGCTTTCATCAGTTGTATTGGCAGGCTTAACGGGTCCAGTTAAATGGCTCTTCGGTGCAATTTTTGGTGCCCTTTACGCTCCATTTGTCATCACAGGTTTGCACCATATGACCAATGCCATTGATACACAATTGATTGCGGATGCTGGTGGAACTGCCCTCTGGCCAATGATTGCTCTTTCTAATATTGCCCAAGGTTCGGCCGTATTTGCTTACTATTTCATGCACCGTCATGATGAGCGTGAGGCTCAGGTTTCACTTCCTGCCACTATTTCAGCCTATCTCGGTGTTACAGAACCAGCCCTCTTTGGGGTCAATGTCAAATACATCTATCCATTTGTAGCTGGAATGACTGGTTCAGCTCTTGCAGGCATGTTATCCGTTACTTTTAATGTAACTGCGGCTTCTATTGGTATCGGTGGTTTGCCAGGTATCCTCTCTATTCAACCTCAATACATGCTGCCATTTGCAGGAACTATGCTAGTCGCTATTCTTGTTCCAATGCTCTTGACTTTCTTCTTCCGCAAGGCTGATCTCTTTACAAAAACAGAGGACGATACGGACTTGCAGGCAGAATTCGTTGCTCAAGAAGAAGCAGAATTTGTGAGCCATGAACCAGTAGAAAATACTCCAGTAGAAATTGTTAGCCCACTTGAAGGACAAGTAAAAGAACTAAGTCAAGCAACTGATCCAGTCTTTGCTTCAGGTGTCATGGGGCAAGGTCTGGTCATTGAACCAAGCCAAGGTGAGTTGACTTCTCCAGTCAATGGGACAGTGACGGTTCTTTTTCCTACCAAGCATGCCATTGGTATTGTCTCTGACGAGGGGGTGGAATTGCTCATCCACATCGGTATGGATACAGTAGGTCTTGATGGCAAAGGATTTGAAAGTCTTGTAGCTCAAGGAGATCATGTCAAAGTTGGTCAGAAACTGATTCGTTTTGATATGGATGTCATTAAGGCTGCAGGTCTCGTAACAGAAACTCCTGTCATTATTACCAATCAAGATGCTTATACAGCTACTATCACTGGAGTTTATCCGACAACAATCCAAGCTGGAGAAGCTCTCATGGTCGCAACACGAATCTAATGAAAATAGCACATATAGGGACGGAAGACAGCTTCCTCCCTTTTATCAGAAAAGGAGAAACAGATGACACTTGATAAAGGAAAAGTAGTCTATCAAATCTATCCAAAATCTTACAAAGACACCACTGGAAATGGTATTGGGGACTTCCGTGGGATTATCGAAAAAATCCCCTATTTAGCCAAACTGGGCGTGGATATGGTCTGGCTCAATCCATTCTATCCAAGCCCTCAACGGGATAATGGATATGATATTTCAGATTATATGGCAGTAGATCCTCTTTTTGGTGATATGGCTGATTTTGAGGAAATGGTGCGTGTCGGTAAAGAGCACAAGATTGACTTTATGCTGGACATGGTGCTCAATCATTGTTCGACAGAGCATGAATGGTTTCAGAAAGCCTTAGCAGGTGACAAGTATTACCAAGACTTTTTCTTCATCCAAGACCAACCAACAGACTGGCAGTCTAAGTTTGGTGGCTCTGCTTGGGCACCTTTCGGGGATACGGGGAAATACTACCTTCACCTCTTTGATGAGACCCAGGCTGACCTGAACTGGCGCAATCCCAATGTTCGTAAGGAGCTTTTCAAGGTTGTTAATTTCTGGCGCGACAAGGGTGTCAAAGGTTTCCGATTTGATGTGATCAATTTGATTGGCAAGGATGAAGTCTTAGTGGATTGTCTTGAAAGTGAAGGAAAGCCAGCTTACACAGACAAGCCCATTGTTCATGACTATTTGCGTATGATGAATCAAGCTACTTTTGGATCAGACGATAGCTTTATGACAGTTGGGGAAATGTCTTCTACAACCATGGGAAATTGTGTCCTCTATTCGTCGCCTGACCGTCAGGAATTATCCATGACCTTTAATTTTCATCACCTCAAAGTGGACTACAAAGATGGGCAAAAGTGGACCTTGGCTCCCTTTGATTTTGAAGAGTTGAAGAGTCTTTACCATAGTTGGGGTAAGGAAATGAGTGATAAAGGCGGTTGGAGTGCCCTCTTTTGGAACAATCACGACCAACCACGCGCCCTGAATCGTTTTGTCGATATTCAGAACTTTCGCAAGGAAGGGGCTACCATGCTAGCAGCCAGCATTCACCTGTCACGTGGGACACCTTATATTTATATGGGCGAGGAAATCGGGATGATTGACCCTGATTATGATTCTATGGCTGATTATGTGGATGTCGAATCGCTTAATGCTTATCAGATGCTCTTAGAGGAAGGGAAGAGTCAGGAAGAAGCCTTCCAGATTATTCAGGCTAAGTCGCGTGATAATTCACGAATTCCCATGCAGTGGGATTCTTCGGAAAATGCAGGATTTACAGTAGGGACACCTTGGCTCAAGGCAGGAAAATCCTACCCTCACATCAATGTAGAAAATGAAATCCAAGGTCCGATTTTCACCTTCTATCAAGACTTGATTCGACTTCGCAAAGAAATGCCTATCATCTCAGAAGGAAGTTACAAACCAGCCTTTGAAGATAGCAAACAAGTCTATGCTTTTGAACGCCAGTATGAGGATCAAAAGTTACTAGTGCTCAATAACTTTTATGCTACAGAAGTGGAAATTGACTTACCTCTAGCCTACCAAAATGGACAGATTTTGCTTTCAAACTATGAAGATGCAGAAGTGTCTGAAAAAATTCTACTCAAACCTTATCAAACACTGGCTATTTATGTAAATTAAACTTAGTAAGGAACCCTCTTTCGCAGAAAAGCAGGGTTCTTTTTGCTGTCTATTCCATCTCTGAAAGCGTAAAACAAACTGGTCAGGGTGGCTAGTTTGTGGTATAATGAAAGAGACTCAAAAAGAAACAGGAGAAAAATGATGGATTTACTTTTAGCAATTGTATTGATTGTGCTAGCTTTTCTAGGAGGAGCTCTTGGAGGAATGTACTTGGTTCGTAAGCAAATTGAAAAAGAATTCGCTGACAACCCACGTTTGAATGCTGAAGCAGTTCGTACTCTTTTGAGTGCAAATGGTCAAAAACCAAGCGAAGCTAAGGTACAACAAGTTTACCACCAAATCATCCGCCAACAAAAGGCAGCCCTTGCTAACAATAAAAAGAAAAAATAAATAAGGAAAAGTCTGGGATGAAAGTTCCAGACTTCTCACTATGTTGGCTAAGGATTTAGGAATGAGACTTTTTCCTTGCATTCTATTGATATTTGATTATGATTAAGAGAGATAGTTATTGCTTAGGCTGTCATTCAGTTCATAAGGATCAATAATCATAATGAACTATCAATCAGAAAAAAGACTAGAAAGAAGACTGTATGGATAATCGACCAATTGGTTTTTTGGATTCGGGTGTCGGGGGCTTGACCGTTGTGCGCGAGCTCATGCGCCAGCTTCCCCATGAAGAAATCGTCTATATTGGAGATTCGGCACGGGCGCCCTATGGTCCCCGTCCTGCTGAGCAAATTCGTGAATATACTTGGCAGTTGGTCAACTTTCTTTTGACCAAGGATGTCAAAATGATTGTCATTGCTTGTAATACTGCGACTGCGGTCGTCTGGGAAGAAATCAAGGCTCAACTAGATATTCCTGTCCTAGGTGTTATTTTGCCAGGAGCTTCGGCAGCTATCAAGTCCAGTCAAGGTGGGAAAATCGGAGTGATTGGAACACCCATGACGGTACAATCAGATATCTACCGTCAGAAAATCCATGATTTGGATCCGGACTTACAGGTGGAGAGTTTGGCCTGTCCCAAGTTTGCTCCCTTGGTGGAGTCTGGTGCCCTGTCAACCAGTGTTACCAAGAAAGTGGTCTATGAAACCCTGCGTCCCTTGGTTGGAAAGGTAGATAGCCTGATTTTGGGCTGTACCCATTATCCACTCCTTCGCCCCATCATCCAAAATGTCATGGGGCCCAAGGTTCAACTTATCGATAGTGGGACAGAGTGTGTACGGGACATTTCAGTCTTACTTAATTATTTTGAAATCAATCGTGGTCGCGATGCTGGACCACTTAATCACCGTTTTTACACAACAGCCAGCAGCCAAAGTTTTGCACAAATTGGTGAAGAATGGCTGGAAAAAGAGATTCATGTGGAGCATGTAGAATTATGACAAATAAAATTTATGAATATAAGGATGAACAGGACTGGTATGTCGGGTCCTATGGTATTTTTGGTGGCGTCCGGACGTTGACGGATGATGACTTGGATTTTCCTCTATTGGAGTTTGCCCAAAGATTTCGAGATGAGGATCGAGGTTTTCCTGTTTCTGTTACTGTTTTACGCTATGGTTCTCTCTACCGTTTATTGTCTTTTGTGGTAGATATCCTCAACCAAGAAATGGGACGAAATGTGGAAGTCATTCAACGTCAGGGGGCTTTGCTCTTGGTTGAAAATGGGCAGCTCCTGCATGTAGAATTACCTAAAGAAGGTGTTGGTGTAGAAGCCTTCTTTGAGACAAACAAGGTCAGAGAAACCTTATTGATTGCGACTCGTAACGAGGGCAAGACCAAGGAATTCCGAGCTATCTTTGATAAGTTAGGCTACGATGTGGAGAATCTTAATGACTACCCTGACCTGCCTGAAGTAGCAGAAACAGGTATGACCTTCGAAGAAAATGCCCGTCTCAAGGCAGAAACCATTTCCCAATTAACAGGTAAGATGGTTCTGGCAGATGATTCTGGACTTAAAGTCGATGTCCTTGGTGGTTTGCCAGGCGTTTGGTCAGCTCGTTTCGCAGGTGTGGGAGCAACTGACCGTGAAAACAACGCCAAACTCTTGCACGAATTGGCCATGGTCTTTGAACTCAAGGATCGTTCTGCTCAATTCCATACAACCCTAGTCGTAGCCAGTCCAAACAAGGAAAGTTTGGTGGTAGAAGCAGACTGGCCAGGCTACATTAACTTTGAACCTAAGGGGGAAAATGGCTTTGGTTACGATCCTCTCTTCCTTGTAGGAGAGACAGGCAAGTCCTCAGCTGAGTTAACCCTTGAAGAAAAAAATAGTCAATCTCACCGTGCCTTAGCTGTTAAGAAACTTTTGGAGGTATTTCCATCATGGCAAAGCAAACCATCATTGTAATGAGCGATTCTCATGGCGATAGCTTGATTGTGGAAGAAATCCGTGATCGCTATGTGGGCAAAGTTGATGCTGTTTTTCATAACGGCGATTCTGAACTGCGTCCAGATTCTCCCCTTTGGGAGGGCATCCGCGTTGTTAAAGGGAATATGGACTTCTATGCAGGCTACCCAGAACGTTTGGTGACTGAGCTTGGTTCGACCAAGATTATCCAAACTCATGGTCATTTGTTTGACATCAATTTCAACTTTCAAAAGTTGGACTACTGGGCTCAGGAAGAAGAGGCCGATATCTGCCTTTATGGTCACTTGCATGTGCCAAGCGCTTGGATGGAAGGCAAGACCCTCTTTCTAAATCCAGGTTCCATCAGTCAACCACGTGGGACCATCAGAGAGTGTCTCTATGCTCGTGTGGAGATTGATGACAGTTATTTTAAAGTGGACTTTTTGACACGAGTCCATGAGGTGTATCCGGGCTTGTCCAAGGAGTTTAGCCGATGATTGCCAAGGAGTTTGAGACTTTCTTGTTGGGGCAGGAGGAAACTTTTTTGACCCCTGCTGAAAATCTAGCCGTGTTGATTGATACTCACAATGCGGATCATGCAACCCTCTTGCTCAGTCAGATGACCTATACCCGTGTTCCCGTTGTGACAGATGAAAAACAGTTTGTTGGGACGATTGGGCTCAGAGATATTATGGCTTATCAGATGGAGCATGATTTGAGTCAAGAAATCATGGCAGATACGGATATCGTTCATATGACGAGAACGGACGTAGCGGTCGTCTCGCCTGATTTTACCATTACGGAGGTCTTGCACAAGCTGGTAGATGAGTCCTTCTTGCCGGTTGTGGATGCGTCTGGTATTTTCCAAGGAATTATCACGCGCAAGTCTATCCTCAAGGCAGTCAATGCCCTCTTGCATGACTTTAGTAAGGAATATGAGATTCGATGCAAATAAAAGACAGGATTTCAGACTTTTTAGAGGAAAAGCAGGGTCTGTCTGCCAATTCCAAGCAGTCCTATAGGTATGATTTGGAGCAATTTTTAGACATTGTAGGCGAGCGGATTTCTGAGACCAGTCTCAAGATTTACCAAGCCCAGCTAGTCAATCTAAAAATCAGCGCTCAGAAGCGAAAGACTTCGACCTGTAACCAATTTCTCTACTTTCTCTATCAAAAAGGAGAAGTGGATAGCTTTTACCGCTTGGAATTAGCTAAACAAGCTGAAAAGAAGACCGAAAAGCCAGAACTGTTAGACTTAGACTCTTTTTGGCAGGAAAGCGACTATCCAGAGGGCCGCTTACTGGCTCTCCTGATTTTGGAAATGGGGCTCTTGCCCAGTGAGATTTTAGCCATCAAGGTTGCAGATATCAATCTGGATTTTCAGGTGTTGCGAATCAAGAAGGCTTCCCAACAGAGGATTGTCACCATTCCCACGACCTTGCTTTCAGAATTAGAACCCTTGATGGGGCAGACTTATCTCTTTGAAAGGGGAGGGAAAGCCTATTCTCGTCAGTGGGCCTTTCGTCAGCTAGAATCCTTTGTCAAGGAGAAAGGTTTTCCGGCCTTATCAGCCCAAGCCTTGCGGGAACAGTTCATTCTACGACAAATAGAAAACAAGGTCGATTTGTACGAAATTGCAAAAAAATTAGGATTAAAAACAGTCCTGACTTTAGAAAAATATAGATAATGGATATTAAACTAAAAGATTTTGAAGGGCCTCTGGACTTGCTCTTGCACCTGGTTTCTAAGTACCAGATGGATATCTACGATGTGCCTATCACAGAAGTCATCGAACAGTATCTAGCCTATGTCTCAACCCTGCAGGCCATGCGTCTGGAAGTGACGGGGGAGTACATGGTCATGGCCAGTCAGCTCATGCTGATCAAGAGTCGCAAACTACTTCCAAAGGTAGCAGAAGTGACAGACTTGGAGGATGACCTAGAGCAGGATCTTCTCTCTCAAATCGAAGAATACCGCAAATTCAAGCTCTTAGGGGAGCGCTTGGAAGCCAAGCACCAAGAACGGGCCCAGTACTATTCCAAAGCACCGACAGAGTTGATTTACGAAGATGCGGAGCTTGTGCATGACAAGACGACCATTGACCTCTTTTTGGCTTTTTCAAATATCCTAGCCAAGAAAAAAGAGGAGTTTACTCAGAACCACACGACCATCTTGCGGGATGAGTATAAGATTGAGGACATGATGATTATCGTGAAAGAGTCCTTGACTGGACGAGACCAGTTGCGCTTGCAGGATTTGTTTAAGGAAGCCCAGAATCTCCAAGAGGTCATTACCCTCTTTTTGGCAACCCTAGAGTTAATCAAAACCCAGGAGCTGATCCTCGTGCAAGAGGAAAGTTTCGGAGATATTTATCTCATGGAAAAGAAGGAAGAAAGTCAAGTGGCCCAAAGCTAGACTTGATAGAGAGGAAAGATGAGTACTTTAGCAAAAATAGAAGCGCTCTTGTTTGTAGCGGGTGAAGATGGGATTAGAGTCCGCCAGTTAGCTGAACTTCTCTCTCTGCCACCGACAGGCATCCAACAGAGTTTAGAAAAATTAGCCCAGAAGTATGAAAAGGACCCAGATTCCAGTTTGGCTCTGATTGAGACAGGGGGCGCTTATAGATTGGTGACCAAGCCTCAATTTGCAGAGATTTTGAAGGAATACTCTAAGGCACCTATCAACCAGAGTTTATCTCGGGCTGCCCTTGAGACCTTGTCCATTATTGCCTACAAACAGCCCATCACACGGATAGAGATTGATGCCATCCGTGGGGTCAACTCGAGTGGGGCTTTGGCAAAGTTGCAGGTCTTTGACTTGATACGAGAAGACGGGAAAAAAGAAGTGTTGGGTCGTCCCAACCTCTATGTGACTACGGATTATTTCCTAGATTACATGGGGATAAACCATTTAGAAGAATTACCAGTGATTGATGAGCTTGAGATTCAAGCCCAAGAAAGCCAATTATTTGGTGAAAGGATAGAAGAAGATGAGAATCAATAAGTATATTGCCCACGCAGGTGTGGCCAGTAGGAGAAAAGCAGAAGAGTTGATCAAGCAAGGCTTGGTGACGGTCAACGGCCAAGTAGTGCGTGAACTCGCAACCACTATCAAGTCAGGCGACAAGGTCGAAGTTGAAGGTCAACCTATCTACAACGAAGAAAAGGTCTATTATCTGCTTAATAAACCACGCGGTGTCATTTCCAGTGTGACAGATGACAAGGGCCGCAAGACGGTTGTCGACCTCTTGCCCAACGTGAAGGAGCGCATCTACCCTGTAGGTCGTTTGGACTGGGATACATCAGGAGTCTTGATTTTGACCAATGATGGGGATTTTACGGATGAGATGATTCACCCTCGTAATGAGATTGACAAGGTTTATGTCGCGCGTGTTAAAGGTGTGGCCAACAAAGAAAACCTCCGCCCTTTGACGCGTGGTCTTGAGATTGATGGCAAGAAAACCAAGCCTGCTGTCTATGAGATTCTCAAAGTGGACCCAGTCAAAAATCGCTCAGTAGTGCAGTTGACCATCCATGAAGGGCGCAACCATCAGGTTAAAAAAATGTTTGAAGCTGTCGGTCTTCAAGTGGACAAGTTATCACGGACTCGTTTCGGACATCTAGACTTGACAGGTCTTCGTCCAGGAGAATCCCGTCGTCTTAATAAAAAAGAAATCAGCCAACTACACACCATGGCTGTAACCAAGAAATAATGAAACGAATTTTAATAGCGCCTGTGCGCTTTTACCAACGGTTTATCTCACCAGCCTTTCCCCCCTCTTGTCGCTTTGAGCCGACTTGTTCAAACTACATGATTGAGGCTATTGAGAAACATGGCTTCAAGGGTGTCTTGATGGGTTTGACACGGATTTTACGTTGCCATCCTTGGTCGAAACCAGGTAAGGACCCTGTCCCAGACCATTTTTCTTTAAAGAGAAATGCAAAATAATACTCAATGAAAATCAAAGAGCAAACTAGGAAACTAGCCGCAGGCTGCTCAAAACAGTGTTTTGAGGTGGTGGATAGAACTGACGAAGTCAGCTCAAAATACTATTTTGAGGTTGCAGATAGAACTGACGAAGTCAGTAACATCTATACGGCAAGGCGGCGTTGATGTGGTTTGAAGAGATTTTCGAAGAGTATAAATTGGATTCTAATGTATAAAACACAGATAGATGATACTTGGTATTTATCAAGTGCCATCTATCTGTGTTTTTATTTATGATTGATGTTTCTGCTATTTATTC
Source organism: Streptococcus sp. 3109 (assembly GCF_013276905.1). Lineage (NCBI taxonomy): Bacteria > Bacillati > Bacillota > Bacilli > Lactobacillales > Streptococcaceae > Streptococcus > Streptococcus sp. 3109. The sequence goes on along the minus strand of NZ_VMLY01000007.1, from coordinate 169,167 downwards.
CAAAATGTTTTTGTCTTCTTTAACACGCCAATGATAATCCGATAAAATAATATCTTCGAGGGAGTAGCTAGCTTGCCAGTCAAGATATTGTTTAGCTTTTGATGCGTCTGCTAGGACGCTAGCTGGGTCACCAGCACGGCGATCAACAATTTCGTGTGGTATTTTTTGATTCAGTAGTTCTTCAGCAGTTTTAAAGATTTCTTTGACGGTATAGCCTTTTTCAGTTCCTAAGTTAAAGATTTGAGAAGAACTGTTTTCTTGAAAGAGGTAATTCATCCCTTTAACGTGGGCTTGTGCAAGGTCTAAGACATGAATGTAATCTCGAATACATGATCCATCACGTGTATCGTAGTCATCTCCAAATATTTTCAGGCTATCATTTTGTCCCAATGCGGTCTTGTTGATATTTGGAATGATATGAGTTGGATTTTTCACGCGCAGACCGTTTGAAGCATCCATTTCAGCCCCAGCAACATTAAAGTAACGGAAAATGACATATTTCCAGTCGTAGCGATTGGCCATCCAGTAAATCATTCGTTCACCCATCAGTTTTGTTTCTGCATAAGGGTTGACAGGGTCGAGCAGGGTATCTTCAGTTGCAGGCTTGTCAATACAGTTATTACCATAGAGGGAAGCAGTCGAAGAGAACATGATTTTTTGAATGCCAACTTCAGATAAGACTTTGAGAACTTGATTCATACCAGCAACATTGGCAGTGAAGTATTTGCTTGGATTTTCAATACTTTCGCTCACAACAATTTCACCTGCACAATGGAGAACAGCGTCAATCTTGTTTTCTTCCAAGTAAGCCTTTAAGGCGCTAGCATCATAAACATCCAGTTGTTTAAAGCTAGCACGACTATCCACAGCTGAACGATTTCCTGTAGAGAGATTATCTAGAACATGTACCTGATAGCCAGCATTTAAAAGAGCTTTAACGGTATGGGAGCCAATGTAGCCAGCTCCACCTGTAACAAGGATTGTTTTGGTCATGATTTTTTCCTTTTCCTAGTTTTGTACTATTTTAAAGAAAGAGGGAAGGAAAGTCAACTATTTTCTGGAAATTTCATGAAAAACTGAACAAATATAGCATCGAATTGTTTTGTGTTTGGGAATTAATAGTTTGGTTGGTCTTGGAATAGTTCTTAGATTTCACCTCACATGCAAGAAAATACAAGCTTTTTCTAAGATAGAGCAGGACTAAGATACTAATTTAGAAATCCACCTTCCCGCTATTATTCTCCTATAAAAAGTGGTAAAATGGATGAAAGAAAGAAGGAACTGAAATGACAACATTATTTTCAAAAATCAAAGAAGTAACAGAACTTGCTGCGATCTCAGGTCATGAAGCGCCTGTTCGTGCCTATCTTCGTGAAAAGTTGACACCGCACGTGGATGAAGTGGTGACAGATGGTTTGGGTGGTATTTTTGGTATCAAACATTCAGAAGCTGCGGATGCACCGCGCGTCTTGGTCGCTTCTCATATGGATGAAGTTGGTTTTATGGTTAGTGAGATTAAACCAGATGGTACCTTCCGTGTAGTTGAAATCGGTGGTTGGAACCCTATGGTTGTCAGCAGCCAACGTTTTAAACTCTTAACACGTGATGGTCGTGAAATCCCTGTGATCTCAGGCTCTGTCCCTCCACATTTGACACGTGGAACAGGTGGACCAACCATGCCAGCTATTTCAGATATTATTTTTGATGGTGGTTTTGCGGACAAGGCTGAGGCAGAAAGCTTTGGAATCCGTCCTGGCGATACCATCGTACCAGATAGCTCTGCAATCTTGACAGCCAATGAAAAAAATATCATCTCAAAAGCTTGGGACAACCGCTACGGTGTTCTTATGGTTAGCGAGTTGGCGGAAGCTCTGTCAGGTCAAAAACTCGGAAATGAACTCTATCTTGGCTCTAACGTCCAAGAAGAAGTTGGTCTTCGTGGTGCTCATACATCTACAACCAAGTTTGATCCAGAAGTCTTCCTCGCAGTTGATTGCTCCCCAGCAGGTGATGTTTATGGCGGTCAAGGCAAGATTGGAGATGGAACCTTGATTCGTTTCTACGACCCAGGTCACTTGCTTCTCCCAGGTATGAAGGATTTCCTTTTGACAACAGCTGAAGAAGCTGGTATCAAGTACCAATACTATTGTGGTAAAGGCGGAACAGACGCTGGCGCAGCTCATCTGAAAAATGGTGGTGTCCCATCTACAACAATCGGAGTCTGTGCTCGTTATATCCATTCTCACCAAACACTTTATGCAATGGATGACTTCCTAGAAGCGCAAGCCTTCTTACAAGCCTTGGTGAAAAAATTGGATCGTTCAACGGTTGACTTGATTAAAAATTATTAAACTTAAGGAGGTGGTAGGGATGGTAGAACCAAACCTAGAAAGCCTTGTAAAAGATCTTTACAATCATGCTCGACATGATTTGAGTGAAGATTTAGTTGCTGCTCTCCTAGAGACTGCTAAAAAACTGCCTACTACAAATGAGCAATTGCTGGCAGTTCGTCTCTCAGGTCTGGTCAATCGTGAATTGCTCAAGAATCCCAGACATCCGGCACCTGAGTTGCTCAACTTGGCCCGCTTTATCAAAAGAGAAGAAGCTAAGTACAGAGGAACCGCAGCTTCTGCGCTTATGTATGGGGAGATTTTTAAAATGCTTTGATTCCATTGTGGATCAAAGCATTTTTTATAAGACCTATCTCGTGAGCGCTCAGATAGTAGTAACAAGGAATCATGAGAAGTTAGCTGAAGCAATAGTAGTGAAGAAACTTCTGTAATGGAAGTGGAGCGAAGTGAGGAATCGTCAAACGGTAGGGTATAGGCGGTTTGAAGGGTGCTATGAGAAAGATAGGGTAAGGTGAAATTAATACTCTTCGAAAATCTCTTCAAACCACGTCAGCGTCGCCTTACCGTATATATGTGACTGACTNNGAGCAACCTGCGGCTAGTTTGCTCTTTGATTTTCATTGAGTATAAATACGAACAAATTGATTGGGAAATTCAAATCGCTTTCTATCAATGTTTTAGAAGATACAGTGCCCTAGTCCAACTTCAATATACTATAAAAGAACAGATGGAAGCAATTATGATTTACTTCTATCTTTAAAATAAATTGTCTGATAGGAAAAACGTATCCCCTCATAAAATATAGGATAGTACGGATGGAAGGCTTTTGTAGACTGGAGGACGAAGGAGTTTAGAAACTCTCGTTAAAAGTTAGTTGAGCCGGAGTATGGTGGTGTGAATCATTAACAAAAATTATTTCTACATCGAAATAGTTGACAGTTGAAAGGACAAGTGTTACAATTATTTCATTCGTTTCGATATCGAAATAAATTGGAGGTGTTATGAAAGATAGTCATTTGCTAGCCCATCATATTCGTTTGTTGAATGGGCGGATTTTTCAAAAGTTACTGAGCCAAGACCCTGAAGCTCTTTATCGGAGTGAGCAGGGGAAGATTTTAGCGGTTTTATGGAATAGTGAAACTGGCTGCGCAACTGCGACAGATATTGTGCTTGCGACTGGGCTTGCGAATAATACGCTGACGACTATGATAAAAAAGCTAGAGGAACAAAATCTTGTAACTGTTAGTCCATGTGGAAAAGATAAGCGTAAGAAGTATTTGGTTTTAACAGAGTTGGGCAAGTCCCAGAAAGAAGTGGGGCATCGTGTCAGTCAGAAATTGGATACGATTTTTTACAAAGGATTTTCAGAGGAAGAAATTCGTCAGTTTGAAGCCTTTCAAGAAAGGATTTTGGCGAATCTGAAAGAGAAGGCAAAAGAGGATTAAAATAGATCAAATTATCTGTTTATAAGTAAAGGCCACTTTCGACTTTGTTTTCCAACTCTTAGGACAAGGAAACTATGTGGTTAGCTATGGTCAGACTCAGATTGACGGAGTTGCCTATGCCCAGTACGATATCTTCCGTTTAGAGAACGGGAAAATTGTGGAGCATTGGGACAATAAGGAAGTCATGCCTAAGGTAGAAGACTTGACCAATCGAGGGAAGTTTTAAATGAGGATACAGAATGATTGAATACAAAAATGTAGCTTTACGTTACACAGAAAAAGATGTTTTGAGAGATGTCAATTTACGGATTGAGAATGGGGAATTTATGGTTTTAGTTGGGCCTTCTGGATCCGGTAAGACGACCATGATTAAGATGATTAACCGTCTTTTGGAACCGACTGATGGAAATATTTATATGGATGGCAAGCGCATCAAAGACTATGACGAGCGGGAACTTCGTCTTTCTACTGGTTATGTTTTACAGGCTATTGCTCTCTTTCCTAATCTAACGGTCGCGGAAAATATTGCCCTGATTCCTGAGATGAAGGGCTGGACTAAGGAAGAAATTGCTCAGAAAACAGAAGAGCTTTTGGCTAAGGTTGGTTTACCAGTAGCTGAGTATGGGCATCGTTTACCTAGTGAATTATCTGGTGGAGAACAGCAACGGGTCGGTATTGTCCGAGCTATGATTGGTCAGCCTAAAATTCTCCTCATGGATGAACCTTTTTCAGCCTTGGATGCTATTTCGAGAAAACAGTTACAGGTTCTGACGAAAGAATTGCATAAAGAGTTTGGGATGACAACGATTTTTGTAACCCATGATACGGATGAAGCTCTGAAATTGGCAGACCGTATTGCTGTCTTGCAGGATGGAGAGATTCGTCAGGTGGCGAATCCCGAGACGATTTTAAAAGCTCCTGCCACAGACTTTGTAGCAGACTTGTTTGGAGGTAGTGTTCATGACTAATTTAATTACAACTTTTCAGGATCGTTTTAGTGATTGGTTGACAGCTCTATCTCAACATTTGCAGTTGTCACTTTTGACCCTGTTACTAGCTATTTTTATCGCGATTCCCTTGGCTGTTTCTCTTCGCTATCATGAGAAGTTGGCCGACTGGGTCTTGCAGATTGCAGGGATTTTCCAGACCATCCCGTCATTGGCCTTGTTAGGGCTCTTTATTCCCTTGATGGGAATTGGAACCTTGCCGGCTTTGACAGCACTAGTGATTTATGCGATCTTTCCGATTTTACAAAATACCATTACTGGGCTCAAGGGAATTGATCCGAGTCTGCAAGAGGCTGGGATTGCCTTTGGGATGACTAGGTGGGAGCGTCTCAAGAAGTTTGAAATTCCACTTGCTATGCCTGTTATCATGTCTGGAATTAGGACGGCAGCGGTCTTGATTATAGGTACGGCAACCTTGGCTGCCTTGATTGGTGCAGGGGGACTGGGTTCCTTTATCCTTTTGGGAATTGACCGTAATAATGCCAGTCTGATTTTGATTGGGGCCCTTTCTTCTGCAGTGCTAGCCATTGCCTTTAACTTCCTACTAAAAGTGATGGAAAAAGCAAAATTGCGGATGATTTTTTCTGGTTTTGCCTTGGTGGCAATATTGCTCGGTCTATCTTATAGTCCAGCCCTCTTAGTTCAAAAAGAGAAAGAGAACTTGATCATTGCTGGGAAATTGGGACCGGAACCAGAAATTTTGGCCAATATGTATAAGTTGCTGATTGAAGAAAATACCAGTATGACCGCGACTGTTAAACCGAATTTTGGGAAGACAAGTTTCCTTTATGAAGCTCTGAAAAAAGGTGATATTGACATCTATCCTGAATTTACTGGTACGGTGACTGAAAGTTTACTTCAACCATCACCGAAAGTAAGTCATGAGCCAGAGCAGGTTTATAATGTGGCGCGTGATGGCATTGCCAAACAGGATCATCTAGCCTATCTCAAACCCATGTCTTATCAAAATACCTATGCTGTAGCTGTTCCGAAAAAGATTGCTCAAGAATATGGCTTGAAGACCATTTCGGACTTGAAAAAAGTGGAAGGGCAGTTGAAGGCAGGCTTTACACTTGAGTTTAATGACCGTGAAGATGGAAATAAGGGCTTGCAATCAATGTATGGTCTCAAGCTTAATGTAGCGACCATGGAGCCAGCCCTTCGCTATCAGGCAATTCAGTCAGGTGATATTCAAATCACGGATGCCTATTCGACTGATGCGGAATTGGCACGTTATGATTTACAGGTATTGGAAGATGACAAACAACTCTTCCCACCTTATCAAGGGGCTCCACTAATGAAAGAAGCTCTTCTCAAGAAACATCCAGAGTTGGAAACGGTTCTCAATAAATTGGCTGGTAAAATTACTGAAAGCCAGATGAGCCAGCTCAACTACCAAGTCGGTGTTGAAGGCAAGTCAGCAGAACAAGTAGCCAAGGAATTTCTACAAGAACAAGGTTTGTTGAAGAAATGATGGGGCAGAGACTTTAAGCATACTGAACTAAACTTCCTTAAACGACTATAGAAAAGAATGCTCAGACAATGTCGTCTGGGCTTTTTGATTATTGAAAAGATAAGAAACTCAGTAGCCTAGAAATAAGGCAACCGAGCTTTAATCTGTATTCAATTTTTAGGAATGAGAAGGTCTAGATAAAATTGGACAACTTCCTGTTCTGTGAAATCTTGCCCTTTTTTGAGCCACCAGGTCAATGTCTCGATAAAGTTGGATACGATTAAGTGTTGGAGGTAAGAAGTAGGCAGACTCGGGTGAGATTCTTTTAAATCATCAGCCATCACGGAATAGACATGGTGTTCTAGCTCTTTATGGAGTTGACGGAGGAAGTAGTCATTTTTGGAAAATAGCAGACTGGTGATATGGTCTTGGTTTTTCTGAAAATGCAGAAAGAGGTGGGCGAGATAGTCCACGGTAGAAACGGATTGCTCTCTTTCAAAGAGGTGATGGAAGAGGTGGCGGCAAAGCTCGTCCAGAAGTAGTTCCTTACTCTCATAGTGACAGTAAAAGGTGGAACGTCCTACATCTGCGAGATCAATGATATCCTGAACTGTAGTGGCTTCGTACCCCTTATCGTTCAAAAGTTGTAGAAAAGCTTGATAGATGGCTTTTTTGGTTTTGCTGATACGGCGGTCAATGTTAGTCATATGGACACTTGAGGCAAATTGTTCAGAACTGAATAAAGCTGACGTTTTGCTTCTATCCTTTCTTTGAATTTTAGTGGATAATGATAATGAACAAGGTGTTCATAAATTTATTATAACAAAGGAATGAGAAAGATGAAGGCAAAATATACTGTTTGGGTAGCTTTTTTCTTAAATTTAAGCTATGCCATTGTTGAGTTTATCGCAGGAGGAATCTTTGGTTCGAGTGCTGTTCTTGCTGATTCTGTCCATGACTTGGGAGATGCTATAGCCATTGGCATATCGGCCTTTTTAGAAACAATCTCTAATCGTGAAGAAGACAGCCACTATACCTTGGGCTACAAGCGTTTTAGCCTTTTAGGGGCCATGGTAACGGCTGTGATTCTTATGACAGGGTCCGTTTTGGTCATTTTGGAAAATATAGCGAAAATCTTTCATCCACAACCGGTCAATGATGAGGGGATTCTCTGGTTAGGAATTATTGCGATTACTATCAATGTGCTAGCGAGTCTCGTCATTCGCAAAGGACAAACCAAGAACGAATCCATTCTCAGCCTGCACTTTCTGGAAGATACCTTGGGTTGGGTGACTGTCATCCTGATGGGCATTGTTCTTCGATTTACCGATTGGTATATCTTGGATCCGCTCTTGTCTCTTGTTATTTCCTTCTTTATTCTGTCAAAAGCCCTTCCACGTTTTTGGAGAACGCTCAAGATATTCCTCGATGCAGTGCCAGAAGGAGTAGATATCCAGAAGATCAAGACGGATTTAGCAGAATTGGACCATGTCGCTAGTATCAATCAGCTTAATCTCTGGACTATGGATGGTTTGGAAAAAAATGCCATTGTCCATGTTTGTTTAAAAGAGATGGAGCATATGGAAACTTGTAAAGAATCTATTCGAATTTTCCTCAAAGATTGTGGCTTTCAAAATATTACCATTGAAGTTGATGCAGACCTAGAAAGTCACCAAGCACATAAGCGAAAGGTGTGAGTTGGAGCGGAATCATAGAGATTATTAGAGAAACAGCCTTGCTAGAGGTCGTTTTGTAATCCTAATCATTCTTTGTACTCTCTCTCAATGTCAGTCTGGTTCCCAGCATGGTTAGGCTAGGGATTTTGCGACCGTGGAGTACTTCCTTATTAAGAATATCCATACCTGCTCGGCCCATTTCTTCGGTATAGACGGTGATGCTAGATAGGGGAGGATAGACCTGTTTGGTCAGGCTAGTGTCGTTGAATGAAATAAGGCTGACGCGGTCTGGCAGGCTGATTCCAGCTTCTTGGAGAGCACGGAGGGCACCGATAGCTAAACTATCGCTAGCTGCAAAAAATGCTGGTGGGAGTTGATCTCCTAAGCTCTGAATGGCCTCCTTCATCAAGTCATAACCAGACTGGGCAGTAAAGCTTCCTTGAAAGACCAGTTCATCATGATAGATTCCTTTTGCTTGACTGTAGTTTCTGAAATTTTCCAGCCGCTTGTCCTCAATGATTTCTTCTTGGTCAGTTGTTTCTTCAAGGCCTGTTAGAATCCCAATGCGATTCAACCCTTGACTGAGGAAATAATCGACAACCTGTTTCATGGCAGTGTAAAAGTCCGTGATAATGCAGGTATGTCCTAGTGAAAGAGTATCACTGTCTAGAAAGACAAGAGGCTTTTGGTATTCTTCAAAGGCAGAAATCTGAGCTCGACTAAACTTTCCGATGCAGAGAATCCCAATCACTTCCTCGCTTAGTGTAAAAGGATGGTCATTAAAATAGCGCAAGATATCATAGTCCAACTCTTGGGCTCTTTTTTCAATACCCAAGCGAATCTGGTAGTAGTAGAGGTCGTCCAGCTCTCCTTGTTCACTGACCCATTGGATAATGGCAATCTTTTGCTTGGGTTTGTGGGACTCGCCTGTCTTGAGGTGCTTGGTGTAGCCCAGCTCTTCAGCAACGGTTAAAATACGGTGCCTGGTTTCTTCTGTAACAGATAGGCTCTGGTCGCGGTTTAGGACACGGGATACGGTCGCGATAGAGACAGAGGCTAGCTGTGCAATGTCTTTTAAGGTAGCCATAAATCCTCCTTTTTAAGGTTAGTATATCATATTTTTCTGCCTTTTACTGATATTTTAGTAAAATTTTAGTAAAAAGGATTGACCTTGGGAAATCCCTTGGATACAATAGAAGAAAACGATTACACGTTAAGGTGACTTAACGGACAGTCAAAGGAGAATTCATATGACACAAGATCTTACTGCTGAAGCTCTTCGTAAAGACTTTCTTGCTGTTTTTGGTCAAGAAGCAGACCAAACCTTCTTTTCACCAGGTCGTATCAACTTGATTGGTGAACATACAGACTACAACGGTGGACACGTTTTTCCAGCTGCTATTTCCTTAGGAACTTATGGGGCTGCTCGCAAACGTGATGATCAAGTCTTGCGTTTCTACTCAGCTAACTTTGAGGACAAGGGTATTATCGAAGTGCCTCTCGCTGACCTCAAGTTTGAAAAAGAGCACAACTGGACCAACTATCCAAAAGGGGTCCTTCATTTCTTGCAAGAAGCTGGACATGTGATTGACAAAGGTTTTGATTTTTATGTTTATGGGAATATCCCAAATGGTGCTGGATTATCTTCTTCAGCATCATTGGAACTCTTGACAGGAGTCGTGGCAGAGCATCTCTTTGATTTAAAATTAGAGCGTCTCGATTTGGTTAAAATTGGAAAACAAACAGAAAATAACTTTATCGGAGTGAATTCTGGTATTATGGACCAGTTTGCTATCGGTATGGGGGCTGACCAACGTGCTATTTACTTAGACACTAACACTTTAGAGTATGACTTGGTGCCACTTGATTTGAAGGACAATGTCGTTGTTATCATGAACACCAATAAACGCCGTGAATTGGCGGATTCTAAATACAATGAACGTCGTGCTGAATGTGAAAAAGCAGTGGAAGAATTGCAAGCAGCCTTAGATATTCAGACCTTGGGTGAATTGGATGAGTGGGCCTTTGACCAATATAGCTATCTGATTAAAGATGAAAATCGTTTGAAACGTGCTCGTCATGCAGTGCTTGAAAACCAACGTACCCTCAAAGCTCAAGCAGCCCTCCAAGCAGGAGATTTGGAAACATTTGGTCGCTTGATGAATGCGTCACACGTTTCCCTAGAGTATGACTATGAAGTAACTGGCGTGGAATTAGATACCCTTGTTCACACAGCTTGGGCTCAAGCAGGTGTTCTCGGTGCTCGTATGACAGGGGCAGGTTTTGGCGGATGTGCCATTGCCTTGGTGCAAAAAGATGCTGTTGATGCCTTTAAGGAAGCTGTAGGCAAACACTACGAGGAAGTAGTTGGATACGCTCCAAGTTTCTATATCGCTGAAGTTGCAGGTGGCACTCGCGTCCTTGACTAGTCAAAAGGAGGCTTTATGGTGACCTTAGTAGATAAATTTGTAACACATGTCATTTCTGAAAGTGCTTTTGAGGAAATGGATCGAATCTACCTAACCAATCGTGTCTTAGCACGAGTGGGTGAAGGCGTTTTGGAAGTTGAGACGGATCTGGATGAGTTGATTGACCTTAAGGACCAGTTAGTTGAGGAAGCGGTTCGATTAGAGAGGATTGAGGATAGTCAGACTGCGCGTGAAATCCTCGGTGCTGAACTGATGGACTTGGTAACTCCTTGTCCAAGTCAGGTTAATCGTGACTTTTGGACAACCTATGCTCACTCTCCTGAGCAGGCGATAGGGGATTTTTACCAGCTCAGCCAGAAAAATGACTACATCAAGCTCAAGGCCATTGCTAAAAATATTGCTTATCGCGTTCCGTCTGACTATGGGGAGCTTGAGATTACCATTAACCTCTCTAAACCTGAAAAGGATCCAAAGGAGATTGCGGCAGCCAAGTTGGTGCAAGCTAGCAATTATCCCCAGTGTCAGCTTTGTCTAGAGAATGAGGGCTACCATGGTCGGGTTAACCACCCAGCTCGCAGCAATCACCGCATTATCCGTTTCGAAATGGCGGGTCAGGAGTGGGGCTTCCAGTATTCGCCCTATGCTTATTTTAATGAGCACTGTATTTTCTTAGACGGCCAGCACCGTCCCATGGCCATTAGTCGTCAGAGTTTTGAGCGCCTGCTGGCGATTGTAGAGCAATTTCCAGGCTATTTTGCAGGTTCGAATGCCGACCTGCCAATCGTGGGAGGCTCTATTCTGACTCATGATCACTATCAAGGAGGCCGTCACGTATTTCCTATGGAATTGGCTCCCTTGCAAAAGACTTTCCGATTTACTGGATTTGAGCAGGTCAAGGCTGGGATTGTCAAGTGGCCTATGTCAGTGCTACGCTTGACCTCGGATTCAAAAGAAGATTTGATCAACTTGGCTGATAAGATTTTGCAGGAATGGCGGCAATATTCAGACCCTGAAGTACAGATTTTGGCAGAGACAGACGGGACACCACACCATACCATTACACCCATTGCCCGTAAACGCGATGGACAGTTTGAGTTGGACTTGGTCTTGCGAGACAATCAGACATCGCCAGAGCATCCTGATGGCATCTATCATCCCCACAAGGATGTTCAACATATCAAGAAGGAAAATATCGGCTTGATTGAGGTCATGGGCTTGGCTATCCTGCCACCACGTCTGAAAGCAGAAGTGGAGCAAGTTGCCAGCTATCTTGTAGGCGATGATGAAGCAGTTGCCTCTTATCATCAGGAATGGGCAGACCAGCTCAAAGCCCAACATCCGGACCTAGCAGATAATGAAAAAGCCCTTGAGATCGTCAAGGACTCTGTGGGTGCTATTTTTGCGCGTGTTTTGGAGGACGCAGGGGTTTACAAGCAGACAGAACAAGGACAAGCAGCCTTTATGCGCTTTGTAGAACAGGTCGGAATTTTGCCAGACTAGGAGCTTTCTCCTTGCACAGTCCTATAAAAAGTAGTATCATAGTGTCGTTTGAAATATCGGGAGGAAACGATGAAAGATTTGCATTTTGACGCTATATCTGCCTTTGAAAATTACGAAATAGAAAAAATGAGAGATGGTCATGTTGTGGTGACGACCAAAGTGGTGGACTCGTCGCTCAACTACTATAGCAATGCCCATGGTGGCTATCTCTTCACCCTTTGTGACCAGATTAGTGGTTTGGTGGTTATCTCGCTGGGGCTTGATGGAGTGACGCTCCAGTCCTCTATCAACTACCTCAAGGCAGGAAAACTCGACGACGTGTTGACCATTAAAGGAGAATGTGTCCATCATGGACGCACAACCTGTGTCGTGGATGTGGATATCACCAATCAAGAAGGCAGAAATGTCTGCAAAGCAACCTTTACCATGTTTGTCACAGGCCAGCGGTCAGAAGACAGACAGGTAAGGATATAGATAAACAAAAAAGAGGCTCACACCTCTTTTTCTTATTTCTTCTTCCTGTTTAATACTGCATTGAGAACAATGGCTAGTAAGCTGGCTACGACAATTCCGTTTGAGAAGAACATTTGGAAGGCTGTTGGCATGCTGACAAAGAGATTACTATTGTTGAGTCCGACACCTGCAGCGATGGAGACAGCTGCGATAAGGAAGTTGTGTTCATTGTTAGCAAAGTCAACGCGGGCGAGGATTTGCATCCCTTGAAGGGAAACAAAACCAAACATCACCAGCATAGCACCACCGAGGACAGGGCTTGGAATGATTTGGGCAAGGGCGCCAAACTTAGGAAGGAGTCCAAGGAGAACTAGGAAACCAGCTGCGTAGTAGATTGGCAGGCGAGTTTTAATGCCTGACAATTTAACCAAACCAACGTTTTGTGAAAATCCTGTGTACGGGAAGGTGTTAAAGATTCCTCCGAGAAGTACGGCCAAGCCTTCTGCGCGGTAACCGTTGCGCAGGCGCGTGCTGTCGATTGGGTCTTTCGTGATATCAGATAAGGCCAGATAAACACCAGTCGACTCAACCATAGACACCGTTGCGATGATACACATCATGACAATAGATGAGATTTCAAAGGTTGGCATCCCAAAGTAGAGTGGAGTTGGGACATGGACAAGTGGTGCTGCTGCAACAGGAGAGAAGTCAACCAAGCCCATGCTAGCAGCAATGGCAGTTCCAACAACTAGACCAATCAAAATAGAGATAGACTTGATAAATCCTTTGGTAAAGATGTTAATCAAGAGAATAATCAAGACAGTGATAGCTGCAAGCAAGAGACTTTGACCAGTTGGCTCTGGAACGTTATTTCCCATATTTCCAATAGCAACAGGAATCAAGGTTAAACCAATAGTGGTAATAACAGATCCTGTTACGATAGATGGGAAGAGATTGGCAACTTTTGAGAAGATACCTGAAACAAGAACCACGTAAATCCCTGATGCGATAAGGGCACCAAACATAGCGCCACTACCATGGCTTTGTCCAATCATAATCAAGGGAGCGACTGATTGGAAGGCAACTCCGAGAACGACTGGTAGCCCAATCCCAAAGTATTTGTTGAGTTGGAGTTGGAGGAAAGTTGCCACCCCACACATGAAGATATCTGTAGAAATCAGGTAGGTCAATTGCTCAGTTGAATAGCCAAGGGCTGTCGCAATCATGATGGGAACCAGGATAGATCCTGAGTACATGGCTAGTAAGTGCTGCAAGCCAAGAACGGCTGCTTGTGAATGTTTTTCTTGAGTTTGCATTAGAGATCTGCCTCCTTAAATACGACTTGACCATTTTCAAAACGATCCAAACGAGCGAGTGATAGAACAGGGTAGCCTGCTTTTTCAAGCAAATCACGGCCATCTTGGAAGGATTTTTCAATCACAATACCGATAGCTTCGACTGTGGCACCAGCTTGTTCGATGATTTGAATCAAGCCTTTAGCAGCTTGGCCATTAGCAAGGAAGTCGTCGATAATCAAAACCTTGTCCTCTGGTGAGAGGAATTTTCCAGCGATAGAAACGGTGCTGGTTACCTGCTTGGTAAAGGAGTAAACTTCGGCAGTTAAGATTCCTTCGTTCATAGTGATGTTTTTAGCTTTTTTAGCGAAAATCATGGGAACGTTTAAGGCTTCAGCTGTAAAAACGGCTGGGGCAATACCAGACGCTTCAATGGTTACGACCTTGGTAATGCCAGCAGAAGCAAATTTTTCCGCAAAAACCTTACCAATCTCTCTCATCAAGCTAAAGTCAACTTGGTGGGTTAAAAAGGAATCCACCTTGAGGATGTTATCACCCAAGATATGCCCATCCTTGAGGATGCGCTCTTCTAATAATTTCATAAGACCTCCTAAAGTCTAAAAGCCAGTTTACTTGTTGGTTAAATGTTTCTATGGGGATCCAGTTTGCTAGTACTATATATTTGATAAAACTAGTACGAGCGAAGCGAGTCTTATCAAATATTTCCCGTTGTAGTGGTATCATAGACAATAAGTTTGTTATTGTCTATGACGGAATTTTTGAGACTTTTGGCTCAAAAATTAGGGATGAAATTCCGAAGGAAGTTGCTCCCGTCCGCACTAATTAAGGGAAATATTAAAAATATTCAAAAAGGACCTACTTAATCTCTAAGTAAGTCCCCCAAATAGGCATGGCAAAAACGACCATACCTCACTTCTGACTTACTTATTGTTAGGTGTTCCGGCACCTTGTAGAAACGTCGTGCCAATTCACGACATAAACAAGTAAAATGATATTCAATTTCAAATAGGCTTGAGCCAATGTTTTTATTTTACACTAAATAACTTTAGAAATCAAATATTTTGTTAGTGTTTTGGTTTGAAAAACGAACAAATATAATAAAAAAAGGCAAGAATTAACTTATTGACTAACATTTAGAAGGTTTTTCCATCATAAAAGGCATATTATCAAGATTTTTCAAGACTTGACAATATGCCTTTTTCTTCAGTCTTTATGTTTCTACTCGCTAAATCTTAAAAAATAGCCATCTGGATCCAAAACTGCAAATTCATGAGGATAGATATATTGTTCGCCAACTCGAAATTCTCTTTTAGTCAAAGGACGATGAATAGGATAGTTAGACTCGATTACTTTCTGATAGAGTCGAGGAACATCTGCAATGCCAAAGGAAATATTGACACCGCGCCCGAAAGGATAGGTCAGCTGAGCTAATTCTTCTGCGCTGCCTTCTTCTAGCATAAGTTGGCAGTCTTCAAGCGAGAGGAAGAGAAATTTCTCCTCTGGACGCTCGTATTCGACAGAAAATCCCAGCAAGTCGCAGTAGAAGTGGCGTGACTTTTCGAGGTCAGATACTACAAATTCAGGAATGACAGCTTGATAGTCCATTAGCTTTCTCCTTAGAGCTCAATCTCCATGACAATGGGTGTATGGTCTTGGCGAGCACCTGAGTCAATCATATCAGACTTGGTCACCTTGTCAGCGATGCGGTTACTTGTGAGCCAGTAGTCGATTCTCCAGCCTGTATTGTTGATTTTAGAAGTTTTGCTACGTTGTGCCCACCAAGTGTAACGTTCTGGGACATCGCCGTGAACATGACGGAAGGTATCAGTAAATCCAGTTGCCAAAAGGTTGGTAAATCCAGCACGTTCCTCGTCGGTAAATCCTGGTGAACGGCGGTTGCTAGCAGGATTTGCAAGGTCGATCTCATTGTGGGCTACGTTGTAGTCACCAGTCGCAAGGACTGGTTTTTCTTTGTCTAGTTCAGCCAAGTATTCAGCATATTTGACATCCCAGACTTGACGTTCTTCCAAGCGTTTGAGGCCGTCGCCAGCGTTTGGAGTGTAAACTTGGGTAACGAAAAATTTATCAAATTCTAGAGTGATGATACGACCTTCCAAGTCCATGGTAGAAGGGGCACCGATTTCTGGGAAGCTGATAGTGGGTGTGAGTTCTTTCTTATAGAGGAACATAGTACCAGCATAGCCTTTGCGGGCAGGCTCTTGAGAAGAGCGCCACGTGTTTTCGTAGTCTGGGAAGAGTTCTTCTAAAATTTCCAAATGTTTTTTAGTAGGACCCTTGGCAGAAAGTTTGGTTTCTTGGATAGCGATGATATCAGCATTTTCAGCGACCAAGGTTTGTAGGACTTCTTGGGACAATTTGGCGCGAGCTGAGTCACTAGTTAGGGCTGCGTTGAGGGAATCAATATTCCATGAGATGAGTTTCATAAAGTTACCTTTTTCATTCAGATTATAGATTTTATTATACCAAAAAAAGGTTTATTTCCCCAACGTATGGTTTGAAAAATTACTCTTTAGACTTTATCCTGAGAAAATAAAAATTCCCTAAACTATTTAGAAAAAAATCTAAATAGTTCTTGTGTTTAGAATAGAAAGGTGTATAATATTATTTAGAAAAACATCTAAATAGAAAGTGAAGTTACATATATGTCAAATAAGAGAACAATCCTTCTTTTTGTGGTCTTGGCTTATGCCCTTGCTTGGATAATATGGTTGGCACTATGGTTAAGTGGTGTTGGTCTAAACTCTTCATGGAGTCAACTTGCTAGTATTGTAGCCATGTGGATGCCTGCACTTGCAGTCTTTATTTTAGGGAAAATCACGAATCAGCCTAGTGGAATCAAATCTAAATTAGTCGTGAATCTCAAGAGAAACTGGCGCTTTTACTTACTAGCTATCTGGTTACCAGCAGTTATCAGTTTTTTAGGAGCAGGACTTTATTTTCTTGTATTTCCTAGCAATTTCAGCCTTGGTTTTGAATCTATTCAAGCTATTTTACAAGAAAAAGGAGTCCTTCAATCACCGATTCCCTTATCTTTCTTGGCTTTGATTCAAATCCTAGCTAGTTTGACCTACGCTCCTTTTCTTAATAGTTTCTTTGCATTGGGGGAGGAAATTGGTTGGCGGGGCTATCTTTATCCAGTGCTAAGAGAACGCTTTTCACTAGTCCAGACTCATGTCTTGCTTGGTCTCATTTGGAGTCTTTGGCATTTACCAATCAATTTGCAAGGATATAATTATGGCCTTACTTATTTTGCTTATCCCGTTTTGGGAGTTGTTGCTATGTTTCTATCTTGTTTTAGCCTAGGAATATTGTTGAGCTGGTTGTTGGAAAAGACAGGTTCTATCTGGGCTTCTGCCCTATTTCATGGGGCAATCAATGCAACTGCAGGTATTGGGTTACTCTTTCAATTGCCAGGAGAAAAAGTTTCAAGCCTCTTGATTTTAGGCCCATCACCGACCGGAATGCTATCCGTTCTACCTTGCTTATTCCTAGCCCTACTAATATTACAAAGGGAAAGGAGGCATTATGAGTTTTGCAAATAGTTTTAAAGCCTTATCTCATCCAGTTAGGAGAGAGATTTTAAATTTACTCAAAGCAGGTAGATTATCTGCAGGAGAAATTGCAAGTCAATTCGAGTTGACAAGTGCAACGATTTCACACCATCTCACGATTTTGAAAGCAGCGGATTTGATTCATGAAATGAAAGAAAAAAACTTTATTTATTATGAGTTAAATACATCGGTTTTAGAGGATATAATGGTTTGGTTAGCAGATCTGAAAGGAGATCATTTTGATGAAGATAAAAATCAATAAGAAATTGGTATTATTTACGAGCATTCTCATCCTACTACCTTCCCTTGTAGGTTGTGTTTTCTGGAATCAATTACCAGAGGAGATACCCACTCATTTTAATCTACTGGGTCAAGCAGATGGCTACAATCATAAAATGTCTGCTATCTTTGGATTACCGACTCTCATGCTTTTGATGCATTGGTTGCTTCTATTTATAATGATTAAGGATCCTAAATCTAGCAATATCAGTTCAAAAATACAAGTTTTGATTTACTGGATTATTCCTTTTGTATCTTGTCTATCAATGATTTCTATCTTCGGAGAATCTTTGGGTTATTCCATGATGAGTGGGCTACTAACTCAGATTTTTATGGGAGTCGTGATGATCGTAATTGGAAATTATCTACCAAAAACACACCGAAATTATATAATCGGTATTCGACTACCGTGGACCTTGGAGAATGATGAAAACTGGAGAAAAACGCATCGCCTAGCTGGAAAAATTTGGGTATTAGGAGGATTGTTGTTGATTCTAAATTCCTTTGTGCAATTATATGTTTACTGGGTATTCTTCTTGACACTTTTCTTTGTAGTGATAATTCCTAGTGTCTATTCTTATCAATTATCAAAATTAGAATCTTGAAACAGGTATTTGAGTTATTAGTTAGAGAAGTTGGTCTGATAAGTCTATTTCCCCAACGTATGGCTTGAAAAATCACTCTCTTTCGTTTATAATGAAGAATGATTTTATGAAAGGGAGTGAAAATAAATGAAATTTTACTCATATGACTATGTACTTAGCCAAATCAGTCAGCAAAATGGCATCATGATTGGCTTTGGGATTGTGCTCCTAGCTATCACAGGATTTTTTGCTTTTAAGGCTTATCGAGATAAAAAGGGGACTAAGTTTCGGGAATTGGTCATGATTTTGGCCTTGACCTTGGTAGCCATGCTTTTGGTGACGATTTCAAAATACCAGACCAATCAAGCCTCAAACAACCAATTTCAAACTTCCCTTCATTTCATAGAGGTTGTTTCCAAAGACTTGGGAGTGGATAAATCAGAAGTTTATGTCAATACTTCTGCAACCACTGATGGAGCGCTTGTCAAGGTAGGTTCAAATTTCTACCGCGCCATGAACGGGAGCCAACCAGACAAGTATCTTTTAGAGAAATTAGAATTGCATCAAACAGACGCTATTGAATTGGTGGAGGTAAACAAATGACACTCAATTATATGGAAATTTTAATCAAACTGGCCTTGGGGCTTTTCTCGCTTGTTTTTGTTATCAATGTGACAGGAAAAGGAAACCTAGCACCTAACTCTGCGACAGACCAAATTCAGAACTATGTTCTTGGTGGTATCATCGGTGGGGTGATTTACAATAGTTCAATCAGTATTCTCCAGTACGCAGTGATTTTGATGATGTGGACGATTTTGGTCTTGACCCTCAAGTGGCTCAATAACAATGTTCGTTTTGTGAAACATTTGATTGATGGGAAACCAACTCTTCTTATCAACAATGGAAAGATTGACCCAGAAGCCTGTCGTTCAGTTGGCTTGTCTGCAGCGGATGTAGCCCTCAAACTTCGTAGCCAAGGGATTTTCCAGATGAAGCAAGTTAAACGAGCTGTGCAGGAGCAAAATGGCCAACTCATCGTGGTCCAAATGGGAGATGAAAATCCTAAGTATCCAGTTGTGACTGACGGTGTGATCCAAGTTGATGTTTTGGAATCGATTGGTCGTAGCGAAGAGTGGTTGCTTGATAATCTCAGCAAGCAAGGGCATGACAATGTTGCCAATATCTTTATCGCTGAATATGACAAGGGTGCCGTTACAGTTGTAACCTATGAATAAGAAAAACCTGGGGTCTTGGCCTCAGGTTTCCATTTGCAATCAGAAAGGGATTTTATGTCCATTATTCAAAAACTTTGGTGGTTTTTCAAGTTAGAAAAACGCCGTTATCTAGTCGGAATTGTGGCCTTGGTCTTAGTTTCCGTCCTCAATCTCATCCCTCCCATGGTCATGGGGCGGGTGATTGATGCCATCACATCGGGGCAATTAACCCAGCAGGCCCTCCTTCTTGACCTATTTTACCTGCTGCTTGCGGCCTTTGGGATGTACTATCTGCGCTATGTTTGGCGTATGTATATTCTAGGGACTTCCTACCGTTTGGGACAGATTATGCGCTCTCGCTTATTTGAGCATTTCACAAAAATGTCTCCAGACTTTTATCAGACCTATCGGACGGGGGACCTGATGGCACATGCAACCAACGATATCAATGCCTTAACCCGTCTGGCAGGCGGCGGTGTTATGTCTGCGGTGGATGCCTCTATCACGGCTCTGGTGACTTTGTTGACCATGCTCTTTAGCATCTCATGGCAGATGACTCTTGTTGCCATTCTCCCTCTACCTTTCATGGCTTATGCGACCAGTCGTCTAGGGAGAAAGACCCACAAGGCCTTTGGCGAATCCCAAGCTGCCTTTTCCGAACTCAATAACAAGGTGCAGGAGTCTGTATCAGGTATTAAAGTGACCAAGTCTTTTGGGTATCAGGCGGACGAGTTGAAGTCCTTTCAGGAAGTCAATGAATTGACCTTTCAAAAGAACCTCCAAACCATGAAATACGATAGTCTCTTTGACCCTATGGTTCTCTTGTTTGTTGGTTCATCCTATGTCTTAACGCTCTTGGTAGGCTCCTTGATGGTTCAGGAAGGGCAGATTACAGTTGGGAATTTAGTTACCTTTATCAGTTATTTGGATATGTTGGTCTGGCCTCTTATGGCTATTGGTTTCCTCTTTAATATCACTCAGCGAGGGAAGGTTTCTTATCAGCGGATTGAGGAACTTTTGTATCAGGAATCACCTGTACAAGACCCTGAGTTACCTTTAGATGGTATCGAAAATGGGCGTTTGGAGTACGCTATTGACAGCTTTGCCTTTGAAAATGAGGAAACACTGACGGATATTCACTTTAGTTTGGAAAAAGGGCAAACTCTGGGCTTGGTTGGTCAGACAGGCTCTGGAAAAACGTCCTTGATCAAACTTCTCTTGCGTGAATATGATGTGGACAAGGGAGCCATTTATCTAAATGGCCACGATATTCGTGACTATCGTCTGACAGTTCTTCGTAGTCTTATGGGCTATGTTCCTCAGGATCAGTTTCTCTTTGCGACTTCTATCTTAGACAATATCCGCTTTGGCAATCCTAACTTGTCCCTTTCAGCAGTCGAGGAGGCGACGAAGCTAGCCCAAGTTTACCAAGACATTGTAGCCATGCCTCAGGGATTTGATACGTTGATTGGTGAAAAAGGAGTCAGTCTTTCTGGAGGTCAAAAGCAGCGTCTGGCCATGAGTCGAGCTATGATTTTAGACCCTGACATTTTGATTTTGGATGATTCTTTGTCCGCCGTGGATGCCAAGACAGAGTATGCCATCATCGACAACCTCAAGGAGACGCGAAAGGACAAAACAACCATTATCACTGCCCATCGCCTCAGTGCAGTTGTTCATGCAGATCTGATATTGGTTCTGCAAAATGGTCAAATTATCGAACGTGGTACGCACAAAGACTTGCTAGCCCTAGATGGCTGGTATGCCCAAACCTACCAGTCTCAGCAGTTGGAAATGAAAGGAGAAGAAGATGCAGAATAAACAAGAACAATGGGCTGTATTGAAGCGCTTGATGTCCTATCTCAAGCCTTATGGACTCCTTACCTTTTTGGCACTCAGTTTTCTCCTAGCGACTACGGTCATCAAAAGTGTCATTCCCCTTGTGGCTTCCCACTTTATCGACCAGTATCTCAGCAATCTCAACCACCTCGCCGTGACCGTTTTGCTGGCCTACTATGGCCTTTATATCCTACAAACTCTGGTCCAGTATGTCGGCAATCTTCTCTTTGCGCGCGTGTCTTACAGTATTGTTAGGGATATTCGTAGCGATGCCTTTGCCAATATGGAGAAGCTGGGCATGTCTTATTTTGACAAGACGCCAGCAGGCTCCATTGTCTCTCGTTTGACAAATGACACCGAGACCATCAGTGATATGTTTTCGGGGATTTTATCTAGCTTTATCTCAGCAGTTTTCATCTTTCTGACAACTCTTTATACCATGTTGGTGTTGGATTTTCGTTTGACAGCATTAGTCTTGCTCTTTCTCCCCTTGATTTTCCTTTTGGTCAATCTCTATCGGAAAAAATCAGTGAAAATCATTGAGAAAACCAGAAGTCTCTTGTCAGATATCAACAGCAAGCTGGCTGAAAACATCGAGGGAATCAGAATAATCCAGGCCTTTAATCAAGAGAAGCGCCTGCAGGCAGAATTTGATGAGATCAACCAAGAACACTTGGTCTATGCCTACCGTTCTGTAGCCTTGGATGCCCTCTTTTTGCGCCCTGCCATGAGTTTACTGAAACTCCTAGGATATGCTGTCTTGATGGCCTACTTTGGCTATCGTGGTCTTTCTATCGGGATAACGGCCGGGACCATGTATGCTTTTATCCAGTATATTAATCGTCTCTTTGACCCCCTGATTGAGGTGACGCAAAACTTTTCAACCTTGCAAACGTCTATGGTTTCTGCAGGTCGTGTCTTTGCCTTGATTGACGAGAGGACCTATGAGCCTCTTCAAGAAAATGGACAGGCCGAGATCAAAGAAGGCAATATCCGGTTTGAACATGTATGTTTCTCTTATGATGGAAAACATCCGATTCTGGATGACATTTCCTTCTCCGTTAACAAGGGTGAAACCATTGCCTTTGTGGGTCATACAGGTTCTGGGAAATCTTCGATTATCAATGTCCTCATGCGCTTTTATGAATTTCAATCAGGGAGAGTTCTCTTGGATGATGTGGATATCAGGAACTACAGTCAGGAAGAGTTGAGAAAAAACATCGGTCTGGTCTTGCAGGAACCCTTCCTCTATCATGGAACCATTAAGTCCAATATCGCCATGTACCAAGAAATCAGTGATGAGCAGGTCCAGGCTGCAGCTACCTTTGTCGACGCAGATTCCTTTATTCAAGAACTCCCTCAGGGTTATGATTCCCCTGTTTCTGAGCGTGGCTCCAGTTTTTCAACAGGTCAGCGTCAGCTTCTTGCCTTTGCCAGAACAGTCGCCAGTCAGCCTAAAATCCTGATTTTGGATGAAGCGACAGCTAATATTGACTCTGAAACAGAAAGTTTGGTTCAAGCATCGCTGGCTAAGATGAGACAGGGACGGACAACCATTGCCATTGCCCACCGCCTTTCTACCATCCAAGACGCCAACTGTATCTATGTTTTGGACAAGGGGCACATCATCGAGAGCGGAACCCATGAGGAACTTTTGGCCTTGGGTGGAACCTACCACAAGATGTATAGCTTGCAGGCAGGGGCCATGTCCTAATACTCGTTGATTTTCATTGAGCATAAGAAGGAAATCCTTCAAATTACAGATTTCTTTCACCGCCTTTTCCATTTTGTGGTATAATGAAAAATGTTGACAAATAGTATAATAAAAACAAAGGAGAAACAGCATGCTGAAATGGGAAGACTTGCCCGTGGAAATGCAATCAAGCGAGGTTGAGTCTTACTACCAGCTTGTCTCTAAAAGGAAAGGTTCGCTGATCTTCAAGCGTTGTCTGGACTGGGTTCTGGCCTTGGTTTTACTGATTTTGACTTCTCCCATCTTTCTTATCTTGAGCATTTGGATCAAGTTGGATAGCAAGGGACCTGTCATTTACAAGCAAGAGCGCGTGACCCAGTACAACCGTTCGTTCAAGATTTGGAAGTTCCGTACTATGGTAACGGATGCGGATAAAAAAGGAAGTCTAGTGACTTCTGCTAACGATAGCCGTATTACCAAAGTGGGAAATTTCATTCGCCGTGTGCGCTTGGACGAACTACCTCAGCTAGTGAATGTCCTTAAAGGCGAGATGTCCTTTGTTGGGACACGACCTGAGGTGCCACGCTACACGGAGCAGTATAGTCCTGAAATGATGGCGACCTTGCTCTTGCCAGCAGGAATCACCTCTCCAGCTAGTATCAACTACAAGGATGAGGACACGATCATCAGTCAAATGACGGAGAAAGGTCTGTCAGTTGACCAGGCCTATGTCGAACATGTCCTTCCTGAAAAGATGCGCTATAACCTCGCCTATCTCCGAGAGTTTAGTTTCCTTGGAGACATCAAAATCATGTTTCAAACCGTGTTTGAGGTACTAAAATAAAGTAGTCATGAGAAAATGAGTACAGATAAAAGGAGCAAATCAATGCCAAATTACAATATTCCATTTTCACCACCCGATATTACAGAAGCAGAAATTGCTGAAGTAGCGGATACCCTTCGTTCTGGTTGGATCACAACAGGTCCTAAGACAAAAGAACTAGAGCGTCGCTTGTCTCAATATACACAGACGCCTAAGACTGTCTGTCTTAACTCTGCAACTGCCGCTCTTGAGTTGATTTTACGTGTGCTTGAAGTGGGACCTGGTGATGAGGTTATCGTTCCAGCCATGACCTATACAGCTTCATGTAGTGTCATCACTCACGTAGGAGCGACCCCTGTCATGGTGGATATTCAAGCAGATACGTTTGAAATGGACTATGACCTGCTTGAGCAAGCTATCACTGAGAAAACTAAGGTGATCATCCCAGTAGAGCTCGCAGGGATTGTTTGCGACTACGACCGTTTGTTCCAAGTTGTGGAGAAAAAACGTGATCTCTTTACCGCTTCAAGCAAGTGGCAAAAGGCCTTTAACCGTATTGTGATTGTCTCTGATAGTGCCCACGCTTTGGGATCTACTTATAAAGGGCAACCAGCTGGTTCTATTGCTGACTTTACCTCCTTCTCATTCCATGCCGTTAAGAATTTTACAACGGCAGAGGGTGGAAGTGCCACTTGGAAAGCCAATCCAGCGATTGACGACGAAGAGATGTACAAGGAATTCCAGATTCTGTCGCTTCACGGGCAAACTAAGGATGCCCTTGCTAAGATGCAACTGGGATCATGGGAATATGATATCGTCACACCAGCCTACAAGTGCAATATGACCGATATCATGGCGTCACTTGGTTTGGTACAATTGGATCGTTACTCTGGTTTGCTAGAACGTCGTAAGGACATTGTGGACCTCTATGATCGTGGTTTTGCAGGTTCTCGCATCCATCCTTTGGCACACAAGACTGAAACTGTCGAATCTTCACGTCACCTCTACATCACCCATGTAGAAGGAGCGAGTTTAGAAGAACGCAATCTTATCATCCAAGAATTGGCTAAAGCAGGAATTGCAAGCAATGTCCACTACAAACCGCTTCCGCTCTTGACAGCCTATAAGAATCTTGGCTTTGATATGGCGAATTATCCCAAGGCCTATGCCTTCTTTGAAAATGAAATTACGCTCCCTCTTCACACTAAATTAAGTGATGAAGAAGTGGACTATATCATTGAGACTTTCAAAACAGTTTCTGAAAAAGTGCTAACTTTATCAAAAAAATTGTAAAAAAGTCTTGACAAAGAAAAAACAAAGTATTAAAATAAACTCAACAAATCAGAAAAGTAACTATCTTTGATCTTCAGGGAGCCTGTGGTGATTGTGAACAGGTGGTTGGAAGTAGTGAAAGTGGGCTGATTTTAAAAATGAATTTGAAACAATGAAAATTCGGTGCGCACACCTTACAGTGCAACTTGTTGTTAGACAAGGTAGAGATGTAAAGGGGAATACTCCCTTTATAATTGAGGTGGCACCGCGTTACCAACGCCCTCACACAGAATTCAATCTGTGTGTGGGCTTTTTTCATATCTTGAAATCAATACTGAAAGAGGAAAAATTTTATGACAACTAAAGGTTATTTTGGACAATTTGGTGGTAGTTTTGTACCGGAGCCAATTCAGGCTTTGTTGGATGAGTTGGAAGTGACATTTGACAAGTACAAGGATGATCCAGAGTTTTTGGCAGAGTTTCGCCATTACTTGAAGGATTATTCAGGTCGGGAAACACCGCTTTATTTTGCAGAAAGTTTGACAGATCACTTAGGTGGGGCTAAGATTTATCTCAAGCGCGAAGATCTTAACCATCTGGGTTCTCACAAGCTTAATAACGTTTTAGGACAAATTCTTTTGGCTAAACGTATGGGCAAAAAACGTGTTATCGCAGAAACAGGAGCTGGTCAACACGGTGTTGCGACAGCAGCGGCTGCAGCCAAGTTTGGCATGGCCTGTGATGTCTACATGGGGGCAGAGGATGTGGAGCGTCAACGTCTCAATGTTTTCCGTATGGAGATGATGGGAGCAACTGTTCACGCAGTTGAAACTGGAACGCGTACCCTTAAGGATGCGGTTGATGCAGCCTTTGGAGCATGGATGAATGACCTTGAAGCCTTCTACGTTTTGGGATCTGCTGTAGGCCCTCATCCTTATCCTACAATTGTTCATGAATTCCAAAAGATCATCAGTGAAGAATCTCGTCGTCAAATCTTAGAAAAAGAAGGACGCTTGCCAGATTACGTTATTGCCTGTGTAGGTGGTGGTTCCAATGCTATCGGTGCTTTTTCGCAGTATGTGGCTGATGAAGAAGTCAAATTGGTTGGGGTCGAAGCTGCTGGTCATGGACTTGATACAGACAAGCACGCAGCTACTATGACAAAAGGTAGTATCGGAATTGTCGACGGTATGAAGACCTATGCAGTCTTTAAGGAAGATGGAGAGCTGGCTCCAGTTTACTCTATCTCAGCTGGTTTGGACTATCCAGGGGTTGGCCCAGAACACGCTTACTTTAAAGATTCAGGTCGCGTGGAATATGTCGCTGCGACAGACGAAGAAGCTGTTCAAGCCTTGCTCCTCCTCAGCAAGACAGAAGGAATTATCCCAGCGATTGAAAGTTCGCATGCCATCGCAGAAGCAGTTAAACGTGCACCGAAACTAAGTAAAGACGACATTATCATCATCAATGTCTCTGGTCGTGGAGACAAGGACGTAGCTGCGATTGCAGACTACCTAGAAGCTAAAAAATAAAAGATGGAAAAATTACAGTCCTTTCTCTCACAGAGAGCTTGTGGTTGCTGGAAACAAGCAGAGAAAACTGTAAGGTTGGGTCCATCTGAAACAAGAGAAAAAAACATAATTCTCAAGGGAGTGCCCTTTATCGCACAGCCTGTTACAGGATTTTCTGAGACAGGAATGAGAGATAGGAGAAATCCTATAATTGAGGTGGCACCGCGAATTTCGTCCTCACGCAAGTTATTTTGCGTGGGGATTTTTATATGTCTATTATAGGTTCAGCTGTTTAGTTTTAAATTGTTGTTCATTATTAAATAGATTGCTACAAAAAATTTGCGAACGAAGTGAGCTTTTAAAAGATATTTCCCGCCATAGTGGTATCCTAGAGAAGCAAATATGCTTCTCTAGGACGGAATTTTTGAGAGTAAAATAGTTCGGGGAACTATTTTAGCCCGAGCCTAGAAATGAATGAGCTAGGAGCTCAAAAATTAGGTCTTTTATTTCATGGATTTCTAAAATCATCCACTGGATAATTTTACCTCCCGTCCGCACTATTTAAGGGAAATAGAAAAAGATAATAAATTAAGACTAAAAGTCTATAAAGAAAAGAATTGAAAGGGAAATTACAATGGAACGAATCATTCATGGAGATGTCTTATCACCAATCTTGGCTTATATGCGCCTAAAGGGGCAACACAAGGTTATCTTAGAAAGTATTCCGAGAGACAAGGAAACAGCTCGTTTTTCTATCCTAGCCTATAATCCTGTTTTTGAGATTAAGTTTGAAAATGGAGTCCTTTATCAAAATGGTCAAGTGATTGATCGGGATTCTTTGGATTTCCTTTATGAAGTGACTCATAAGAGCCAGCACCATTCAGATCTACCTTTTGGTGGTGGGGCAATTGGTTTTGTTGGTTACGATATGATTTCGCTTTATGAAGAAATTGGTCAAATTCCTGAAGATACAATTGGAACGCCAGACATGCATTTCTTCGTTTATGAGAGTTACATTGTTTTTGACCACAAGAAGGAAAAAATCCATGTCATCGAGGATGCTCTTTATAGCGAGCGTAGTCAAGAAGCCTTGGAAGAAGCCTTGAACCAAGTGCTTGAGGAATTACGTATTCCTGCTCCAAATGAATTTGAAGACTTGGATCTATCTCCTCTGGACTTCAAACCACATATCGCTCCTCAGAAGTTTGAGGAAATGGTGGAAACCGCTCGTGACTTGATTCGTAATGGAGATATGTTCCAATGCGTGCTTAGTCAACGCTTCTCAGCAGAGGTTACTGGAAATCCATTTGACTTCTATAGAAATCTTCGCGTGACTAATCCTTCTAATTATCTTTATTTCTATGATTTTGGTGATTATCAAATCATCGGAGCTAGTCCAGAAAGTTTGGTTTCTGTCAAAAATGGCATCGTGACAACCAATCCGATTGCAGGTACGCGACCAAGAGGAGCTACGGATGAAGAAGACAAGGATTTGGCGACAGACCTACTTTCGGATGAGAAGGAAACAGCAGAACATCGGATGTTGGTAGACTTGGGACGCAATGATATCGGTCGCATCTCTGAAACGGCAAGTGTTCAAGTTACCAAATATATGGAAGTGGAGCTCTTCCGTTATGTTATGCATTTGACCAGCGTGGTCAAGGGGCGTTTACTTCCAGAACTCACTGCCATGGATGCCTTGAAATCAACACTTCCTGCTGGAACCGTTTCAGGAGCACCAAAGATTCGAGCGATGAGACGCATCTATGAACTGGAAACAGAAAAGCGGGGAGTATATGCAGGAGCAATTGGCTACTTGTCTGCGACGGGTGATATGGATTTCGCCATTGCCATCCGAACCATGATTCTCAAAAATCAAACAGCCTATGTGCAGGCTGGGGCAGGGATTGTCTACGACTCCATCGCCCAAAACGAATACCAAGAAACCATTAACAAAGCAAAATCTATGACTAGAATTGGAGAACTAAGACCATGATTTTATTGATTGACAACTATGATTCTTTTACCTATAACTTGGCCCAGTACATTGGGAATTTTGCAGAAGTACAGGTCTTGAGAAATGATGATCCCAAGCTGTATGAAGAAGCTGAAAAAGCAGATGGTCTGGTCTTTTCGCCCGGCCCAGGTTGGCCAGTTGATGCTGGAAATATGGAAGATATGATTCGTGACTTTGCTGGCAAGAAGCCGATTCTTGGGATTTGTTTGGGCCACCAAGCCATTGCAGAAGTCTTTGGTGGTAAGTTAGGTTTGGCTCCAAAAGTCATGCATGGGAAACAGAGCAACATCAGCTTTGAAGCGCCATCTGTTTTGTATCAAGGCATTGAGGATGGCCGTGCAGTCATGCGTTACCACAGTATTTTGATTGAAGAAATGCCAGAAGACTTTGAAGTGACAGCTCGTTCGACTGATGACCAAGCTATCATGGGGATTCAACATAAAAACCTACCGATTTATGGCTTCCAGTACCATCCAGAGAGTATCGGAACGCCAGATGGCTTGTCTTCTATTCGGAATTTTATCGAGAAGGTTGTAAAGTGAGGAAACTAGGATGAAAGAGATTATTGAAAAACTAGCAAAATTTGAAAATTTATCAGGTGTGGAAATGACGGATGTCATTGAGCGTATCGTAACTGGGCGTGTAACAGAGGCGCAGATTGCTTCTCTCCTTTTGGCTCTTAAGATGAAGGGGGAAACACCTGAAGAACGCACAGCCATTGCCCAAGTCATGAGAGGGCATGCCCAACATATTCCAACTGAGATTCATGATGCCATGGACAACTGTGGTACAGGTGGAGACAAGTCTTTCAGTTTTAATATTTCCACAACTGCAGCCTTTGTCTTGGCTGGTGGCGGTGTTCACATGGCCAAGCACGGCAACCGCTCGATTTCTTCTAAATCTGGTTCTGCAGATGTCCTCGAAGCTTTGGGCATCAACCTAGACCTCAAACCAGCTGAACTAGGTAAGGTCTTTGATAAAACTGGAATCGTCTTTCTCTTTGCTAAAAATATGCACCCAGCTATGAAATACATCATGCCAGCTCGTTTGGAACTAGGAATTCCAACGATTATGAACTTGACTGGTCCCCTGATTCATCCAATGGCTTTGGAAACACAGCTTCTTGGAATTAGCCGTCCAGAACTTCTAGAAAGTACAGCTCAGGTTTTGAAAAATATGGGTCGCAAACGTGCCATCGTGGTTGCTGGACCAGAAGGTTTGGATGAAGCTGGTTTGAATGGAACAACCAATATTGCTCTTCTTGAAAATGGCGAAATCACCTTGTCAAGCTTTACTCCAGAGGATTTGGGAATGGAAGGCTACGCTATCGAAGACATTCGTGGAGGGAATGCTCAGGAAAATGCAGAAATTTTGCTTAGCGTTCTTAAAAATGAACCAAGTCCATTTTTGGAAACGACAGTCTTAAATGCTGGTCTTGGTTTCTATGCTAATGGTAAGGTAGATAATATCAAGGATGGAGTTGCCTTGGCCCGCCAAGTCATTGCTAGTGGCAGGGCCCTTGAAAAACTCAGACTGTTACAGGAGTATCAAAAATGAGTCAGGAATTTTTAGCACGAATCTTAGAGCAGAAGGCACGTGAGGTGGAGCAGATGGAGCTGGAGGAAATCCAGCCCCTGCGCCAGACCTATCGCTTGGCAGAATTTTTGAAGAATCATCAGGACCGCTTGCAGGTAATCGCTGAGGTCAAGAAGGCTAGCCCTAGTCTGGGAGATATCAATCTCGATGTGGATATTGTGCAACAGGCCCAGACTTATGAAGCAAACGGAGCAGTGATGATTTCTGTTCTGACAGATGAAGTTTTCTTTAAAGGACATTTGGATTATCTACGGGAGATTTCCAGTCAGGTACAGATTCCGACGCTTAACAAGGACTTTATTATCGATGAAAAACAAATCATCCGAGCTCGCAATGCAGGTGCGACAGTCATCTTGCTCATCGTGGCAGCCTTGTCCGAAGAACGCCTCAAGGAACTTTATGACTATGCGACAGAGCTTGGTCTGGAAGTCTTGGTGGAAACTCACAATCTAGCTGAACTAGAGGTAGCTCACAGACTTGGTGCGGAGATTATTGGTGTTAATAACCGCAATTTGACTACCTTTGAAGTTGACTTGCAGACCAGTGTAGATTTGGCTAAACATTTCAAAGATGATTGCTTGTACATTTCTGAATCTGCTATTTTCACAGGGCAGGATGCGGGACGAGTAGCACCATCCTTTAACGGAATTTTAGTTGGGACAGCTCTCATGCAGGCAGAAGATGTAGCCCAGAGAATCAAGGAGTTGCAGATTGACAAAGGTTAAAATTTGTGGACTATCGACCAAAGAAGCGGTGGAAACAGCCGTTTCAGCAGGAGCCGACTACATCGGTTTTGTCTTTGCACCTAGTAAAAGACAGGTGACCTTGGATCAGGCTGCTGAGCTGGCAAAGCTTATTCATGCGGATGTCAAAAAGGTTGGTGTATTTGTTTCACCAAGTCGGGCAGAACTGCTAGAAGCGATTGAAAAAGTTGGTTTGGACTTGGTTCAAGTTCACGGTCAGGTGGCAGATGATTTGTTTGAGAATTTGCCTTGTGCCAGTATCCAGGCTGTGCAGGTGGATGGAGAGGGTCATGTGCCCAATTCTCAGGCAGACTATCTACTCTTTGATGCCCCTGTGGCTGGGAGTGGTCAGACCTTTGACTGGGCTCAACTGGATACGATTGGACTAACTCAGCCTTTCTTTATCGCAGGTGGGCTTAATGAAGACAATGTAGTAAAAGCAATTCAACACTTTACTCCCTATGCAGTCGATGTATCGAGCGGAGTGGAGACAGACGGACAAAAAGATCATGAAAAGATTAGAAGATTTATAGAGAGGGTAAAGAATGGCATATCAAGAACCAAATAAAGATGGATTTTACGGAAAATTCGGTGGACGTTTTGTCCCAGAAACATTGATGACAGCAGTTTTGGAGTTGGAGAAGGCTTACCGTGAAAGTCAGGCAGACCCAAGTTTCCAAGAGGAATTAAACCAACTCTTACGCCAGTATGTGGGACGCGAAACTCCCCTTTACTACGCAAAAAACTTGACCCAGCATATCGGCGGAGCCAAGATTTATCTTAAACGTGAAGACCTTAACCATACAGGGGCCCACAAGATTAACAATGCCTTGGGACAAGTTCTTCTGGCTAAACGCATGGGTAAAAAGAAAATTATCGCTGAAACAGGTGCTGGTCAGCACGGTGTGGCAACTGCAACTGCTGCAGCCCTCTTTAACATGGAATGTACTATCTACATGGGTGAGGAGGATGTCAAACGCCAAGCCCTCAATGTCTTCCGTATGGAGCTTTTGGGAGCTAAGGTTGAGGCAGTGACAGATGGTTCGCGCGTGCTCAAGGATGCGGTCAATGCAGCTCTTCGTTCATGGGTAGCTAATATCGATGATACCCACTATATCCTTGGTTCTGCCTTGGGGCCTCATCCTTTCCCAGAAATCGTTCGTGACTTCCAAAGTGTCATCGGTCGAGAGGCTAAACAACAGTACCGTGACTTGACAGGTAAAAATCTGCCAGATGCCCTAGT
Source organism: Streptococcus sp. 3109 (assembly GCF_013276905.1). NCBI lineage: Bacteria > Bacillati > Bacillota > Bacilli > Lactobacillales > Streptococcaceae > Streptococcus > Streptococcus sp. 3109. Next base: position 137,151 of record NZ_VMLY01000007.1, on the reverse strand, counting down.
AGCCTGTGTTGGTGGTGGTTCTAACGCTATCGGTCTTTTCCATCCATTTGTAGAAGATGAGTCAGTAGCTATGTATGGAGCTGAAGCAGCAGGACTTGGTGTGGATACGGAGCACCATGCAGCTACCTTGACCAAGGGTCGTCCGGGTGTCCTTCACGGTTCTCTCATGGATGTGCTCCAAGATGCCCATGGTCAAATTCTTGAAGCCTTCTCTATCTCAGCAGGTTTGGACTATCCTGGTATCGGTCCAGAACATTCTCACTACCACGATATTAAACGTGCCAGCTATGTCCCTGTGACAGACGAGGAAGCCTTGGAAGGATTCCAACTCTTGTCTCGTGTGGAAGGGATTATCCCAGCCTTGGAATCTAGCCATGCTATCGCTTTTGCAGTGAAATTGGCCAAAGAACTTGGACCAGAAAAGTCTATGATTGTCTGTCTATCAGGTCGTGGGGACAAGGATGTGGTTCAAGTCAAAGACCGCTTGGAAGCAGATGCAGTAAAGAAGGGAGAAACTTATGCCTAAGACACTAACAGAAAAATTGAACGCTATTAAAGCAGCTGGAAAAGGAATTTTCGTTCCCTATATCATGGCTGGTGACCACGAAAAAGGTTTGGACGGTCTTTCTGAAACAATTCACTTTTTAGAAGATTTGGGTGTTTCGGCTATTGAAGTTGGTATTCCCTTTTCAGACCCTGTTGCAGATGGACCTGTTATCGAAGAAGCAGGCTTGCGCAGTTTAGCCCACGGGACCTCTACCCAGGCTTTGGTTGAAACCTTGAAAACCATTGAAACAGAGGTTCCACTTGTCATCATGACCTACTTCAACCCTCTCTTTCAGTACGGTGTGGAGAACTTTGTCAAAGATTTGGCAGATACAGCGGTTAAGGGCTTGATCATTCCAGACCTTCCTCATGAGCATGCCAATTTTGTGGAGCCTTATTTGGCAGATACAGACATCGCTTTGATTCCCCTAGTTAGTTTGACAACAGGGATTGAGCGTCAAAAAGAGTTGATCAAGGGAGCAGAAGGTTTTGTCTATGCCGTTGCCATCAATGGAGTGACAGGGAAGTCAGGCAATTACCGCGCAGATTTGGACAAGCACTTGGCACAACTTCATCAAGTGGCCGATATCCCAGTCTTGACAGGATTTGGCGTATCTAGTCAAGCTGATGTAGAACGTTTCAATGCGGTGTCAGATGGCGTTATCGTCGGTTCGAAAATTGTAAAAGCTCTCCACCAAGGAGAGCCAATTCAGGACTTTATCAAACAAGCAGTAGCTTACCAAAAATAATCACACAAGTAGCGAGTAAGAGGAAAGGCACGAAAGGAAGTCTTTCCTTTTTCTTTTTCAGGAGAAAGACTAGAATCCCCGTAGCAGAAGCAAACTGAATCAAGATCAGTAACTCCGTTACGCTAAAGACGAGAGCACAAGAAGCTAAAAAGAGAAAATCACCTGCGCCCATACGAATATCGATAAAATGAGCCAAAAAGCCAAGAGCAAGGAAGAAGACCATGACCAGATTCCAGCCAGTGGAAGCCATGAGGATTAGGTGGAAAGTCATCCAGACCAGTAAGGGATATTCCTGATGGCGAAAGTCGTAGATACCCAAGGTCAAACCAGCAGTGATTAGGACGACTTGACTCAAGGAAAGTAATTCCCAAGAGTAAAGCAGAAATATGAGTCCTAAGACTAATTCAAAGAGGGCATACCAGACTGGATAGCGAGCCTTGCAGTAGCGACAGCGAAAGCGATTGAAGACCTGCGAGAGAATCGGAATCAAATCTAAGGGACGCAAGCGAGTCTGACAGGAATCGCAGTGACTAGCAGGTTGGATAATAGATTGCTCTGGAAAACGGTCAATAACCAAACCAAGAAAGGAAGCGAGAATACTCCCGACAAGAAAAAAATAAATATCAATCATACTTATCTATTCGTAAAAAATAGTAGAAGTAGTATAATAAAGAAACATAGACAAGATAGTGAGGTCAAGATGACAATTCGTTTTGAAGAAAATGTGAGCCCAGAAAATGCTCAACTCGTATGTCAATGGTCCAATTCCCTTGGCAAAGTCTTTCAAGAACAATGGATGGGACCAAGGATTCCTTTTCCACTGACCCTTCAAGCCTTGCAAGACTTGGAAGGAGTCTTTTCAATCTTTGATGGACACGAGTTTGTCGGGCTTATCCAGAAAATCAGACTAGAAGACAGTAATCTTCATATTGGAAGATTTTTTATCAACCCCCAGAAACAGGGGCAGGGATTAGGTAGGCAGGCTTTCAGGAAATTTGTTAGTTTGGTCTTTGAAAATAGAGATATAGACAGCATCTCTCTAAATGTCTTCGAGGCAAATCAAAGAGCTCAGGGTCTTTACCAAAAAGAAGGATTTGAAATCGTTCAAATAGTTGAAGCACCTGTACGAAAATACATCATGAAAAAGAGTAGATAGAAAGTAAACAAAGTCTTTTCCTGTGGTAGGTAGATTCCTATATATGAAAATTGAAAGAATTTTAGAAAGCCGATTGGAGTGATTTTATCCATGATGGTAAAAAGGATCTGGCCAAAAATGATTGAGAAATAGTTGCTAAAAAAACGTTTGCATGATACTATATATTGAAAGGAGGTGATAATATGGTAGAACAAAGAAAATCAATTACCATGAAAGATGTTGCTTTAGAAGCAGGAGTTAGCGTTGGAACTGTTTCACGTGTGATTAATAAAGAAAAAGGCATTAAAGAAGTAACCTTGAAAAAAGTGGAACAAGCAATTAAAACCTTGAATTACATTCCAGATTACTACGCTAGAGGAATGAAAAAAAATCGAACAGAAACGATTGCAATCATTGTACCAAGTATCTGGCATCCCTTTTTTTCAGAATTTGCTATGCATGTGGAAAATGAAGTCTATAAGAGGAATAATAAATTACTCTTATGTTCCATAAATGGTACAAATCGCGAGCAAGACTACTTGGAGATGTTGCGTCATAATAAAGTTGATGGAGTGGTTGCTATTACCTATAGTCCAATTGAACATTACCTGTCGTCAGGAATTCCCTTTGTCAGTATTGACCGTACATACTCAGATATTGCCATTCCTTGTGTTTCATCAGATAATGATGCAGGTGGAAGAGAAGCAGCTAAACAATTAATTAGTAAAGGATGTCAGCATTTAGCCTTTGTGGGCGGACATAATACAACCATTAATGAAACCAAACGTCGTAGAATTTCCTTTGAAAAGTATGTCCAAGAGCATAAAATACCTCTTAGTATTTTTGATTTGGATGAGACAGTTACTGACTATCATGGGAAGCTAGAGAGTTTCTTGGAAGAAAATTCTTCTATAGATGGAATTTTTACAATTAACGACTTTACAGCTTTGGATGTGATTGATATACTAGAAAAAAATGGCAAACGTATTCCTCATGATGTCCAAATTATTGGATACGATGGAATTAAAATGGCTGGAGATAGAGATTATCTGCTTTCAACTATTGAACAACCATTGGAAGAAATGGCCAAAGAAGCGGTTCGGATTTTGTTTGATATTCTTGATGGAAAGACTGTTAATTTGCAGACAATCCTACCAGTGAAATTTGTTGAAGGAAAAACAACAAAAAATGAAAATAAGTCTTGACAGAAAGCGCTATCAATGATAGAATGAATTCAGATAAAAAAGATTTATTTTTTTAGAACAAAAATGAAACGTTTCAAAAACAAAACAAATAGACAGCGCCAAGCGTTATCTTTTTCGACCAAAAATGAAACGTTTCAAAAAAAGGAGGTTGCTATGAATAGCAAAGCGAAGCAAGTTTCTCTTTGGGAAAGAATCAAGAAACAAAAACTCTTGTTATTGATGACTGTCCCTGGTTTAGTTTTAACCTTTATCTTTAAATACATTCCTATGTATGGGGTTTTAATCGCATTTAAAGATTATAATCCCTTAAAAGGAATTTTAGGGAGTGATTGGATTGGTTTTTCTGAGTTTACAAAATTCATATCCTCTCCCAACTTTGGTATCTTGTTAGCCAATACTTTAAAATTAAGTATCTATGGTTTATTGCTTGGCTTTTTACCACCAATCATTCTTGCTATTATGCTCAATCAACTCTTGAGTGAAAAAGTCAAAAAACGAATTCAGCTCATTTTATACGCACCAAACTTTATCTCAGTCGTTGTTATTGTCGGTATGATTTTCCTTTTCTTTTCAGTGGGAGGACCAATTAACAATTTTCTCTCTATGTTTGGAATCAAGGCTGACTTCTTGACAAATCCAGACTTCTTTAGACCTTTATACATCTTTAGTGGTATCTGGCAAGGAATGGGCTGGGCTTCAACGCTCTACACAGCAACATTAGTAAATGTAGATCCAGCCTTAGTAGAAGCAGCCCGATTGGATGGAGCTAATATCTTCCAACGAATCTGGCACATTGATATTCCAGCTCTTAAGCCTATTATGGTTATCCAATTTGTTTTAGCTGCAGGTGGAATTATGAATGTCGGATATGAGAAAGCATTTTTGATGCAGACATCGTTAAATTTGCCAACTTCTGAAATTATCTCTACATATGTCTATAAAGTTGGTCTTGTATCAGGAGACTATTCTTACTCAACAGCGGTTGGTTTGTTTAATGCAGTGATTAACGTAGTATTGCTTGTTGCAGTTAACCAAATCGTTAAACGCATGAACAATGGTGAAGGAATTTAAGGAGGGAAGCATGAAAAATTCAATTATGGATACCAAATTTGATAGACGTATCTTACTCTTAAATAAAATCATTATTGTCTTTATAGTCTTGATAACCTTACTTCCTTTACTTTATATAGTAGTAGCATCCTTTATGGATCCTAAGGTTCTGGTTAGTAGAGGGATTAGCTTTAATCCAGCCGATTGGACGGTAGAAGGTTACCAGCGTGTATTCAGTGACCAATCTATTCTAAGAGGTTTTATCAATTCTCTACTATACTCTTTTGGCTTTGCGGCTTTAACAGTATTGCTATCTGTGTTTACAGCTTATCCTCTTTCTAAGAAAGACTTGGTTGGACGTCGTTGGATTAATTATTTCTTGATTGTAACCATGTTCTTTGGTGGTGGTTTAGTTCCAACTTACTTACTAGTAAAAGATTTGGGCATGCTTAATACTCCATGGGCTATCATCGTTCCCGGTGCTGTCAATGTTTGGAATATTATTCTTGCTAGGGCCTATTTCCAAGGATTGCCTGAAGAATTAGTTGAAGCTGCTGTCATTGATGGTGCAAATGATTTACAGATTTTCTTCAAAATCATGCTTCCTCTTGCAAAACCAATTATGTTTGTTCTCTTCCTCTATGCTTTTGTAGGCCAGTGGAACTCATACTTTGATGCAATGATTTATATCAAGGATCCAAATTTGGAACCATTGCAACTTGTACTTCGTAAAATTCTCATTCAAAGCCAACCAGGTCAAGATATGATTGGGGCACAAGCGGCTATGAATGAAATGAAACGTTTAGCTGAATTAATTAAATACGCAACTATTGTCATTTCCAGCTTGCCATTGATTGTTATGTATCCATTCTTCCAAAAATACTTTGATAAAGGAATTATGGCTGGTTCACTTAAAGGATAAAAAAAGAAAAAATAAAAGGAGTTTTCTCATGAAATTCAAAACATTCTCAAAATCAGCAGTTTTGTTGACAGCTAGTTTAGCAGTACTTGCAGCCTGTGGCTCAAAAAATACAGCTTCAAGTCCAGATTATAAGTTGGAAGGTGTAACATTCCCGCTTCAAGAAAAGAAAACATTGAAGTTTATGACAGCTAGTTCACCGTTAGCTCCTAAAGACCCAAATGAAAAGTTAATTTTGCAACGTTTGGAGAAGGAAACTGGCGTTCATATTGACTGGACCAACTATCAATCCGACTTTGCAGAAAAACGTAACTTGGATATTTCTAGTGGTGATCTACCAGATGCTATCCACAACGACGGAGCTTCAGATGTGGACTTGATGAACTGGGCTAAAAAAGGTGTTATTATTCCAGTTGAAGATTTGATTGATAAATACATGCCAAATCTTAAGAAAATTTTGGATGAGAAACCAGAATACAAGGCCTTGATGACAGCACCTGATGGGCACATTTACTCATTCCCATGGATTGAAGAGCTTGGAGCGGGTAAAGAGTCTATTCATAGCGTCAACGATATGGCTTGGATTAACAAAGATTGGCTTAAGAAACTGGGTCTTGAAATGCCAAAAACTACTGATGATCTGATTAAAGTCCTAGAAGCTTTCAAAAACGGGGATCCAAATGGAAATGGAGAGGCTGATGAAATTCCATTTACATTTATTAGTGGTAACGGAAACGAAGACTTCAAATTCCTATTTGCTGCATTTGGTATAGGGGATAACGATGATCATTTAGTAGTTGGAAATGATGGCAAAGTTGACTTCACAGCAGATAACGATAACTATAAAGAAGGTGTCAAATTTATCCGTCAATTGCAAGAAAAAGGATTGATTGATAAGGAAGCTTTCGAACATGATTGGAATAGTTACATTGCTAAAGGTCATGATCAGAAATTTGGTGTTTACTTTACATGGGATAAGAGTAATGTTACTGGAAGTAACGAAAGTTATGATGTTTTACCAGTACTTGCTGGGCCAAGTGGTCAAAAACACGTAGCTCGTACAAACGGTATGGGATTTGCGCGTGACAAGATGGTTATTACCAGTGTAAACAAAAACCTAGAATTGACAGCTAAATGGATTGATGCACAATACGCTCCACTCCAATCTGTGCAAAATAACTGGGGAACTTACGGAGATGACAAGCAACAAAATATCTTTGAATTTGACCAAGCAACTAACAGCCTCAAACACTTACCACTAAACGGAACTGCACCAGCAGAACTTCGTCAAAAGACTGAAGTAGGAGGACCACTAGCTATTTTAGATTCATACTATGGTAAAGTGACAACTATGCCAGATGATGCCAAATGGCGTTTGGATCTTATCAAAGAATATTATGTTCCTTACATGAGCAATGACAATAACTATCCAAGAGTCTTTATGACACAGGAAGATCTGGATAAGATTGCCCACATCGAGGCAGATATGAATGACTATATCTACCGCAAGCGCGCTGAATGGATTGTAAATGGGAATATTGATGCTGAGTGGGATGATTACAAGAAAGAGCTTGAAAAATACGGACTTTCAGATTACCTCGCTATTAAACAAAAATACTACGACCAATACCAAGCAAACAAAAACTAGAGGTTGATTATGGGAGATAAGAAATACACAATAGAAAAAGCCAATCGTTTTATAGCAGAAAATAAACATCTCGTAAATACTCAGTATAAGCCTGAAGAACATTTTTCAGCTGAGATTGGTTGGATCAATGATCCAAATGGATTTGTCTATTTTCGTGGAGAATACCATCTCTTTTATCAATTCTATCCTTATGATAGTGTCTGGGGACCAATGCACTGGGGGCATGCTAAAAGTAAGGACTTGGTAACTTGGGAGCACTTGCCAGTGGCACTTGCTCCTGACCATGATTATGACCGCAATGGTTGTTTCTCAGGCTCTGCCATTGTCAAGGATGATCGCCTCTGGCTCATGTATACTGGTCATATTGAAGAAGAAACAGGTGTTCGTCAAGTGCAAAATATGGCATTTTCAGACGACGGGATTCACTTTGAAAAGATTGAACAAAATCCAGTTGCAACTGGAGCAGACTTGCCAGATGAGTTGATTGCTGCTGATTTCCGTGATCCAAAACTCTTTGAAAAAGATGGACGCTATTACTCCGTAGTAGCTGCCAAACATAAGGATAATGTGGGCTGTATCGTTCTACTAGGGTCCGATAACCTAGTAGAATGGCAGTTCGAATCCATCTTTTTAAAAGGGGGAGAACACCAAGGCTTTATGTGGGAATGCCCAGATTACTTTGAGTTAGATGGGAAGGATTGCCTTATTATGTCACCCATGCGTTATCAGCGTGAGGGAGACTCCTATCATAACATTAACTCATCGGTTTTGTTCACGGGTAAGGTAGATTGGGGAGAAAAACGTTTTATCCCAGAATCAGTTCAAGAAATTGATCATGGCCAAGACTTCTATGCGCCACAAACATTGTTGGACGATCAAAATCGTCGTGTCTTGATTGCTTGGATGCAGACATGGGGGCGTACCCTTCCAACCCATGATCAAGAACACAAGTGGGCATGTGCCATGACTTTACCTAGAATTCTAAGATTGGAAGATGGCAAACTAAGACAATTCCCTGTTAAAAAAGGCCAATATCAAATCCAAATAGATAAAGATTGTCATTACCGCTTAGGAAATGATACAGATTATCTTGAATTTGGTTATGACAGTAATGCGCAGCAAGTTTACATTGATCGTAGCCATCTTGTTCAAAAAATTCTAGGTGAAGAAGAACAGGATACTAGTCGACGGTATGTAGATATTGAAGCTAAAGAATTGGAAGTTGTTCTAGATAAAAATTCCATCGAGATTTTTGTCAATCAAGGTGAAGCAAGCTTGACGGCAACCTATTACTTAACAGTGCCAGCTGAGCTATTACGAATCGATTAAAAATTAAGTTATTTCTCCTAAAGAAAAATCTCTTTCTAGTAAAATGGAAAGAGAACTTTTTTCTAATTTATCTGAGAATGTTTCTGTTTAAACAACTCAATTTTATCATTACAGTAATTGATTAAATCTTGAGTTTTTTCAAAATTATATCCTTTTTCAGATACAGATTTCACTTTCTTCTCGTCAAAATAGTAGCCAGTTAAGCCCCTGACTTCTTCTGATAAGGTGAGGTAATAACCTGTTTCGATTCCCTCGTCTAAATTCTTTGAGAGAGACTTCATCAAGCGTCCGAAGAGAGACTTTTCGTCTTTTCAACACTGGAATCATTCCCCAAATTGGTTGAAATCAAGCCAGGATGGTAGGCATTGATGGTGATGCTTGAACCTCTTAAAAAGAAGTCTCTGGCCAGATAACGTGTCATCCAAATAGTGTAAAGTTTGGAATTATTGTAGGCCAATCCTGGATTATAGCTGTTCTCAAATCCAAAGTCTAAATCCTTGATCTTGGCAAAATGATGCATATAGGAAGAAGTATTAATGACACGGCCGTCAGACGCTTTTTCTAATAAGGGACTTAGCTCAGTTGTTAAAATATAGGGAACCAGAACGGATAACATAAAAGTCAACTCGACATTTTCAGTACTCGCTTTTCGTTCTTTTCCAGCATATATGCCTGCATTGTTAAATAAGACATCGATACTTTGAAAGTTTCGCTTGATTTCCTCTACAAATCGATAAACATCGTCTAGTTTTGAAAAATCTGCAAGGTGGCTAGAAACTCTGCCTCTCAAGGAAACTGCTCGAACCTCTTGAAGCGCCAGTTCAAGTTTTTGAGGGTTTCGACCATGGAGGATGATATGATGGCCTTCACTGGCCAATTTCTTTGCCAAATGTTTACCAATACCGTCAGTAGCACCTGTAATCAGAATGGTTTTGACCATATTAGTCCTCCAAGAAAGTCAGTAGTTCTTTTGAAAATTCGTCTGCATATTGAAAAATCGAACCGTGTCCAGCATTTGGATAGATAATCAGCTTACTATTTTCGATTTTCTCATGCATGTCATAAGAATTTTCCGTTGGAACCTGCATATCCTTATCCCCGTTGACGATTAAGGTTGGTTGGGTGATGAATTGAAGGTCGTCCTGCGAATCTTTCCCCCAACGTTTAATAGCTTTGAGTTGAGTTAGAAATCCTGATAGGTTCATGTCTTTATCCGCAAATTTCTTTGTTCTCATACCCATTCGTCCTAGGACTTTCAAAGCTTCAATTTTCCCTTGTTCATCATGATTATAGAAGATATAGCGTTTAGAATCGATGCGCTCGAGTCCCGCTTTAAACATATAGTTAAAGGTTTTCCCTGTGACCTTATCGACCTCTTTTCCACCTCGAGGTCCTGTTCCAGCCAAGATTAAACGATTGACTAGAGTAGGATTTATTCGGACGATTTCTTGGGCAATCATACCTCCCATAGAAAGGCCAAGAAGATTGATATTATCGTAATCAAGCGCTTTTACAAAGTCAATTGTCTGCTTAGCCATTCCAGGAATCGTCGAAGCAACTTTTCCTTGACTGGCTCCAACTCCAGGAAGATCGACTACAATGACATGGTGCTTTTCAGCAATCAAGTCTAAGAGTTTAGGATCCCAGTTATCGAGAGTTGCTGCCAAATGGACCAGCATTAGAAGAGGTAGTTTTGATTTGCCTTTACTAAGTTCGCGATAAGCGATTTTGTTCCCGTCGACTGTGATGTATTGATTTTTTGTAGTAAGATATGACATTGTGTTTTCCTTTTTATTTCTTAAAGCTGAGGACTGTTTTTCCACGTGAGTGACCATTAGCGACCTTGTCTAAGGCGCTATTTACCTCTTCAAATGGATAAATTGTATCGATAGAGGGTTTGATTTCTAATTTGCTAAAGAGGTCAGCTACCTCTTGTAATTGATCACCATTGCTTTTCACAAAGATAAAATGATAGTGGACACCATATTTTTCCGCCATTTTATCAAATTTGCGACCTGCTAAGCCAAGAATCATCTGTTTCCATTTTGGTAGATTCATGCGTTTGGCAAAGGCACCGTTTGGCATGGCACGAAGTGAAACAAGATGAGCACCTTTTTTCATGATAGACATTTGTTTTTCAGTTTCAGCTCCACCGAGAGTATCGAGGACATAATCAACCTGGCTAACAGTTTTTGTATAATCCTCTGTTTTGTAATCGATAAATCTATCTGCTCCTAGTTTCAACACACGCTCAGCGCTATCTCCAGAACCGTTGGTAATGACTTTCAATCCTTTGGCCTTGGCAATAGGAATGGCCATTCCACCGACACCTCCAGTACCACCAGAGATAAAGATCGTTTTCCCAGCTTGAGCGCCCATGAGGTCAAGAGCCTGCATAATGGTCAAGGCAGTAAGAGGAATAGCAGCGGCTTCCTCGTCTGATAGATAGTCTGGAACCTTGGCTAAGGCTTGACTATCGACAGCTAGGTATTCTGCAAAGGCACCGATATGATCAAGTGGCAGACGGCCAAAGACACGGTCTCCTAGCTGAAAGTTGTCAACTTGCTTGCCAATGCTTTCAACGATTCCAACCACTTCGTTACCTGCAGTTTGAGGAAGTTTGTAAGGAACAATCATCTTAACCTCACCACGAGAGATCATGTTATCGAGAGGATTAACACCGGCTGCGGTGACTTTCACCAAGACTTGTTTGTCTGTAATACTTGGTTTAGCGATTTCGGTGATGTTTAGTGTGATATTCTTTTTGTTATAAGTAGTATGTTGTGCGACTTTCATGTGTTTTCTCTTTTCTTTTTATTTTATATACCTGTATCTAATACAAGTACATTCTGTTTCCAGTAAAAACTGACTTGCTATCAAATCAGTTTCGGACTTGTTTGGCTTGTTTATATAGATTGTCAATGACATCTTCTAAAGTTTGATTTGCTAATTCCTTCTCTAATTGAGATTCGGCACTAGCGAAAAGCGGTGAGACTGCTCCTTGGATATGTTTTCCAACGGGACAATCGGGATTACTATTTTGATGAACAGGGAATAAACTAATGTGATTGATTTCTTGAGTAGCATAGTAGATCTCTAGTAAAGTCATTTTCTTTGGAGGCTTACTGAGCTGATAGCCCGTTTTTCCTTGCTGGGAATGAATCAAACCTGCATTTTTCAATAAGGCAATCACCTTTCGAATGTAACTAGCGTTAGTCCCAACACTAATAGCTAGTGCTTGAGAACTTAAGGTTTCCTTGCTTTCACTAATCATTGTTAAGATATGCAAAGCAACTGAGAATTTTGTATCCATCTGAACTCCTTTTTAATAAACATGTATCAGATACAAGAACAAGTATAACATAAATAAAAAGAAAAGCAAGACTTTTGTTTTAAATTTTAAAAAATTTTTTGAAGAGTGTCTTAAGATTAAAGATGTCTGGAAAGGGTGTTTACAAAATTATATCTTTAATATCCATTAGTAGAACAGATACACAAAAAAGCCTTGAATTTCAAGGTTTTTCCTGTTGTATTTAGATGCCCCCTACAGGGATCGAACCTGTGACCCACGGATTAAGAGTCCGCTGCTCTGCCAGCTGAGCTAAGGAGGCAAAGAAAAAAGCTGTATTGGTGCCGAAACTTCACGGTTTGTATTGAACCCGCGCAATTAAGCAGGTGGGCAACTCGCTCTAACTGAAGCTGTTTCCGTGTGAGACGGCCTACATGCTGTTAGAAGACTTTTGTTTCCCTAATAATACAAAAAATAGTCGGTCAACACTTAAGTGTGAAGTCGTACACCACAGCGTTTCTATGTTTATATGATACCACTTTTTCAAAAAAAATCAAGAGGAAAGTGCAATTTTTTGAAAAGGATTTCAGATTTTTCGCAAACGGTCGATGGCTTCCTTTCTTTGAGCCAAAGCCCGTTCATATTTACCAGTATCTTCTGCTTGGAAATAGTGATGATTGCGAATTTTTTCTGGCAGATAGTCTTGCTTGACCCAATTTCCAGGATAGTTGTGTGGATAGAGATAGTCTTGGGCATTCCCCAGTTCCTTGCTTCCACTGTAGTGCCCATCACGCAGGTGTCGCGGAATGGGCAAATGACCTGATGTTTTGAGGTCGGCAAGTGCCTTATCCATAGCTAGATAGGCTGAGTTGGATTTTGGAGAAAGGGCCAAATCAATGACGACATTGGCAATGAGAATGCGGGCTTCTGGGAAACCAATCCTTTGTGCAGCATCCAGAGCAGTGACGGTATGAATCTGGGCCTCAGGATTGGCTAAGCCGATATCTTCATAGGCGATAACAGTCAAGCGACGAGAGAGACTAGGCAAATCACCAGCCTCAATCAAGCGGGCAGCATAGTGGAGACTGGCATCCACATCGGAGCCACGGATAGACTTTTGCAGGGCTGAGAGAACATCATAGTGACTATCTCCATCCTTATCCATAGTGATGTAGCTTCGCTGTAGGCTATTTTCCATGATGTCGAGGGTGATATGGCGGATGCCCTCGTCATTTTCAGGGGTAGAGAGAACAGCCAAGTCCAGCGAGTTAAAGGCAGAACGCAGGTCTCCGTTTGTAGAGGTTGCGATGAAGTCCAGCGCATCCTCATCTAGTTCTACTGGAAAATCAAAACCACGTTCAGGGTTATTTAGAGCTATCTGTAGGGCCTCTTTGACGTCTTGGTTAGACAGAGGTTCCAACTCAAAAATTTGAACACGACTACGAATGGCAGGAGTGACAGAAAAGAAAGGATTTTCAGTCGTAGCGCCAATCATGATGACTAGTCCACTTTCCAAGAGTGGCAGGAGGAAGTCTTGTTTGGTCTTATCCAGTCGATGAATCTCGTCTAGTAATAGGACGAGACCACCAGAGAATTTAGCCTCTTCCGCAATTTCTTGCAGTCGCTTTTTACTATCAACTGTCGCATTGAAAGTTCGAAAGGCATACTTAGTAGTCCCAGCGATGGCTGAGGCAATACTGGTCTTGCCGATTCCCGGAGGTCCATATAGAATCATGGAGGACAGGCGGTTGGCTTCCACCATGCGGCGGATGATTTTTCCTTGTCCGACCAGATGTTCCTGACCGATGACCTGGTCGATGGTTTTAGGGCGCATGCGAAGCGCGAGATTGTCTGGCATAGCAGTCCTTTCTAACGTGGATTTTAGTGTCATATTTTTTGAGCAGTATAACTCACCAAATGTATCTTACTATGTCCATTCTAGCCTATTAGTTGTGATATTTCAATGTTTTTGTAATATTCAGGATGTGAGATAGAATCTTTTTGACTATTTAATTTAATGAGGAGAGGTATCAGCATGAGAGATTTGATTTTCCTTAAAACTCAAAATATGATAGTTGAGTCTAAAGAAGTGGAATTGCTGACTTGAGAAATAATATTGCTAAATGTTATTGCATGAACTATAATGAAAAGAGAGGTGATAAGCAATGGAAAGAATGGAATTACCAAGTCAGGAAATTTTGATTTTTACAAAACAAATTCGTCATTGGATTCTTAGTGATCAAGTTATCTCAGGAAAAAGACAATTTTTCTTCCGTGAAGATACTCCAAAAGAGATTTTAGATTTGTACGAAAACATTAAACCTAAACTTGATTTTGCTTACCAAGAAGTTCATTTTAATCATAATGGGTCGAAAAAATATGAAAAATAGAATAATTGATGTTTTTAAAGTAGTAAATCGTCTCCTTGTAATAATTGTTGAAAATCCTGATTTGAAAGACTTGAGAGTTAATCAGTTTGTAAAAATTGGAGATAAAAAGTATAGGGTACGCAGTGTTCCTATGATTCATTCAACTCCGCCTCAGTCTGTCTTAAATCGAGATACTTTAACAATTGACTATACAGATGATGAATTGCTTGATAAAGAAGCAGTATTTACTACTCATTAGAAAAATAGGTATGAATAAATTGGCTTCCCTTAGAACCACATCTAGGGGCTTTTATGTATAAGAGAATAATACGTATCCCTTCTTTACAATACGTGTAGCACGTGCTACAATAGTGTTGTCAGGAGGTAAAAGCGCTATGCCTATGACACAAAAAGAGATGGTCAAACTCCTTACGGCCCATGGTTGGATAAAAACCAAAGGTGGTAAAGGCTCCCATATTAAAATGGAGAAGCAAGGGGAAAGACCTATCACAATCCCTCATGGTGAGCTAAATAAGTACACTGAAAGAGGGATAAGAAAGCAAGCTGGGTTGTAAAATTCAGCCCCTGCTTTTTGATATGGAGGTAGTGAGATGTTAGTTACGTATCCAGCTTTATTTTATTATGACGATACAGACGGAGCAAAAGCGACTTATTTTGTCCATTTCCCGGATTTTGAATACTCAGCTACACAAGGAGAGGGGATTTCTGAGGCTTTGGCTATGGGTTCGGAGTGGTTAGGCATAACTGTTGCAGATTTGATAGAGAGTGATGGAGATTTGCCCCAGCCGTCAGATATCAATAGCTTGTCTTTAATTGATAACGATCCATTTAAAGATGATGAAGATTTCGTGTCAACCTATAACCTTGATAAATCTTTTATTTCTATGGTGTCTGTTGATGTATCAGAATACCTAGGAAGTCAGGAACCAATTAAAAAGACCTTGACCATACCAAGATGGGCAGATAAGTTGGGACGAGAAATGGGACTTAACTTTTCTCAGACTTTGACAGACGCTATTGCAGATAAGAAAATACAAGCATAAGATTAAGTGTGGTATCGTGGGAATGGTCAATAAAAAAGCACATCTAATTGTGCTAGTTACTTGTCCATTGATTTTATAGATTTCTTAGCCCTTTCGAGGGCTTTTTTGTGTTGAGTTTTTAGAAAAAATAAGGAAATCAACCGTTTAAGAAAATCACTGATACCAAGGGTTTAAATGAGGTAATATGGTATAATTAGGACATAAAATAATTTTGTGGTAATATGGTAGTATCTATTTTAGCATATTTCCGAGCAATCGGGGCGATTTAAGAGTCGCATAGAAAGAGGACAAAATGGCAACATACGGATTTTTAGATGTTTTAGAGGAAGAGTTGGAGAAGAACTTTCCTTTTGACTTTGAGATTAGTTGGGACAAGCGTAACCACGCGGTTGAAGTGAGTTTTCTATTGGAAGCGCAAAATGCTGCAGGTGTGGAGATGGTGGATGAAGATGGAGAGGTTTCATCAGATGACATTCTCTTTGAAGAAGCAGTGCTTTTTTACAATCCTGCCAAATCAACAGTCAATGAGGAAGACTATTTGACTGTCATCCCTTACCTACCTAAAAAAGGATTTTCTCGCGAATTTTTAGCTTATTTTGCGCTATTCCTTAAAGATACTGCCGAGGTTGGACTAGATGCCCTCATGGACTTTTTGGAAGACCCAGAAGCAGAAGAATTCGTCATGGAATGGAATCAAGAAGTCTTTGAAGAAGGAAAAGTTGGATTGGAAGAGGGAGAGTTTTATCCTTATCCGAGATACTAGGAGTTGGTTGGAGATTTTATGAAGAAAATTGGGATTTATTTGGTTTATGTGCTAGCTGTTGTCTTTATTATGCTGGCTTGTGCTTGTGGAACAATCGCATTTGCAGAGTTGGGGTATTCCACAGTTTTAGTCTTTACTTTTGGTTATGCCTTCGCTCTTCTAAGTATATATTTAATCTTTATTCTTCATGAGCTGGGACATGCTTTTTGTGGCTACTTGACAGGCTATCGGCTGGTGGCTTTTGGGTTAGGACATTTTATTTTGACCAAAAAGTCAGGCAGGTTTCATCTTAGTAGAACAGCCATTCTGAAAAATGTTGGTGCTCAATACATTGGTTTAAAAGAGGATGAAAGTGATCAAAGAATCATCCTGATGCTTTCAGGAGGCTTGATGGTTCATCTCAGCTTGATATTATTGGCGATAGTGTTTGGGTTTTTGACAAGAAGCTGGTATTTTGCAGGGACTTGGATTTTTCTTAATTTGTCTTTCTTCCTAAATAACATTTTGCCAGTCGGCATCACCGATGGCGCAAAAATTTGGGAATTGCTACAACACCCTGCAAATACGAAATACGCCTACTTGATGTTGAGGCATTCTGCCCAGACCTTGCTAGCTCCTCAAGAATATGATTTAAAAGACTTTATCATGCCTGTTGATGAGGAGGCGAGAGGGAGTTTTGCAGAAAGTGTTCAGACTCTTCAGGGCTTGGTATTCATATTGGATGATAATATAGAGCTTGCAAAGCAACAGTTGCAGTCTGTGCTAGAGAAAACAGATAATCCAATGTCTAAAACTATTTCTCAATTATACCTTCTTCAAATTGCTCTGATGGAAGGAGATAATAAGAAAGCGGAAGAATATGCAAGTATTCGAGGAGTCAAATCCTTTTTATCTCTAAAAACAGCAGATATGCAGGTCATTCAAGCTTGGTATCAATTTAAGGTAAAGAAAGATGTAGTTCAAACTCACAAGGCTATGAAGATTGCTAGACAGAAAATGAATAGCAGTCGGATGTTACGGGATGAGAAAAGCTATTATCAAAACTGGTTAGCTGAGCTGGAAAAGGAATTAACCGAAGGAGTCTAATATGGAAATAGAAATTTCTGATTTCACAGGCTGTAAGATTGCTTTGTTTTGCGGAGATAAGCTTCTGACTATCTTACGAGATGATAGGGCAAACATTCCCTGGGCTAATATATGGGAACTACCCGGTGGTGGACGAGAGGGGGATGAAAGTCCTTTTGAGTGCGTGGCGCGTGAAGTTTATGAAGAACTGGGAATTCATCTGACTGAGGATTGTCTGCTTTGGAGTAAGGTTTATCCAAGTATGCTTTTTGCGGATAAACAATCTGTATTTCTAGTCGGTCTGTTGACACAGGCCCAGTTTGACAGTATCGTATTTGGAGATGAAGGGCAGGGCTATCAGCTGATGACTACTGAGGAATTTCTTAATTCCAGTCAAGTTGTGCCTCAGTTGCAGAATAGGGTGAGGGATTATTTGGAAGAAGTTCGATAAATGGCAAAGCTTAGCAAAAATATTAATATGTTTCTCATGGATGGTGAAGTAACTGGAAAAATCAAATGTACTTTGTCAAATTGGACGGGAGTGATTTACAAAATACCTCGTATTCAATTGGGAGATTTAAAGTCGCGTGATGAAATGAAACAAAGTGGTATTTATTTCTTATTTGGTCGAGATGAAGATAAACAGAAAGATGTGACCTATATTGGTCAGGCGACAACTCGAAAAAATGGTGAAGGGGTATTGTTGCGAATTCAAGAGCATACCCGCGATACTCATGCAGATTATTTTAATGATGTCATCATTCTAACAACTCAAAATAATTCTTTTGGTCCAACAGAAATTAGCTATTTGGAAAATAAATTTACTCAACTTGCTAAAGAAGCTGGTCGCTATATTGTGAAAAATGGTAATGATCCAAATCCTGATAATGTGACTGAGGAAAAGGAATCTGAACTGGATGAAATTGTTGAAAATACGCTAATGATTATTGGAACTCTAGGTTATCGTGTTTTTGTTCCAATGACAAAGGAAGTTAGTCAAGATTTGACTGATAATCATTCAACTTATCTTTATTTAAAGCGTAAAACTAAGAAATCTAACAAAGTAATAGAAGCAACTTGTGAACGGACAACTGAAGGTTTTGTTGTTTTAGAAGGAAGTCAAGTAGAAATAAAGGATTCTCCATACCTTCCAGCAAGTTTAAAAGAAATGCGTCAGAATTTAATAGCTTCTCGGGTCATTCAAGATGGAGTGTTAAAAGAAAAACAACTTTTTTCTAGCCCTTCTTATGCAGCGGCTTTTTTGCTGGGTATGCAAACGAACGGTCGAACTGATTGGAAAGATCAGGATGGAAGAACTTTAAAAGAATTAGAAGAATTAATAGATTGATAAGGAAAAATTTATGGAAACATGGCAAGAGTTAAAAGTTACAGTTAAGCGTGAGGGAGAGGAATTGGTTTCCAATCTCTTGATTGAGCTGGGGGCGCAAGGAGTTGCGATTGAAGACAGCATGGACTATGTGGGGAATGTGGATCGTTTTGGCGAGATTTTCCCAGAGGTTGAGCAGCAAGAAGAAATCGTAGTGACAGCCTACTATCCTGATACAGTTGATGTGGCAGTGGTTGAGACAGACTTGCAGGCTCGCCTAGCAGAATTAACAGATTTTATGGATTTGGGTGAGATCAAGATGGGGACGACTGCCTTGGCTGAGGAAGACTGGGCAGACAACTGGAAGAAATATTATGAACCAGCTCGTATTACTTATGATTTGACCATTGTGCCGTCTTGGACAGACTATGAGGCGACTGCTGGAGAAAAGATTATCAAGCTGGATCCTGGTATGGCCTTTGGAACAGGAACCCACCCAACTACCAAGATGAGCCTTTTTGCTTTGGAACAGGTTCTTCGTGGTGGGGAAACAGTGCTAGATGTGGGGACTGGATCAGGCGTCCTCTCTATTGCTAGCTCGCTACTTGGTGCTAAGGAAATTTTCGCCTATGACCTAGATGATGTGGCAGTTCGTGTTGCTCAGGAAAATATTGAACTCAACCCTGGTATGGAAAACATCCATGTAGCAGCAGGAGACTTGCTTAAGGGAGTTGAGATTGAGGCAGATGTGATTGTAGCTAATATCTTGGCGGATATCCTCATTCATCTGACGGATGATGCTTATCGTTTGATCAAGGATGAAGGCTACCTCATCATGAGTGGGATTATCAAGGACAAGTGGGACATGGTGCGCGAGTCGGCTGAGTCAGCTGGATTTTTCCTCGAAACTCACATGGTTCAAGGGGAATGGAATGCCTGTGTCTTTAAGAAAACCAAGGATATTTCCGGTGTGATTGGAGGCTAGCATGCAGCAGTATTTTGTCAGGGGCAGTGCGATCTCTCCTGTCACCATCGAGGACAAGGAAACCGGCAAGCATATGTTTCAGGTTATGCGCTTGAAAGAAGATGATGAGGTGACCTTAGTCTTTGATGATGGTATCAAGCATTTGGCGCGTGTGCTGGATGTGGAAGCTTGTCAGTTTGAATTGGTAGAAGAACTAGCTGACAATGTGGAACTGCCCGTTCAAGTGACCATTGCATCTGGATTTCCCAAGGGGGACAAGCTAGAGTTTATCACTCAAAAAGTAACCGAGCTCGGAGCCAGCAAAATCTGGG
This sequence comes from Streptococcus sp. 3109, assembly GCF_013276905.1. NCBI lineage: Bacteria > Bacillati > Bacillota > Bacilli > Lactobacillales > Streptococcaceae > Streptococcus > Streptococcus sp. 3109. The sequence continues at coordinate 117,397 of NZ_VMLY01000007.1, read as the reverse complement.
CCTTTCCTGCAGATTGGTCCGTTGCTAAGTGGGATGGCAAGAAATTGGGTAAAAAGGTTGAAAAACTAGAAAAAATCGCCCTTGGAGCAGCAGAACAAAGCAAGCGTAATATGGTTCCAAGTATTCAGCTTTTTGAGAAGAAAGCAGATTTTCTAGCCCAACTTGACCAGTTTGACCGCGTCGTAGTGGCTTATGAAGAGTCGGCTAAAGAAGGAGAAGCCGCTGCGCTCTTACAAGCGGTCTCTGGTCTTGAAAAAGGAGCCAAATTGCTCTTTATCTTTGGTCCAGAAGGTGGTCTGTCACCTACAGAAATTGAGAGTTTTGAAGCTAAGGGAGCAGTCTTGGCAGGACTTGGTCCTCGCATTCTAAGAGCAGAAACAGCACCGCTTTACGCCTTATCAGCCCTTAGTGTTTTATTAGAATTAGAGAAATAAGAGGAAGAAAATGGAACAAAAACACCGTTCAGAATTTCCAGAGAAGGAACTCTGGGACTTAACAGCCCTATACCAAGACCGCGAGGATTTCTTGCGTGCAATCGAGAAAGCTCGTGAAGACATCAACCAATTTAGCCGTGACTATAAGGGGAATCTTCATACTTTTGAGGATTTTGAAAAGGCCTTTGCGGAATTGGAGCAAATCTACATTCAGATGAGCCATATTGGCAACTATGGATTTATGCCTCAGACGACAGATTATAGCAATGACGAATTTGCCAACATTGCTCAAGCTGGGATGGAATTTGAAACAGATGCCAGCGTAGCCTTGACCTTTTTTGACGATGCCTTGGTGGAAGCTGATGAGGAAGTCTTGGACCGTTTGGGTAAATTGCCACATTTAACGGCTGCCATTCGTCAGGCCAAAATCAAAAAAGCCCACTATCTAGGAGCTGATGTGGAGAAGGCCTTGACCAATCTGGGTGAAGTTTTCTATAGTCCACAGGACATTTATACTAAGATGCGAGCTGGGGATTTCGAAATGGCTGACTTTGAAGCCCATGGCAAGACCTACAAAAATAGCTTTGTTACCTATGAGAACTTCTACCAAAACCATGAGAACGCTGAGGTTCGTGAGAAATCCTTTCGTTCCTTTTCAGAAGGACTGCGTAAGCACCAAAATACGGCTGCAGCAGCCTATTTAGCCCAAGTCAAGTCTGAAAAACTCTTGGCAGATATGAAGGGATACGACTCTGTCTTTGATTATCTTCTGGCTGAGCAAGAAGTGGACCGTGCCATGTTTGACCGTCAGATTGACCTCATCATGAAGGATTTTGCACCCGTTGCTCAGAGATACCTCAAGCATGTTGCCAAGGTAAATGGTCTTGAAAAGATGACCTTTGCAGACTGGAAATTGGACTTGGACAGCGTCCTGAATCCTCAAGTGACTATTGACGATGCCTATGATTTGGTCATGAAGTCGGTAGAACCTTTGGGGCAAGAATATTGTCAGGAAGTTGCTCGTTATCAAGAAGAGCGCTGGGTGGACTTTGCTGCCAATAGTGGCAAGGATTCTGGTGGCTATGCAGCGGACCCATATCGCGTTCATCCATATGTCCTCATGAGCTGGACAGGCCGTTTGAGCGATGTCTATACCTTGATTCATGAAATCGGGCATTCTGGTCAATTCATCTTTTCAGATAATCATCAAAGCTACTTTAATGCCCACATGTCGACCTACTATGTTGAAGCGCCGTCAACCTTCAATGAATTGCTCCTCAGTGACTACTTGGAGCACCAGTCTGACGACTCTCGTCAAAAACGTTTTGCCCTTGCTCACCGCTTGACAGACACCTACTTCCATAATTTTATTACCCACCTCTTGGAAGCAGCCTTCCAGCGTAAGGTGTATACATTGATTGAAGAAGGGAAGACCTTTGGAGCAAGTAAGCTCAACAGCATTATGAAGGAAGTTTTGACGGATTTCTGGGGAGATGCCATTGAAATCGACGATGATGCAGCTTTGATTTGGATGCGCCAAGCTCATTATTACATGGGCTTGTATAGTTACACTTACTCAGCAGGACTAGTCATCTCGACTGCAGGTTACCTCCATCTTAAAAACTCAGAAACTGGAGCTGAGGACTGGCTCAATCTCCTCAAATCAGGTGGTAGCAAGACACCGCTTGAGTCAGCCATGATTATCGGAGCCGATATTTCAACAGACAAACCACTCCGTGATACCATTCAATTCTTGTCAGACACGGTTGACCAGATTATCGCCTACAGTGCCCAGTTGGGAGAGTAAAGGAATTTAGGATAACGATATGAACAGAATTAAAAAATGGCTGGAGCAGGATTCACAAAGAATACGTTTTATCAAAATTGGTCTAGTTTTATTGGGAATCATTTTATTGATTGCTTTGCCTACTCTCTATCTAGTTTTGAGTGGAGTTGGTATTTGGTATTTTGTAAAGAAAGCACCAGATATTCGAAAAAGAAATTTAATGATAGGGCTTTTCATTGTTAGTTTTGTTGCAGTTGTTCTTCAAACCCCAACAGTCACAAAGAAAACTTCATCTTCTCAGTCAGAAACTAAGCAGACTATGACATCTACTGCTTCTACATCTTCAACGGCGGATACTTCATCTAGCATAGAGGAGGCGAAACGAATTGAAGATGAGAAAAAAGCTAAAGAAAAAGCAGAAGAAGAGAGAATTGCCAAAGAAAAGGCCGCAAATGAGTTGCAAGAAAAAGGTGAAGACTTAGTCAAACAATTGGAAGAAAGTCAAGATCCGAGTCAAGTGAAGTCTGCCAAAGAAACAGTTAATCAGATTGAAAATAACGATAAAAAGGCAGAATTGCTCGACAGGATAGGTGCAGTTGAGTCATTAATTTCTCAAAAAGAAGAAGAGAAAAGAAATGCACGTGAAGCTGAAACTAAAGCCCAACAGCAAGATAGAATTGTCTATGTTGCAAACCATGGAAAATCAAAAGTTTATTGGTATAGTAAGGATAGAATGCCTTCAAAAACTATTAAATCTAATGTTGTCGAGATGACAGAGGCCGATGCAATTGCTGCAGGAAAAACTCTATCTAAAAAAGAATAAGATAGAAAGTTATCTTGGGCTGGCCTTTTGAACAGTTGCTAGAAATGTAGAGGTATTGACCATGTATCAAGAGTTACTTAGAAAAATAGCAGAAGAAAAACTAAGTTATCATGATGAAGAAATCCAATGGTTGCTTGATCACTTGGGAGATTCTTCTCCAGAAATTCGTGATGACCTTGTTTTTACAAGCTTTGCTAGAGGGATTCAGGAAGAACTATTTACACAGGAACAATTTCACTTCATTGCTGATGTGGTCTCAGCTGATGGAGGACTAGACAAAGAGATTGATAAGGTAGGCTTGTCAACCCTTGAACGTTCTTTTAGGGCGCTTATTTATGCAAATCTCTTGTCTGCAGATGCCAACCAGCAATCGATTTTCTATCAGAGATTAAAATCAGAAATTCGTAATGTCCTTTTAAATCAAGGTTTGTATTATCTTTCAAAAGAAAAGGATACAACAGGTTTTTCAAGTCAGTATGGTTGGGTTCACACTTTTGCACATGGAGCCGATTTACTGACAGAGGTGGTTTGTCATCCAGACTTTCCTAAAAACAGAGTTCATGAAGTATTTGACATACTTGGTCCATTATTTAAAAGAATTCCCATTCGTTTTACAGATGATGAAGATTGGCGTTTAGCAAGAGTGATCTATGAACCTATTTTACAAGGGAAGTTGGAGCAAGAGAAAGTAGCTTCTTGGATAAAAACTGTTGATTTTCCGATAGAAGAAAGGGAGGATTTTTACAAATTTTCCAACTTCAGATCCTGTCTGTTGGAAGTCTATGTCCAACTTGACCAGAGAAATAGTTTACAAGATGACTTGAAAGAAGCTATCCAGTCTTTTCAATGCTAGGGATAAGCTAATAGTACTTATTGAAAGAGTTTCTATTGTATCCTCCTAACTAATAATGAAAACTAACAAAAGAGGTTGAATCATTTTCCAACCTCTTTTTGTGTATCTTAATGGAATTGCATACCACCATCAACGATAATGGTTTGTCCTGTAATGTAGTTTGAATCTGGTCCTGCAAGGAAGCTGACGGCAGCAGCCACATCTTCTGGTTCAGATAGACGTTTTAGAGTAATATCTTTTGCAAATGTCTGCATACCCCATTCGTCATCTTTTCCTGCATTTTTACCAACTTCATGAGCGATGTCGTACATCATTGGTGTTTTCACAATACCTGGTGCGTAGGCGTTAACAGTGATGCCTGAGTCTGCTAAATCACGTGCTAATGTTTGCGTAATTCCGCGAACAGCAAATTTGGTTCCACCATAAACAGTTAGATTTGGATTACCGACTACACCAGCTTGAGAGGTTGCGTTGATAATTTTACCTCCGTGGCCAAGTGCTTTAAATTGTGCTTGTGCAGCTTGTGAACCCCAAATGACACCACCAACGTTGATACCGAAAGTGCGTGTAAATTGTTCCTCAGTAATTGTATCAAGAGGAGTAGTGGGAGCAACACCAGCGTTATTTACGACAACATTCAAATCGCCAAAATGGTCAACAACCTTTTGAAATGCTTGTGCAACTTCTGCCTGTTTCGAAACATCGGCCACGACAGCAAAGGCATTTTCAGCTGATAATTCGGCAACAGCTTTTTCAGCTGTTTCGGGATTGTAGTCTAAGACTCCTACCTTAAAGCCATCTTGAACCAATCGTTTTGCGATTGCAAAACCGATTCCTTGACCTGCACCTGTGACAATAGCAACTTTAGACATATGATTCCTCCTTGGTATCCACGATACCATTTAAACGTTCATAAAAGAACAGCAAAGTTGTAAAAATTAGTTCAAATTAGGGACTGAATAACTAATTAGAACTATATTGACATTATATAACTTTAGAAAAAATGTTTCAAATAAATGCTACCGTTTTTATAGAATTCTATCCTGAAAATTTCCAATCAATTTTCTTGAAACCTTTTCCCTCTTTTGATAGACTAGTATCTAGTTTTTGAAAAAAGGAGAAAGAGAATGAAAAAATTTGTCGCTGAGTTAATCGGTACGTTCATGCTTGTGTTCGTTGGGACAGGGGCTGTTGTTTTTGGAAATGGTCTTGATGGCCTTGGTCACCTTGGAATCGCCTTTGCCTTTGGTTTGGCAATCGTGGTGGCAGCCTACTCAATCGGAACTGTTTCAGGTGCTCACTTGAACCCGGCTGTTTCGATTGCTATGTTTGTTAACAAACGTTTGTCATCAAAAGACCTTGTCAACTACATCCTTGGTCAGGTTGTTGGAGCTTTTATTGCTTCTGGCGCTGTCTTCTTCCTCTTGGCTAACTCAGGTATGTCAACTGCTAGTCTTGGTGAAAATGCCTTGGCAAACGGTGTCACTGTCTTTGGTGGGTTCTTGTTTGAAGTCATTGCAACCTTCTTGTTTGTTTTGGTTATCATGACTGTTACTTCAGAAAGCAAGGGAAATGGCGCGATTGCTGGTTTGGTAATTGGTTTGTCCTTGATGGCGATGATTCTTGTGGGGTTGAACATTACTGGACTTTCAGTAAACCCAGCTCGTAGCTTGGCACCAGCTGTCTTGGTAGGTGGTGCAGCCCTTCAACAAGTATGGATTTTCATCCTTGCACCAATCGCTGGTGGAGTTCTTGCAGCCCTCGTTGCAAAAAACTTCCTTGGAACAGAAGAATAATTGAAAAACAAAAAGCCTTGCTCCTCATCTAGAGGAACAGGGCTTTTTCGTATGATACTCTTCGAAAATCTCTTCAAACCACGTCAGCTTCCATCTGCAACCTCAAAACCATGTTTTGAGCTGACTTCGTCAGTCTTATCTACAACCTCAAAGCAGTGATTTGAGCAACTTGCGGCTAGCTTCCTAGTTTGATTTTTGATTTTCATTGAGTATGAGTTTAACGATTGTCAATTTTCTCTGGATAAAGGTCGTGTTGGAAGAGGCGTTGTTCTGCCAAGCCTTCATACTTAGTTCCTAGCTTACCGTAGTTGTAGTAGGGGTCTATTGAAATGCCGCCGCGTGGAGTGAATTTTCCCCAAACCTCCAAATAGCGAGGGTCTAGCAAGTTGACCAAGTCTTTCCCGATGGTGTTGATACAGTTTTCGTGGAAATCTCCGTGGTTTCGGTAGCTAAAGAGGTAGAGTTTGAGGGATTTTGACTCGACACAGAGCTTATCAGGGATGTAGGAAATATAAATAGTTGCAAAGTCTGGCTGAGCGGTAATAGGGCAAAGTGAGGTAAATTCAGGACAGTTGAATTTAATAAAATAGTCATTCTCCACATGACGATTGTCAAAAGATTCGAGGACATCTGGTTGATAGTCAAAGATATAGTTGGTTTCTTTGTTGCCCAGTAGGCTTAGGTTTTTCATTTCTTCTTGTTGTGACATGATTTTTTCTTTCTAATCTTAAACACCACGTTGATTATCGTAGAGGAGGGTATGCAGTTGAGGAAGGACGCGGACATTGCCCCAGCTGTCGTCAGCAGCGATGCGTTCCCAGAGTTCTTTGAGGCGGTCCAGTTGGTCTTGGATAATATTGCCTGTGGCCTTGGGCTCAGGATTTCCAGCCGATAAAAAGAGAACATCTGGTTGGTAGCGTTCTTGTATGCCTCTGGCAAAGGCCAAATCTGCATCGTCAAAGACAGGAATTTTAAAGGTGACCTTGGCTGGATCCAGTTGGGAAACGATAAAGTCCAAGGTCTCAAAGTTGACTTCCATCTTGGATGAAGGAGGTTTGGGACTCAGGGTGACTTGGTCAATATCTTTTAACCAATTTTGCCAGCGAGAGCCTTGAGTCTCGACAGCAAGGGTGACACCGCGTTCCTTGAGCTTGGTGACGAGTTCAGCCATGTTGGCTGCTAGGATAGCAGGATTTCCCCCAGATAGGGTTACATAGTCGTAGCTCCCCAATTTATCCAACTCAGCAATGACCTCGTCAGCTGTCATACGAGTCGGTTTTTCAGAGCCATCCCATGTAAAGGCAGAATCGCACCAGTCGCAGTGGTAGTCGCAACCAGCAGTGCGGACAAACATGGTTTTCTGCCCGATAGCACGACCTTCACCTTGAAAAGTTGGGCCAAAAATTTCCAGAACTGGTAGTTTGAGGACACGTTCCCTAGTCATCTAACCACTCCCGTCTAAACTCCGCAAAGGCAGTCGGAGTCTCATAGAGGCGAACGTATTCCAAACGGAGACCGCGCTCGTCTGGCAACTCTTGACTCATGGTTTGGAAAATCCAGTAAACCATATTTTCAGCAGTCGTGTTCATATAGGGAAGAGTTTCATTGAGATAGCGATGGTCCAGGTGGGGCTCTAAGTAGTTCTTGTAGATCGCTTTGATGTCTCCGAAATCGTAGGTCATGCCACGTTCATCTAAAAATCCACTGACAGCAATCTGCAAATGATAGGTGTGGCCGTGCAGGGACTTACATTTTCCCTCATAGTGAAAGAGGTGGTGGGCAGCATCGAAGGTAAACTCTTTTGATACCAAGGTTCTGTGAGGATTGTAGACCAGAGACTCCCCAGTTTCCTGTTTGATTTCTTTGGGTGCAAAAAACATTAGTCCTTTCCTTTCTGTGAGAGATAAACATCTAGACCATGTTGACGTAGGTGGCAGGCTGGGCAATCTCCACAGCCACTCCCTATAATTCCGTTGTAGCAGGTTAAGGTCTTTTCACGAACATAGTCAAAGGCACCGAGTTTGTCAGCTAATTCCCAAGTTTCAGCCTTGTCCAGCCACATGAGAGGTGTTTGGATAACAAAGTCGTAATCCATGGCAAGGTTGAGGGTGACATTGAGGGATTTGACAAAGGCATCCCGACAGTCAGGGTAGCCTGAGAAGTCTGTCTCGCAGACACCTGTCACGATGTCTTTAATGCCCCGTTGCTTGGCAAGAACTGCCGCAAAAGATAGAAAGAGGTGGTTGCGACCGTCAACAAAGGTATTGGGAACCTCTCCCTCTTTTTGCTCAATTTCCAGATCAGAAGTCAAGGCATTTTCAGTGATTTGTCCCAGCAGAGACATATCTAGGATATGATGACGGATCCCCTGTTCCTTAGCGATTTCTTGGGCAACTTGAATTTCGAAATGGTGACGTTGACCGTAGGCAAAGGTAACGGTTTCGACCGTTTCATAGTGTTCTTTAGCCCAAAAGAGGCAGGTTGTAGAATCTTGACCGCCACTAAAGACGACCAAGGCTGATTGACGTTTCATAGTACTCCTTCCAAAATGGGAAATGTTCAGAGCACGCAAAAAGCTCCCATGAGGGAGCTAAAAAATACCAAGTCAAGGTTTTTTTTAGCGATGGCGTGTCCCAAACATCGTAATATTCTATCTACAGTCTAGCATATTTTTTGAAAAATGGCAAAGGGCAAGAAAAAAGAGACCAAAGAAAGTACTTGGTCTCTAGTGCGATTAGCTCAATTCAGCAACGATGGCCTTGATTTGGTCTGCTGTGTGAACACCAGCAACTTGTTTGACAACTTGGCCGTCTTTTTTGAAGAGAAGAGTTGGGATAGACATGATTCCAAAAGCACGAGCTGTGTTTGGATTTTCATCAACGTCCATTTTAACGATTTTCAAAACATCTTCTGAAAGTTCTTCAGACAATTTGTCCAAGATTGGCCCTTGCATACGACATGGACCACACCAAGTTGCCCAGAAGTCTACCAAGACCAAACCGTCTTTTGTTTCTTGTTCGAATGTTGCATCTGTAATTGCTTTTGCCATTGTATTTCTCCTTTTTTTAGTTATATTGGCTTAAATCTTGTTTCTTGAGATAGAAGAAGATATCTCCATAAGTCCCATGGTAGTCCAAATCATGACCGTTATAGGTTAATTTTTGGACAGGGTAGTAGTCTGCGACGCCGATAAGGCAAGCTTGTTGCGAACGATCAAAGTCTTCATAAGACTCGAAAGTCACAGTTCTTTCGTTCTTGCTGGCATCTAAATAGGTGATTTCAATCATGTTTAAAACTCCTTTGTTTGATGATGACTTTATTTTACTCCTTGTAAAAGAGAATGTCAAGAAAAATGATTGCGCACGCAACTTTTTCTAAAATCATCTTAAATCAAGAAATCCAAACCAGTTTCCAAGCTTGCTTCGACAGCCTTTTGTAGAGAGGTCAGTGTCTTTTGCCCATCACTTGTCAGGCAGATAAAACTAGAGCGTCGATCTTGATGGCAACACATGCGACTGAGTAGACCGCAATTTTTGGCTTCCAAGCGAGCCACCATCCGAGAAACAGCGCTTGGGCTCAGATGAAGCTTATCTGGCAGGTCAATCTGGCGTAGAGATTTTTCTTGAGCCAAGTCCAGATAGTAGAGCAGGTAGAACTCTTTCAAGGTCAGGCTTTGCTCGCTCTGCTGGGCAATTGTCTCTTCCAAGAGACTTTCAATTTCTTTCTGACGACGATTGAAGTCAAACCATTTTTCCAAATAGGTCATAGTATATCCTTTCTTTTTAGAGTTGTAAATAGAAGAAAGTCCATTCACGGACAGTCTCTGCATCACAAGATGATTGTGCATGCAATAATTATACTACTTTTCAAAAGAGCTAGCAAGTTCTGTTTTTTAGTGGTTTTCTTTTTTACTGTCCATATTTTTGGTAAAAATCAACTTTTACTTGGATGAAGGTTTTGGCTTCACGTAGGAGTTGAAGAAGGGTGGCACGGGTTTCAAATTCGTCTCTTGTCTTGGGCAGACTGCGGTTCCGGAAGACTTCCAGATAGCGTTCAATTTCATCTAGCAAATCAGAAGCAGGATTGGTCTGGCTTAGTTGACTAGCAATTTTTGAAAAGAGTTGGGCCAAAATCAGGCTTTCACTGGCAGCTAGGTGACAGGTGTTGATTTGGTGGGCCATATTTCGCAGGATACGACTTTGTCGCTGTCTCATCTCAAAGTAGTGGATATGGTAGTCGGTTTGGTGAAAGAGGTGGTCAGAGTGATCCAAATAGACCAGTCTGAGGGCTTCTTCTAAAAGTGTGTCTAATTCCTCTACCAACTGTGCTCGGTTGCGTCCATCCCCTCTGGATAAATAATATTTGAAACGCTGGAGGATATCTTTTAACTTTTCTTCCACCAGCGTGTGGTAGTGCTGGATTTCCTCTTCTCGTGAAGGCATGTAGAGATTGACCAGTAAGGCAAATCCTGTACCGATAGCAAAGAGAAGGAATTCATTGACTAGAAGGTCTGGAGAGGTTGATTTTTGCACCAAGAGATGGCTAACCAAAACGCTACTTGGTGTGATGCCAAATTCCCACCCCATCTTGTAGGCTAGAGGCACATAGAGGGCTAGATAGAGGCCAAGGCTCCAGATATGAAATCCGCTCAAGTGAAAAGCTAGAACACCGATAGCCAGAGCTAGGAGCATGGAAAAGAGTCGATTGCGAGCCAGTTTTAAGGTAGTTCTACGCGTATCAGATAGGCTCAAGAGAGCGATAATTCCAGCCGAAACTGCTGAGGAAAGATTGAGAAAATAAGCAAGCAGACAGGCAAGGCAGGTAGCTAAGATGAGCTTGGTCGTACGTTGGCTAATAGACATAAAAATTTCCTGATAATACTCAATGAAAATCAAAGAGCAAACTAGGAAGCTAGCCGTAGGCAGTACTTGAGTACGGCAAGGCGAAGCTGACGTGGTTTGAATTTGATTTTCGAAGAGTATAAGTTAGAATAAAAGAACAAAAGACAAAACCTGAGCAGGCTTGCCTTTATGAGTTATTTTTTACGGGCTGCTGCGTATTCGGCAACGGCGGTAAAGAGGACATCTGTAGAAGAGTTAAGGGCTGTTTCACATGAGTCTTGGATGACCCCAATCACAAAACCAACTCCGACAACTTGCATGGCAATATCGTTAGAAATACCGAAAAGGCTACAAGCAACTGGGATAAGAAGGAGGGAACCTCCAGCAATACCAGAAGCACCACAGGCTGAGATAGCTGCTACCACACTGAGGACAAAGGCTGTGGCAAAGTCAACAGGAATTCCAAGAGTATTAACTGCAGCAAGGGTTAAAACGTTAATAGTAATCGCTGCCCCTGCCATGTTGATAGTAGAACCAAGTGGGATAGAAACAGAATAGGTATCTGGGTTGAGTCCAAGGTCGTGGCAAAGTTTCATGTTGACAGGGATGTTGGCAGCAGAACTACGAGTAAAGAAGGCTGTCACACCGCTGACACGGAGGCAGTTCCAAACTAGAGGGTAAGGATTGCGTCTCATAAAGAAGAATGCAATCAAAGGGTTGACCACAAGGGCGACAAAAAGCATAGTCGTTACTAATAGAACCAATAAAATACCGTAGTTGGCAAGGCTTCCGATTCCCTTATCAGAAATAGTTTTGAAGACAAGGCCAAGGATTCCAAATGGAGCCAGGTTGATGATCCATTCGACAATTTTAGAAGTCACGTCAGCGATAGTTTTTAGTAATTCTTTACTATTTTTGCTGGCCTCTCTCATAGCAATCCCGAAAACAACTGCCCAAGATAGGATACCGATGTAGTTGGCAGTAATGAGGGCATTGACTGGATTGTCAACCAGTTTGAGCAAGAGGTTGCTGAGGACCTGCCCAATCCCATCTGGTGGTGCAATTTCAGTATTGGCACTATTTAGGGTAATTTCAATAGGGACGATGAAACTAGCTACAACAGCTACAAGAGCAGCAGCAAAAGTCCCTAGGATATACAAGAAAATAACAGTTTTCATATTGCTATCTTGCCCCTTTTGATGTTGGGAAAGGGCATTGGCAACGAGGGCAAAGACTAGGATAGGAGCAACAGCTTTTAGACCTCCGACGAATAAATCCCCGAGTAGCCCAATTCCTGAGAGATTAGGAAGGGTCAGTCCTAGGATTCCCCCACAAAGCATACCAATCAAGATACGCTTGACAAGGCTTGCCTTGTTCCAAGCATGAATGATTCTTTTCATAATAATCTCCTTTTTGTGTAGTGATTATGATTATAGTATAAATGATAGACAAAATCAAGAATTTTCTGTCTATTTTTTGAATATTTATGGAGAATGAGACTGATGAAAATATGGTATAATGAAATAAAGGAGTTTTATATGCAAAAATTTATTCAAGCTTATATTGAGAAGCTAGATGTGACAACCATTATCGAGAATATTCTAACCAAGATCATTTCTCTTTTACTGCTTTTGATTGTATTTTATATTGCTAAAAAAATGCTTCATACTATGGTGCAGAGAATTGTCAAACCTTCTCTAAAAATGTCTCATCATGATGTCGGGCGCCAAAAGACTATTGCGCGTTTACTAGAAAATGTGTTTAATTATACGCTATATTTCTTTTTACTCTACTGCATTTTGTCGATTTTAGGCTTACCTGTATCTAGTTTGTTGGCTGGAGCTGGGATTGCTGGGGTGGCGATTGGGATGGGAGCCCAAGGTTTTCTGTCTGATGTCATCAATGGCTTTTTCATCCTTTTTGAACGTCAACTGGATGTGGGAGATGAGGTCGTTCTGACAAATGGTCCTATTACTGTATCGGGCAAGGTCGTCAGCGTGGGAATTCGTACGACCCAGCTTCGTAGCGAGGAGCAAGCTCTTCACTTTGTTCCTAACCGAAATATCACAGTTGTTAGCAATTTCTCACGCACAGACTAGACCTGTTATTTTAAGTAATTTGTGGTACAATAGAAAGAGTTTAATATTTAATAAAGGAGAAAAGATGGTTTTAGAAAAGCAGTTGGGCAATGGTTGTACCTGGATAGACCTTGATGTGGATAAGATTAAAAATATGGAAGATCTTTCTGACATCTATGGATTGGACAAGGAAACCATTGAGTATGCTCTGGATAGAAATGAACGAGCTCACATGGATTATCACCGTGAAAATGGGACTGTGACCTTTATCTACAATGTCTTGAACTTGAAAAAGGACAAGGAATACTACGAAGCCTTTCCCATGACCTTTATCGTGGAACATCATCGCCTGATTACCATTAGTAATACCAAGAACGCCTATGTCATTGAACAGATGACCCGTTATCTGGAGAGTCATGACACGCTTTCGATTTACAAGTTTCTCTTTGCCAGTCTGGAAATCATCAGCAATGCCTACTATCCTGTCATTGAGCAGATGGACAAGAGTAAGGACGAGGTTAATGGCCTCTTGCGCCAGCGGACGACTAAGAAAAACCTTTTTGCCCTTTCCGACTTGGAGACCGGTATGGTTTATCTTACGGCGGCTGCCAAGCAAAATCGCATGTTGCTGGAACATATTCAAGGGCATGCCCTCTATCGCAGTTTTAACGAGATTGAGAGAGAACAGTTTGATGATGCCATGATTGAGGCTCATCAGCTGGTATCCATGACAGACTTGATTTCTCAAGTCCTTCAACAACTATCAGCATCTTACAACAACATTCTAAACAATAATCTGAATGATAATTTGACAACCTTGACTATCATTTCAGTCTTGCTAGCTGTTTTGGCAGTCGTGACAGGCTTTTTCGGAATGAATGTTCCTCTACCATTTACAGAAGAGCCAAATGCTTGGATTTATATCTTAATGGCTAGCTTGATTTTATGGGCAGCCTTATCTCAATGGATGAAGAAAATTACTAGAAATTAAAAAGAAAAGGAGCCAGAATGGCGATTGAAAACTACATGCCAGATTTTGCTGTGGAAGCAGTTTATGATCTGACAGTTCCAAGCCTGCAGGCGCAGGGAATCAAGGCTGTTTTGGTCGATTTGGACAATACCCTCATTGCTTGGAACAACCCTGATGGGACGCCAGAGATGAAACAATGGCTACATGACCTTCGGGACGCGGGCATTCGCATTATCGTGGTATCAAATAACACCAAAAAACGCGTCCAACGAGCAGTTGAGAAGTTTGGGATTGATTATGTTTATTGGGCTCTGAAGCCCTTCACATTTGGAATTGACCGTGCCATGAAGGAATTTCACTATGAGAAAAGTGAAGTGGTCATGGTTGGCGACCAGCTCATGACAGATATACGAGCAGCCCACCGTGCAGGCATTTGCTCGATTTTAGTCAAACCCTTGGTCCAACATGACTCGATCAAAACGCAGATTAACCGAGCTCGTGAGCGCCGTGTGATGCGAAAAATCACTGAAAAGTACGGACAGATTACATATAAAAAAGGAATTTAACTATGGAAGAAATTCTCTGTATTGGTTGTGGAGCAACCATTCAGACGACAGATAAGGTTGGTCTTGGATTTACCCCCCAGTCGGCACTTGAAAAAGGTTTGGAGACAGGTGAAGTCTATTGCCAACGTTGTTTCCGTCTCCGCCACTACAATGAAATCACGGATGTCCAGTTGACAGACGATGATTTCCTCAAGCTCTTACACGAGGTGGGAGACAGTGATGCCTTAGTGGTTAATGTCATTGATATCTTTGATTTTAATGGCTCTGTCATCCCAGGCTTGCCACGTTTTGTATCAGGCAATGATGTCCTCTTGGTCGGAAATAAAAAAGATATCCTACCTAAGTCAGTTAAACCGGGCAAGATTAGCCAGTGGCTCATGGAGCGTGCCCACGAAGAAGGACTTCGTCCAGTCGATGTTGTCCTAACTTCAGCACAAAACAAACATGCCATTAAGGAAGTCATTGACAAAATCGAGCATTACCGTAAGGGCCGCGATGTTTATGTTGTTGGGGTAACAAATGTTGGAAAATCAACTCTTATCAATGCTATTATCCAAGAAATCACGGGTGACCAGAATGTCATTACGACTTCACGCTTCCCGGGGACAACTTTGGACAAAATCGAGATTCCGCTTGATGATGGTTCTTATATCTACGATACACCGGGAATCATCCACCGTCACCAAATGGCTCATTACTTGACGGCTAAAAACCTCAAGTATGTCAGCCCCAAAAAGGAAATCAAGCCTAAAACCTATCAGCTCAATCCTGAACAAACCCTGTTTTTAGGCGGTCTAGGACGCTTTGACTTCATTGCGGGTGAAAAGCAAGGATTCACAGCCTTCTTTGATAATGAACTCAAACTACACCGTACCAAACTAGAAGGCGCTAGTGCTTTCTATGACAAGCACGTCGGAACCCTTCTGACACCACCAAATAGCAAGGAAAAAGAAGATTTTCCAAAATTAGTTCAACATGTCTTTAATATCAAGGAAAAGACAGACCTAGTCATCTCAGGCCTAGGCTGGATCCGCGTAACAGGCACCGCCAAAGTCGCCGTCTGGGGACCAGAAGGCGTTGCCGTCGTCACACGAAAAGCCATTATTTAAACCAAAATCGCTGAGCGAACAAAGTGAGCTCATATAGCGATAGTTATTGCCGTGGTGTGATTGCCAATCTGTAGATTGGCAAGGGGCACAATTGAGACCAAGGCTCAATTGTGAGGTCAGGAAATCCATTTTTCAAAGATGGGATCTTTGGGAAATTAGTTCCGACCGTCCCTCACCACCTAAAATAACTATCAAAAAAACAAGGAAGAAATTATGTCATTAACATCAAAACAACGTGCCTTCCTCAACAGCCAGGCACACACTCTCAAACCCATCATCCAAATCGGGAAAAATGGTCTCAACGACCAAATCAAAACCAGCGTTCGTCAAGCTCTTGACGCCCGCGAATTGATTAAGGTAACTCTCTTGCAAAATACAGATGAAAATATCCACGAAGTCGCTGAAATCTTGGAAGAAGAAATCGGTGTGGATACAGTCCAAAAAATTGGACGCATCTTGATTTTATTTAAACAATCTAGCAAGAAAGAAAATCGCAAGATTTCTAAAAAAGTCAAAGAAATCTAAAAACCTACTCCAAATAACTGTTTTTACAGAGAAATAAAGGAGACTAGCCTATGGCAATTGAACTATTAACTCCCTTTACCAAGGTAGAGTTGGAGCCAGAAATCAAGGAGAAAAAACGCAAACAAGTCGGGATTTTAGGGGGCAATTTTAACCCCGTTCACAATGCCCATCTCATTGTTGCGGATCAAGTGCGCCAGCAGTTGGGACTAGATCAAGTTCTGCTTATGCCTGAATACCAACCTCCTCATGTAGATAAAAAGGAAACAATCCCTGAACACCATCGTCTCAAGATGCTTGAGTTGGCGATTGAGGGGATTGAAGGTCTGGACATTGAAACCATTGAGTTGGAGCGCAAGGGCATTTCCTATACCTACGACACCATGAAAATCTTGACAGAGCAACATCCAGATACGGATTATTACTTTATCATCGGTGCCGACATGGTGGACTATTTGCCTAAGTGGTATCGAATTGATGAACTGGTTGATATGGTTCAGTTTGTGGGAGTTCAGCGCCCACGCTATAAGGCTGGCACTTCCTATCCAGTTATCTGGGTGGATGTGCCTCTCATGGATATCTCATCTAGCATGGTGCGTGACTTCCTGGCCCAAGGTCGGAAACCCAACTTTCTCCTACCTCAGCCTGTGCTAGATTTCATCGAGAAGGAGGGGCTCTACTGATGGCCTATCAAGACTATATCAACTGCTCCCGTGAGGCTTTGTTAGAAAAAATGGCAGAGCTTCTACCTGAAAAACGCTTAACCCATTGTCTAGGTGTGGAGCGTGCAGCCATAGAACTGGCGGAGAGATTTGGAGTCGATGCCGAGAAAGCAGGCTTAGCAGGGCTCCTTCATGACTATGCTAAAAAGCTGTCAGATCAGGAATTTTTAGACTTGATTGACCGTTATCAGCTAGACCCTGACCTCAAAAACTGGGGCAATAATGTCTGGCATGGGCTGGTTGGTATCTACAAGATTCAAGAAGATTTGGATTTGCATGATACAGAAATCCTGCGAGCCATTGAAATCCATACAGTCGGTGCTGGTCAGATGACAGATTTAGATAAGGTCATCTATGTCGCAGACTATATCGAGCACAATCGAGCCTTTCCTGGAGTAGACCAGGCGCGTGAGATTGCAAGTCAATCGCTCAATAAGGCGGTGGCCTATGAAACAGCTCGTACCGTGGAGCATCTAGCTCATCAGGGATTTCCCATCTATCCCCAAACCCTTGAAACCTATAACGCCTTTGTGCACTATTTGAAAGAGGACTAAATGAAGACGGCTTTTATAATCATTGATGTTCAGAATATTTTAGTGGAAACCGGTTTTCAGACAAATAGTCTATTGGAAAAAATTTCTTATTTACAAAACCAGGCTAGAAGTAAGAATATCGAAATTATTTATGTTCAACATATTGAGAACGCTGAAGCTCAAACATCAGAAGATTGGCAGTTATCTGAGCTTTTAAACCGAAAACCTGATGAAAAGGTCTTTCAGAAGAAGTATAACAGTATTTTCAAAGAAACTGGTTTAAAAGAATATTTGGATAAACAGGGGATTGAAAAATTAGTTTTATGTGGTATGCAGACAGAATATTGTGTGGATACCTCTGTCAAGGTTGCTTTTGAATATGGCTATCAGCTTATTATTCCAGAAGGAACTTGCACAACGTTTGATGGGAAAGACATTCCAGCAGAAACGATAAATGAATTCTATGAGGGTATTTGGGAGGGGCGCTTTGCAGATGTCCTAGATTACAAACATATTTTCTAGAAAGAGGACTAAATGAACGAAAAAGAATTACTAGAACTAGTCGTGAAAGCGGCTGATGAGAAACGTGCGGAGGATATCCTTGCACTCGACGTACAAGATTTGACCAGCGTGACGGACTACTTTGTCATCACGAGCTCGATGAATAGCCGTCAGTTGGACGCTATTGCTGATAACATTCGTGAAAAAGTAGCCGAAGCTGGTGTTAAAGGCAGCCATGTCGAAGGCGATGCGGCAGGAGGCTGGGTCTTGCTAGACCTTGGTGGTGTCGTTGTGCATATCTTCTCAGAAGAAATTCGTGCCCACTATAACTTAGAAAAACTATGGCATGAGGCGAATTCAGTAGATATTTCAGAAGCTCTTGCTTAGAAGATGAACTCAGTTGTAGTCAACTGGGTTTCTTTGCTTATTTTAGAAAAATTGATAGAAAGGTAAAGAGCTAGTGGTGTTTGCCATTGAGGCTCTTGGTATCATGATTATGGCAACTTATGAAACCTTTGCGGCTGTTTACGATGTTGTGATGGATGATAGTTTATACGATAAATGGACGGATTTTTCGCTGCGTCATTTGCCTAAGACCAAGGAGAGAAAGAAACTCTTGGAACTGGCTTGTGGAACAGGAATTCAATCGGTGCGCTTCTCTCAGGCTGGTTTTGATGTGACTGGACTGGACTTGAGTGCTGATATGTTGAAAATTGCCGAAAAGAGAGCTGCTTCAGCCAAGCAAAAGATTGATTTCATTGAAGGAAATATGCTGGATTTGTCCAAGGCAGGTCAATATGATTTTGTCACTTGTTATTCGGACTCAATCTGCTACATGCAGGATGAAGTGGAAGTAGGGGACGTTTTTAAGGAAGTCTATAATGCTCTTAATGAAGACGGAGTTTTCATCTTTGACGTGCATTCGACTTACCAGACAGATGAAGTTTTTCCAGGCTATTCCTACCATGAAAATGCGGAAGATTTCGCTATGCTTTGGGACACCTATGAGGATTCAGCACCACATTCTATCGTACATGAGCTGACCTTCTTTATCAAGGAGGATGACGGTTCCTTTAGTCGTCACGATGAAGTGCATGAGGAGCGGACCTATGAGGTCTTGACCTATGATATTTTGTTGGAACAGGCTGGATTCAAGTCCTTCAAACTCTATGCGGACTTTGAGGACAAGGAGCCAACAGAAACTAGCACCCGTTGGTTTTTTGTGGCGCAGAAGTAGGAGATCACTATGACCATCACGGGTATTATCGCGGAGTTTAATCCTTTTCATAATGGACACAAATACCTGCTGGAACAGGCTGAAGGACTGAAAGTCGTGGCTATGTCTGGAAATTTCATGCAGAGAGGCGAGCCTGCTATTGTAGATAAGTGGACACGGACCCAGATGGCGCTGGAAAACGGAGCAGATCTGGTAGTGGAATTGCCCTTTTTAGTCAGTGTTCAGGCAGCTGATTTCTTCGGTCAAGGAGCTGTGGATATCTTGGCTCGCTTGGGCATTGATAATCTAGCTTTTGGGACAGAGGAAGTTCTGGATTACCAGGAAATCGCTGACTTATACACAGAGCAAGGTGCTGAGATGGAGAAATTTGTGGAAAATCTGCCTGATTCCCTTTCCTATCCCCAGAAAACCCAAGCCATGTGGAAGGAATTTGCTGGTCTTGATTTTTCAGGTAATACCCCCAATCATGTTCTTGCTCTCGCTTATGCCAAGGCGGTTGCGGGACGAAATATCAAGATGCATCCAATTCAACGTCAGGGGGCGGGTTACCATTCTGTGGATAAAGATGTGGACTTTGCCTCGGCTACAGCCCTCCGTCAGCACCAGAGAGATACAGATTTCTTAGAACGCTTTATGCCTTCTGTTGCTCTATTTGAGCAGGCTAATAAGGTGAGCTGGGAAGACTATTTTCCCTTGCTCCGCTATCAAATCTTATCAAATCTCGACCTAACCACCATCTATCAGGTCAATCAAGAAATGGCAGTGCGCATCAAGGATGCTATCAAGATAGCCCAATCTGTGGAAGACTTGGTTGAAGCGGTTGCGACCAAGCGTTACACCAAGGCGCGTGTCAGACGCCTCTTGACCTATATCTTGGTGCAAGCTAGAGAAGGTGACTTGCCAGAAGCCATTCATGTCCTTGGATTTACTGAAAAAGGCAGGCAACATCTCAAGTCTTTGAAAGGTCAGGTCAGTCTAGTCAGCCGAATTGGCAAAGAACCTTGGGATGTCATGACTCAAAAGTCAGACCAGATTTACCAACTAGGAAATCCAAGTATAGCAGACCAGAATTTTGGAAGAGTGCCGATAAGAATAGAAACAAACTAAGTCTACTGAAAGGTGGACTTTTTGAGATTTTTTACGAATAAATAGATAGAAAAGAAAATCTTGTACAAGTTCCTGACAATTTCTTTCTTTTTGTGTATAATAGTGGAAAAGAGGTAAAACGAGGTATGGTTATGGAAGCAGTTCTTTACTCAACATTCCGAAATCATTTAAAAGACTACATGAAGAAGGTCAATGATGAATTTGAGCCTTTAACGGTGGTTAACAAAAATCCAGATGAGGACATTGTAGTTCTTTCAAAGAGCGAATGGGACAGTATTCAGGAAACCCTGAGAATCGCTCAAAATAAGGAGTTATCAGACAAGGTTTTGCGAGGAATGGCTCAAGTCCGTGCTGGAAGCACTCAAGTCCATGTTATTGAGGAGTGAGGAATGCTGCTCAAGTTTACAGAAGATGCCTGGGTTGATTATTGCTACTGGCAAAATCAGGATAAGAAAACCCTAAAACGAATAAACAAACTAGTCAAGGATATTCAACGTGATCCCTTTACAGGAATAGGTAAGCCAGAACCACTCAAGTATGACTACCAAGGAGCCTGGTCACGTCGTATCGACGCAGAAAATCGCTTGATTTATATGATGGATGGAGATAGCGTGGCTTTCTTGTCCTTTAAAGATCATTACTAAGTCTACTGCGAAGTAGGCTTTTTATTTTTTAAATTTTTATTAGTAAGTTTAAGATAAAGTTTTTTGGAAAATGACAGAAGCCCTAGTACAAAAGACAAAAACTCAGTAAAGAAATTTAGTATATGAACTTCTATCTTTACCCTTGAATACGCTTTATAACTCGTATTTTGTGGTATAATGAAGAGAATTGTTAATAATAAAAACAGGGGAAGTAAATGTCTAATTTCAAAGAAAAATTACCACTATTCCAAGCAAATGACATCCAAATTTCTAATGATGTCAATACGGTTTGGTCTATCGCTAACACCCTTAGAGGAGCTTATCGAGCAGATAAGTATCGCGATGTCATCATTCCAATGTTTGTCCTGACTCGTTTAGAAGCTGCCTTGCTGCCAACCAAGGATCAGGTGGTAGCACAATACAAAGCAAATCCCAATACACCTGAGAAAGTGTTGGAGAAACTTTCAGGCTATCGTTACTACAATGTTAGTCCTTTTACGTTGGCAAATCTTCAAAACGATCCAAATGCAATCGAGGAGAATTTTCTAGCCTATCTGGATGGCTATTCCTATCGTGTCAAGGACATCATTGAAAACCTAAAATTTAAAGAGCAAGTCCGTACCCTAGCCCAGAGTGGTCGTCTTTTCACGGTTATTAAAAAGTTCTCTCAAATTGATTTGTCTCCAAGTTCAGTTGATTCTATGCGTATGGGATACATGTTTGAGGATATCATCCGCCGATTTTCTGAAAATGAGGAAGCGGGGTCTCACTATACCCCTCGTGAAGTTATCGCTCTGATGGTCAACCTACTCTTGATTGAGGCAGACGAAGAACTTTTTGTTGATAAAAAAGAGTTGAAAATACTAGACATGGCCGCTGGAACTGGGGGAATGCTGGCTACAGCTAAAAGCTATATCCGTCAGTTGAATACGGGAGCCACTGTCCGTCTCTTTGGTCAGGAAGTTTTGCCTGAAACCTTTGGGATTGGTCGTGCAGATATGCTAATTCGTCAGGAAGACTCTGATTATTTTGTGAAGGTGGATACCTTAAAAGATCCAGATCCTTTCCCAGATACTAAGATGAGCTTTGTCATCGCTAACCCTCCCTTTGGTCAAGCTTGGGGTGGTAAGGATGCGGATGATGGGGTTGAGGATGCAGTTAAGAAAGATCATCAACTCTTTGATAAAACAGAAGGTCGTCAAGGTCGTTTTGTTGCGACTCCAGGAACTGGAGATGCTCAACTACTCTTCCATCTTCATGCTCTTGCAAAATTAGAAGAAAATGGCCGTGCAGCCATCATTTCAAATGGGTCTCCCCTCTTTTCAGGTGGGACGTCATCGGGAGAAAGTCAGATTCGCCGTTATATCCTTGAGAATGATTTGCTAGAAGCTATAGTCGCCCTTCCAGGTCAATTTTTCTATAACACAGGAATTGGGATTTATATCTGGATTTATAATAAAAACAAGTCTCCTGAGCGCCAGAACAAGGTTCAGTTTATCGATGCGACGGAGGAGTTTATTCCTCTACGTAAATCTCTAGGTCAAAAACGCCGTGAGTTGTCCCAAGATAATATCCGTCAGATCCTTCACTGGTACGATGATTTTCAAGAAAATGACCATGTAAAAATCTTTGACAATCAAGAGTTTCTCTATCGAGAGTTTACAGTTATGCAACCTCTGCAACGTCGTGGCCATATAAGTGAAGAAACAATTGAGAAAGCGAAAAGTGTTCCTTTCCTAGCTAAACTATTTGATGAATACAAGTATCAAGAATTGCTAGAGATGGAACCACGTTCAGCCAAGGATGAGAAAAAATTACAGGATCTTGTAGCTGGTAAGATCAAGCAAGAAGCTATCCTGACAGCTCTTGCTAAGGGAAGCTCTGATAAGACCTATCCTAACTTTGAGAACTTTGCCCAAGTCATCAAGGACTTGCTGGGAGAGTTTAAGCTTACGCCTGCCAATGTCAATGCGCTAGCCTTAGCTATGAGTGAAATGGACAAAACAGCAGAAGTTATCCGAACCAAGAGGAAAGACAAGGCAAATGAGATTGCCGATGGGATTGTCTATGATAAGACCACCAAGGACAGTGAAATCGTTAAGCTGACAGAGGATGTGGAAACCTACTTTGCGCGTGAGGTCTATCCCCATGTACCTGACGCCCACTACTGGTTTGATGAGGAAAAGGGCTATGGAGCCGAGATTCCTTTTACCCGCTATTTCTATCACTACCAAGCACCAGAGAGTGCTGAGAAGTTATTGGCAGAGTTCTATGACTTGGAAGCAGAACTACAGACTCTCTTGGAGGAACTAAAACATGACTAGGATGAAAGAGAGTGGCATTGACTGGATCGGACAGATACCAGAAGAGTGGGAGATTTCTAAAATAAAATTCACAACACAGCTTAATGGTAGAATTGGTTGGCAAGGATTAACATCAGCTGAATATAAAGAAGAAGGACCATATTTAATTACTGGAACTGACTTTCACAATGGAACAATTAATTTTGAAACAGCTGTACATATTGATGAAAAACGTTGGTCAGAAGCTTCACAGATTCAAGTTGAAAATGGTGACTTACTAATTACGAAAGATGGTACGGTAGGTAAAGTAGCTATTATTTCAGGGCTTGATGATAAAGCTTCGTTAAATAGTGGTGTGTTAAGAATCCAAACAATTGATGAGATTGATAGAAAATTTTTATACTATGTTTTATTATCAGATGAATTTTGGATGTGGTTTAACTATACAAATTCAGGGGCTAGCACCATTTTACATTTGTATCAAAATGTATTTGATGAATTCACTTTTACATTTCCTCAAAAAAATGAACAACAAAAAATTGCTGATTTTCTAGATAAGAAAACCGCCCAGTTAGATAAAGCTAAAGCATTACTGGAGGAGCAGATTCAAAAGCTCAAAGATTACCGCTCTAGCTTGATTTATGAGACTGTCACAAAAGGACTGGATAAAACAGTCCCAATGAAAGATTCGAGTATCGACTGGATTGGAGAGGTGCC
Organism: Streptococcus sp. 3109; assembly: GCF_013276905.1. NCBI lineage: Bacteria > Bacillati > Bacillota > Bacilli > Lactobacillales > Streptococcaceae > Streptococcus > Streptococcus sp. 3109. Next base: position 93,855 of record NZ_VMLY01000007.1, on the reverse strand, counting down.
TGAAGGGTGGGGAGTGAAACGATTAAAATATTTGGTAGAAATTTCAACTGGAACAAGTAACACTCAAGATAGGACTGTAGAGAGCGAAGGATATCCTTTCTTTGTTAGATCTCAAAATGTTGAAAAACTTCCGACATATACTCATGATACAGAGGCTATTTTAACAGCTGGTGATGGGGTAGGAGTAGGGAAAGTTTTCCATTATTATAAGGGGAAATTTACTGCTCATCAAAGAGTGTATATTTTATCAAATTTTAAAAATATTGAAAGTAAATTTTTATTTTACTATGTATCAATTAATTTAAAAAATGAAGTATCATTAGGGGAAGCAAAATCAACTGTAGATTCTATACGAATGCCTATGTTATCGAATTTTATGGTATCAATACCTTCATCTACCGAACAACATAATATTTCTAATTATTTAGATTGTGAAATTAAGCGAATTCAGGCAATGATTGAAATCAAACAAAATCAAATTGAAAATATTGATAAACAACGACAAACTCTTATTTATGATTATGTGACAGGGAAGAGGAGGGTGTAATGGATACAGAAATAGGAGAATATAGTTATTCTATTCGATGGATTTTTGAGGATTCTAAAAAACATGAGTTAGATGCTAAGACACTATTAAAATCTGAACAAAATTTAGCTGATTTTTTATATGAAATAACCAATCAATTTGGTCTCTCAATTGAAATTAGAGCATTGGCGAGAGATAAAGGCAGTTTTAAATCGGAGTTTAAAATTTTATGGAAAAAGAATCTAGACAAAATTTTTATAGCTGGTATTACGTCTATTATTTCAATAAGTCTTACTGCTTTTTTTCAACAAGTTCAAGAACCTAAAAGTACAACGTTAGATCGTGAAAAATTAGTACTTGATTTACAAGAAAAAATAAATAAGGGAGATCTGACACTAGAGCAGGCAAAGATATACATTGAAGAATTTTCTAGCCTTGCTAAGTACAAAAATGCTTTTTTTAAAGCAAATAAAATTGATAAAGAGATTTCAGAAATCGAGATAACACAAGAAGGAAAAGTAACCAGTAATATAGGTAGTGGCGAATTTGATAATTACATTTCTAATAATCAGACTAGTGAGACAGTTATTTACGATGCTAAAGTTTATATTATATCTCCTGTGTTAGTAGCTGGTGTAACAGAAAAGTGGACAGGTGAGTATGAAGGGGATAAAATACGTTTTAGTGTCAAAGACAAGGACTTTTTAGAAAAATCACAAAACAAAGTTATTTCGTTCAACACAGGTTTTTTCATAAGATGTAAATTACGAAAGATTGATAAAAGTATTGCTGGTAAGGAGCAGTGTGCATGGGAAGTTCTGGAAGTTACTCATTATGCTGTAGATGATGAACATGTCGTCGAATTTGAACACCGTATAAAATCTAAGAATAAAGAAATTTCTGGTCAAATGACCTTATTTGACTGATAGAAATTTGATTGGAATGTATCGAATAATATAATTTTAAAATCAAGAAAGTGAGAAACTATGGCAAATTTGGGCTTAAAGGAGCGCTATGATTTCCAGCAGTGGATTATCAAAGACTTGAAAGAAAAAAATGGCTATATCCAGCGGGACGCTACTTGCTACGATCCTAGATTAGCCATGGATGTGGAACTCCTGTGGGATTTTCTGATGGAGACCCAGGAGGAGACCATGGACTATCTCCTTAAAAAACTGAGTAAGGAGACAATCGTCAATCTGATTAATAAAGAAATCGTCAAGGGTGGCTTTTTATTCGCCTTAAAAGAGGGAATCTTTATTGAAAATAAACAACTTCGTCTTCTTTATCGTAAACCTGCGACTAGTTTTAATGAAAAGACTGTTCAACAATACCAAGCCAATTGTCTATCTGTTATGGAAGAAGTGGTTTATGAGGAGAGCGACCGCATTGACCTTGTTATCTTTATCAATGGATTAGCACTATTTGCTATCGAACTTAAGTTTAATCCCAGTGGTCAGTCTGTACAGGATGCTATCAGGCAGCTCAAGGGACGCAATCCTAAGAATCGTCTTTTCCGTTTTGAACAGGGAGTCTTGGCTTCCTTTGCAGTGGATACCCTAGAAGTCTATATGACGACGCAATTGAAAGGACAAGAAACCTATTTTCTACCTTTTAATGTGGGGAAAGGGGAAGGTATTGAGATGGGAAGTGGCAACCCTCACAACCCTGATGGTGTCGATACAGACTACTTGTGGCTTGATGTCTTGACCAAGGATAGTATTCTCCAGTTAATAGAGAGTTTTATCTTTTTTGAGATGGATAAGCATAAAAAGAAGACCCTGATTTTCCCGAGATACCATCAGCGAAGAGCAGTTAGCCGTCTCCTAGAGGACATGAAAGTCAACCATACTGACAGTAATTATCTGATTCAGCATTCGGCTGGTTCTGGTAAAACCAATACCATAGCATGGTTGGCTCATAGTTTGGTATCGCTCCATGATGAACAAAATCAAAATATTGTGGATACTGTATTAATCGTTACAGACCGTATCGTAGTTGACCGTCAATTACAAGAAGCGGTCAAGGAAATCTCCCACAAGCCTGGAGTGGTCAAGGTAATGGGCGACAAAGAAACCTCCAGTGACTTAGCGGATGCGATTGCAGGAAATACAAAAATCATAGCTACGACTATTCATAAGTTTGCCCAAATCAACCAATCTAACTGGATGTCTGTAGGGAATACTGCGAAAAAGAAATTTGCCATCCTGATTGATGAAGCTCACAGTTCAACGACAGGATCCTATATGAGTTCGGTTAGTCAAGTCTTGACAGAAACAGATACAGAAGATGGAACTATCGATGAGATTCAAGAAGTAAGTGTTGCGGACGCTATCGAGAAGGAGATTGCTCGGACAGGTAAGCAGGACAATGTCTCAATCATTGCCTTCACTGCAACTCCCAAGGCGACAACTCTACAGCTATTTGGTACAACACAAGCAGATGGTTCTAAAGCTCCTTTTGATGTTTATAGTATGAAGCAAGCTATTGAGGAAGGTTTTATTCTAGATGTTTTAGATAACTATACGACTTATAAGACCTATTACAAGCTCAATAAAGCAGTCGAAGAAGATCCTGAGCTAAAAACGACTCTTGCCAAGCGTAAGATTGCAAAGTTTGTAGAATTATCTGATGAAAATATCAATCAAAAGGTTGAAATTATCATGGATCACTTTATCAGTCATGATATTATGGCTGAATTGGGTGGTCAAGGTAAGGCTATGATTGTGACTTCGGGTCGTGAGGCAGCAGTTAAGTATCAATTGGCCTTTCAAAAGTACTTCAAAGACCACAGTATCACCAGTATTGGAACCCTGATTGCCTTTTCTGGCAAGGTTGATTACCAAGGTAGTGAATATACTGAGTCGCAAATGAATCAGGTCAAGGAAGATTATTTGAAAGATCATTTTGATACGGAGGACTACCAAATCCTGATTGTGGCAAATAAGTATCAGACAGGGTTTGATCAACCAAAACTGGTTGCTATGTATGTGGATAAAAAGTTGCGAAGTGTTGCTGCGGTGCAAACATTGTCTCGTTTGAATCGTATCTATAGAGGCTACAACAAGAAGACCTTTATCCTTGATTTTAAAAATACTTATGACGATATTCGCTCAGCTTTTTCTCCCTACTACCGTGAGACTATTTTAGCAGATACAGTCACACCTAGCGATGTCTTGACCTTGGATCGGAAAATTGATGAGTATGGTATTTTGGACAGTGATGTTGTTCATGAGTTTAATCAATTCTTATACCAAGAAAAGAGAAACAGCAGAGAAAAACAAAAGATGGTTTCTCTGTTAAATCAAGGTTATGATAGAGTTAGACGGTTTGATGAGAAAGAACAACTTTCTATTCGAAAGGTTATTCGAGGTTTTCTTAGAATGTATACTTTCTTGATTCAGGCAACTGCTTATCAAAATGAAGTTCTGCACGAACGTTATAATTATCTGCAAAGCCTTGTCAAGATGATTGATGTTCGCATTGGAGGAAATGATTTTACAATAGCAGATAAGATCGTAGTGGACTATATGAAACATAAGCAAACAGGTTCTTTCAGGTCAGTTTCTGAATTGGAATATCATCCAGAGTTAATACTTACCAAGCCAAGTACTGGAGGTGTTACGACTGACCAGGAGAAGCGTTTATCTGAAATCTTAGATGAAATTAACGAACAGTTGGATTTGGATATTGATCACCAAGTCGGTCTAAGTGGAGCGGTATCCATTCGTGAATTGATGAAAAAGAATCCGAGACTAAAGCAATCTGCTCGTGTCAACTCCAGAGAAGACTTCGTTTTTGCTTTTGAAGAAGAGATTGACAATGCTCTCATAGAAGGATACTCTCAGAGTCAAGATTTATTTGGTGCTCTATTAAATAATGATTCTTTCAAGAAGAGATTAGCAGATATATTTATTGATGATGTGTTCAAAAGTTTGAAGGGATCCGAAGAAGTGTAATCCTAAAATTCAGACTAATTTCCCCAAAACATATTCTATTTTAGGTTTGTGAAAATCACTTTTTTATGGTAGAATGTAAAAGAATGTATGTCATTCGGAATAACAATAAAATGAGGTAAAAACATGGAAATCATGTCGCTTGCGATTGCTGTTTTTGCCGTCATCATTGGTTTAGTCATTGGATATGTCAGCATCTCAGCTAAGATGAAATCATCTCAGGAAGCTGCGGAGTTGATGCTTTTAAATGCTGAACAAGAAGCAACTAATTTACGTGGACAAGCTGAGCGTGAAGCGGATTTACTTGTTAATGAAGCTAAGCGTGAAAGCAAGTCTCTTAAAAAAGAAGCACTATTGGAGGCCAAAGAAGAAGCCAGAAAATACCGTGAAGAAGTGGACGCTGAATTCAAATCAGAACGTCAAGAACTCAAACAAATCGAAAGTCGTTTGACAGAGAGAGCTACTAGCCTTGACCGTAAGGACGACAATTTGACGAGTAAAGAACAAACACTTGAACAAAAAGAACAAAGTATTTCTGATAGAGCGAAAAACCTTGATGCGCGTGAAGAGCAATTAGAGGAAGTCGAAAGACAAAAAGAAGCAGAACTAGAGCGTATTGGTGCCCTGTCTCAGGCAGAAGCACGAGATATTATCTTGGCTCAGACAGAGGAGAACTTGACCAAGGAGATTGCCAGCCGTATTCGTGAAGCTGAGCAAGAGGTCAAGGAACGTTCTGACAAAATGGCCAAGGACATCCTGGTTCAAGCTATGCAACGTATTGCTGGTGAATATGTAGCGGAGTCAACAAACTCAACAGTTCATCTACCAGACGATACTATGAAGGGACGCATTATTGGTCGTGAAGGTCGTAACATTCGTACCTTTGAAAGTTTGACAGGGGTCGATGTGATTATCGACGATACACCAGAAGTGGTGACCTTGTCAGGATTTGACCCGATTCGTCGTGAGATTGCCCGTATGACTATGGAAATGTTGCTCAAAGATGGTCGTATCCACCCAGCTCGTATCGAAGAGTTGGTTGAGAGAAACCGTCAAGAGATCGACAATAAAATCCGTGAATACGGTGAGGCCGCTGCCTATGAGATTGGTGCGCCAAACCTTCATCCAGACTTGATGAAGATTATGGGTCGTTTGCAATTCCGCACTTCTTATGGACAAAATGTTTTGCGTCATTCGATTGAGGTTGCTAAGTTGGCTGGTATTATGGCCAGTGAGCTTGGTGAAAATGCGGCTCTTGCCCGTCGTGCTGGCTTCCTTCACGATATCGGGAAAGCCATTGACCGTGAGGTTGAAGGTAGCCACGTTGAAATCGGTATGGAATTGGCTCGTAAGTATAAGGAACACCCAGTTGTGGTCAATACGATTGCTAGCCACCATGGCGATGTTGAAGCTGAGAGCGTGATTGCAGTGATCGTCGCTGCAGCAGATGCCTTGAGCGCAGCCCGTCCAGGTGCTCGTAGTGAGTCTCTTGAAAGCTACATCAAACGTCTTCATGATTTGGAAGAAATTGCTAACGGCTTTGAAGGAGTACAAACTAGCTTTGCCCTTCAAGCAGGACGTGAAATTCGTATCATGGTCAATCCAGGACAAATCAAGGACGACAAAGTCACAATCTTGGCTCACAAAGTTCGTGAGAAAATTGAAAACAATCTCGATTACCCAGGAAATATCAAGGTAACCGTGATTCGCGAGCTTCGTGCAGTAGATTATGCTAAATAAATAAGAAAGAGCAGTTGAAAAATTACTGCTTTTTTGTTACACTAGATAGAAAGACTGTAGAAGGATAGTTTGTGTAAAATGCTACTATCTGAAGGAAAATTTTATTTTATTTTTACAGACTGACTAAAAGGAGACACAATGGCAGACCGAGGCTTACTAATCGTTTTTTCTGGTCCTTCAGGGGTTGGAAAAGGAACGGTTAGAAGAGAGATTTTTGAGAGTTCTGAAAACCAATTTCAATACTCTGTATCGATGACGACACGCGCACAACGTCCTGGAGAAGTGGACGGTGTTGACTATTTCTTCCGTACTCGTGAAGAGTTTGAAGAGCTGATTCGTCAAGGACAGATGTTGGAATACGCAGAATATGTCGGCAACTACTATGGAACTCCTCTGACCTATGTCAATGAAACCTTGGACAAGGGAATCGATGTTTTCCTTGAAATTGAGGTTCAGGGCGCTCTTCAGGTCAAGAAAAAGGTTCCAGATGCTGTCTTTATCTTCCTGACACCACCAGATTTGGATGAATTGCAAGATCGTTTGGTAGGACGTGGAACAGACAGTGCAGAAGTAATTGCTCAGCGAATCGAAAAAGCCAAGGAAGAAATTGCCCTCATGCGTGAGTATGATTATGCGATCGTCAACGATCAGGTGCCCCTAGCTGCTGAGCGTGTCAAACGTGTGATCGAAGCAGAACACTTCCGTGTGGATCGTGTCATTGGTCACTATCAGGAGATGTTACCAAAATCTCCAACTACTCGATAAAATTTAGAAAATAGGTACAAGTAAATGATGTTAAAACCCTCTATTGATACCTTGCTCGACAAGGTTCCTTCAAAATATTCACTCGTAATCTTGGAAGCAAAACGTGCCCACGAATTGGAAGCAGGTGCGCCAGCAACTCAAGGTTTCAAGTCTGAAAAATCAACTCTTCGCGCTTTAGAAGAAATCGAATCAGGAAACGTTACAATTCACCCAGATCCAGAAGGAAAACGTGAAGCAGTGCGTCGCCGTATCGAAGAAGAAAAACGCCGCAAAGAAGAAGAAGAAAAGAAAATCAAAGAGCAAATCGCTAAAGAAAAAGAAGATGGTGAAAAGATTTAAGGTTGGGGGGACTCAATCTTATTTTTTCTATTGCAAGAATGTACTGACAAGGAGGAGGTGAGAAGATGACCCTAGCTAAGATTATCGTAGATGTGCCCTTGATGCAGACGGACCAGCCCTATAGTTACAGAATTCCTGAGGAATTTGAGGGAATGTTGGAAGTTGGAATGCGGGTACATGTGCCTTTTGGTAAGGGGAATCGCCTGATTCAAGGAATTGTTCTTGGTTTGAAGTCTCAATCAGAAGGAGAAGAGATAGAGCAAGATTTAAAAGATATTGCCGAGGTGCTGGATTTTTCTCCTGTTCTCACGCAAGAACAACTCTGGCTGGCTGAGGAGTTACGCAAGTCCGTCTTCTCTTACAAGATCTCCATCCTCAAGGCTATGTTACCGGGATTTCTGAACTCTAGCTATGACAAGATTCTCTATCCTATGGCAGGTCTGAGTCAGGAAGACCGAGAGCGCTTGTTTGGTTCAGAAGATTCGCTTGCCTTTTCTTCTCTGGATTTAGCTAAGCAAGCTGAAATGATGCGTTTGACTAGAAAAGGACTGCTTGGGCTAGAATATCAGGCAATTGATCAAAAGAAGGTCAAGACCCAGTCTTGGTATGAGGTGAATCTTGCTCAATTAGAAGATGTCGAGATTTCTGCACGTGCCAAGAAAAAGTTAGAATTGAGAGATTACTTGCTTTCTCATCCTGAGAGTGCTTCCTTGGCTAGTTTGCTAGAGTTCTATTCGAGGGACCAAGTTAACTTCTTTGTGGAACAAGGTGCTGTGACCATAGTTCAAAAGGAAGTTCAACGTTCGGCTGCTTATTTTGAAGGCATTGAGGCAAGTCAGCCTTTGGAGTTGAATCCAGAGCAAAGACAGGCGCGTGATGCAGTTGTCAGTGCGATTGGCAGTCATCAGCCTCCCTTCCTCCTTCAAGGGATTACAGGAAGTGGGAAGACCGAGGTTTACTTACAAATAATCCAAGGAGCCTTGGACAAGGGCAAAACAGCTATTTTGCTGGTGCCTGAGATTTCCTTGACTCCGCAAATGACAGAGCGTTTTATTGCACGTTTTGGAGGCAAGGTAGCCATTCTTCACTCAGGCCTATCCAATGGTGAAAAGTATGACGAATGGCGCAAGGTGGAACGCGGCGATGCCCAAGTTGTAGTTGGTGCCAGATCGGCCATCTTTGCTCCGCTGAAAAATCTAGGTGTTATGATTATCGATGAGGAGCATGAAGCGACTTATAAGCAGGACAGCAATCCCCGTTACCATGCCAGAGAGGTGGCTATTTTACGGGCCCAGTATAATCAAGCGGCTCTGGTGCTTGGGTCTGCAACTCCTAGTCTGGAAAGCCGTGCGCGAGCTGGGAAAGGTGTCTATCAACACTTACGTCTGACCCAGCGAGCCAATCCTTTAGCTACCATTCCTGAGGTTCAAGTGATTGATTTTCGAGACTATATCGGACAAAACGAGACGTCAAATTTTACGCCCCCTTTGCTAGAAGCTATTCAAGACCGTCTGGCTAAAAAAGAACAGGTGGTTCTCATGCTCAATCGCCGTGGTTATTCTAGTTTTGTCATGTGTCGAGAGTGTGGGACGGTGGATACGTGTCCCAACTGTGACATTTCCCTCACCCTGCACATGGATACCAAGACCATGAACTGCCATTATTGTGGCTTTTCAAAGGACATTCCTCAGGTCTGTCCTAACTGTAAGAGTCGCAGTATTCGTTACTATGGAACAGGAACTCAGAAGGCTTATGACGAGCTGGCAGAACTCTTTCCACAGGCACGCATTCTGCGCATGGATGTGGATACGACTCGCAAGAAAGGGAGTCATCAAGCTCTGCTTGATCAGTTTGGTCGAGGAGAAGCAGATATTTTACTAGGTACTCAGATGATTGCCAAGGGATTGGATTTTCCCAATGTGACACTAGTAGGAGTTCTTAATGCAGATACAGCCTTGAATTTGCCTGATTTCCGTTCTTCTGAAAGAACCTTCCAGCTCCTGACTCAGGTGGCAGGCCGTGCAGGTCGAGCTGAAAAAGCTGGTCAGGTCTTAATCCAGTCTTATAATCCTCAGCACTATGCTATTCGATTTGCCAAGGATCAGGACTACGAAGGTTTTTATGCCTATGAAATGGGTATCAGACGACAACTTGGTTATCCACCTTACTATTTTACCATTGGCATTACCCTTTCTCACAAGAAAGAAGAAGAGGTGGTCAAACGTGCTTATGAAGTGATGAACATTTTGCGGTCAGGTTTGTCTGAAACCAGTAAGATTCTCGGGCCGACGCCAAAACCCATTGCTCGTACCCACAACCTCTATCATTACCAGATTTTAATTAAATACCGTTTAGAAGATGAGCTGGGGCCGACTCTAAATCAGGTTCTGGCCTTGACTCAAGAACGGGAAAATAGTGAGCTCCGTCTCAGCATTGACCATGAGCCACAGCAATTTTTATAAGAAGGAGAAGATATGACAAAATTAATCTTTATGGGGACACCCGACTTTTCAGCAACAGTTTTAAAAGGGCTTTTGACAGATGACCGTTACGAAATTCTAGCCGTTGTGACCCAGCCAGACCGTGCTGTCGGACGTAAAAAAGTGATTAAGGAAACCCCAGTTAAACAAGCTGCCAAAGAGGCAGGACTTCCTATCTACCAACCTGAAAAACTATCTGGAAGTCCAGAGATGGAAACTATTATGCAGCTAGGAGCAGATGGAATTGTGACTGCTGCTTTTGGGCAGTTTCTCCCAAGTAAACTCCTTGATAGCATGCACTTTGCGGTCAATGTTCACGCCTCCCTTCTTCCAAAACACCGAGGTGGTGCGCCTATCCATTACGCCTTGATTCAAGGGGATGAGGAAGCTGGCGTGACCATTATGGAAATGGTTAAGGAAATGGATGCAGGGGATATGATTTCTCGTCGCAGTATTCCTATCACAGATGAGGACAATGTTGGAACCTTGTTTGAGAAATTAGCTCTTGTTGGTCGTGACTTGCTTTTGGATACTTTGCCTGCCTACATTGCTGGGGAAATCAAACCGGAACCGCAGGATCCGAGTCAGGTTACCTTCTCTCCAAATATCAAGCCAGAGGAAGAAAAACTGGACTGGAACAAAACCAATCGTCAACTCTTTAACCAAATCCGAGGCATGAACCCCTGGCCTGTTGCCCATACTTTCCTTAAGGGTGACCGCTTTAAGATTTATGAAGCCCTACCAGTAGAAGGTCAGGGAAATCCAGGAGAGATTCTCTCTATCGGCAAGAAAGAATTGATTGTCGCAACGGCAGAAGGGGCTCTATCCCTCAAACAAGTTCAGCCTGCTGGTAAACCTAAGATGGACATCGCTTCCTTCCTCAACGGAGTTGGACGGACATTGACTGTAGGAGAACGATTTGGTGACTAAAGTAGAAACGGCTAGAAGTTTAGCCCTAGCAGTATTAGAGGATGTTTTTATCAATCAAGCATACTCAAATATCGCCTTAAATAAACACCTCAAGGGGAGTCAGCTCTCTGCAGCAGACAAGGGCTTGGTAACCGAGTTGGTCTATGGAACGATAACCCGTAAACTGACTCTGGAATGGTACCTATCCCACTTTATCGAAGACAGAGACCAGTTAGACAGCTGGCTTTATGTCCTGCTTCTCATGAGTGCCTACCAGCTTCGCTATTTGGATAAGATTCCAGACCATGCTGTGGTCAATGAAGCAGTAGAATTGGCCAAAGTCCGTAAAAAAGGCAGTGAAAAATTGGTCAATGCCCTCCTTCGTCGTATCTTGCGTGAAGGCTGGCCAGATATTGCTAGCATCAAGCGAAAAAACAAGCGTGATTCCATTGCCTATTCTCTCCCGGTTTGGCTAGTTGCCAAGCTCAAGGAAGAATACGGAGAAGAGCGAGCACAAGCTATTTTTGAAAGCCTTTTGGTGCGAAACAAGGCCAGTATTCGTGTAACAGACCTAAGTCGAAAAGAGGAAATCCAAGCCTTGTTGGAGGCTAGTGATTCGTCCTTGTCTTCTTCTGGTCTGGTTAAGGAGCAGGGGCATTTTGCAGGCCATGATTTGTTTTCAGAAGGGGCTATAACCATCCAAGACGAATCCAGTCAATTGGTTGCTCCGACGCTTGATTTAAAAGGTGATGAACGAGTGCTTGATGCCTGTGCGGCTCCGGGTGGAAAAACAGCCCATATAGCCTCTTATCTCACGATAGGTCAGGTCACTGCTCTGGACTTGTACGACCACAAGTTGGATTTAATCCAAGAAAATGCCCAACGTTTAGGAGTTGCAGATCGGGTTCAAAGGCAAAAATTAGATGCCAGAAAGGTGCATGAGTTTTTTGGTCAGAATTCCTTTGATAAGATTTTGGTGGATGCTCCTTGTTCAGGAATCGGTCTTTTGCGCCGAAAACCAGACATCAAATACAATAAAGAAACGGCAGATTTCGCGTCATTACAGGAAATTCAGCTAGAAATATTAGGTAGTGTTTGTCAAACACTAGGCAAAGGTGGTATAATAACTTATAGTACCTGTACTATTGTCTCAGAGGAGAATTTTCAAGTCGTTGAAGCGTTTTTAGAAAGTCATCCTGAGTTCGAGCAGGTAAAGCTAGAACATGAATGTAAGGATATCATGAAAGACGGCTGTATCCTCATTACACCTGAATTGTATGGAAGTGATGGATTCTTCATCAGTCAATTTCGCAAGATATCGGATTAGGAAGGAACTGACACATGGAAATTTCATTATTAACAGATGTTGGTCAGAAACGGACAAATAACCAAGACTATGTCAACCACTATGTCAATAGAGCTGGACGTACCATGATTATTTTAGCTGATGGGATGGGAGGTCATCGCGCAGGGAATATCGCTAGTGAAATGGCGGTAACAGACCTAGGTATAGCTTGGGTCGATACCCAAATCGATACAGTCAATGAAGTGCGTGAATGGTTCGCCCATTACCTAGAAATTGAAAATCAAAAGATTCACCAGCTTGGTCAGGATGAAGCTTACAGAGGCATGGGAACTACTTTGGAAGTCCTTGCTATTATTGATAATCAGGCTATCTATGCTCATATTGGTGATTCGCGTATCGGCTTGATTCGTGGAGAAGAATACCATCAGTTGACGAGCGACCATTCTTTGGTTAATGAATTGCTCAAGGCTGGTCAATTGACACCAGAAGAGGCAGAAGCTCATCCGCAAAAAAATATTATCACCCAGTCTATTGGGCAAAAAGATGAAATTCAGCCTGATTTTGGGACAGTTATCCTTGAGTCAGGTGACTATCTCTTGCTCAATAGTGACGGCTTGACCAACATGATTTCAGGCAGTGAGATTCGTGATATTGTAACCAGTGATATTCCTTTAGCAGATAAAACGGAGACACTTGTTCGTTTTGCTAACAATGCAGGAGGTTTAGACAACATTACGGTTGCCCTTGTTTCTATGAACGAGGAGGATGCAGAATGATCCAAATCGGCAAGATTTTTGCCGGACGCTATCGGATTGTCAAACAGATTGGTCGAGGAGGTATGGCGGATGTCTACCTAGCCAAAGACTTAATCTTAGATGGGGAAGAAGTGGCAGTGAAGGTTCTGAGAACCAACTACCAGACAGACCCGATAGCTGTAGCTCGTTTTCAGCGTGAAGCGAGAGCTATGGCAGATTTAGACCATCCTCATATCGTTCGGATAACAGATATTGGTGAGGAAGACGGTCAACAGTATCTTGCAATGGAGTATGTTGCTGGACTTGACCTTAAACGCTATATCAAGGAACACTATCCTCTTTCTAATGAAGAAGCCGTCCGTATCATGGGACAAATTCTTCTCGCCATGCGCTTGGCCCATACCAGAGGAATTGTTCACAGGGACTTGAAACCTCAAAACATCCTCTTGACACCAGATGGGACTGTCAAGGTTACAGACTTTGGGATTGCAGTAGCCTTTGCTGAGACGAGTCTGACTCAGACTAACTCTATGCTGGGTTCGGTGCATTACTTGTCCCCAGAGCAGGCGCGTGGTTCAAAGGCGACTGTACAAAGTGATATCTATGCCATGGGGATTATTTTCTATGAGATGCTGACAGGTCATATTCCTTACGATGGGGATAGTGCAGTGACCATCGCCCTCCAGCATTTCCAGAAACCACTGCCATCGGTTATAGCTGAAAATCCATCTGTGCCTCAGGCTTTGGAGAATGTTGTTATCAAGGCAACTGCTAAGAAATTGACAGATCGCTACAAATCAGTAGCTGAAATGTATGTGGACTTGTCTAGTAGTTTGTCTTATAATCGTCGTAATGAACCAAAGCTGGTCTTTGACGATGCGACTAAGGCGGACACCAAGACTCTACCAAAAGTATCCCAGAGTACCTTGACATCTATTCCTAAGGTTCAAGCGCAGACAGAACACAAACCAATCAAAAAAACAAGTCAGGCTGTGACAGAGGAAGCTTACCAACCACAAGCACCGAAAAAACGTAGATTTAAGATGCGTTACCTGATTTTTTTGACCAGCCTTGTATTGGTGGCAGCTTCTCTTATTTGGATACTATCCAGAACTCCTGCAACCATTGCCATTCCAAATGTGGCAGGTCAGACAGTTGCGGAAGCCAAGGAAACGCTCAAGAAAGCCAATTTTGAGATCGGCGAGGAGAAGTCAGAGGCTAGTGAAAAGGTGGAAGAAGGGCGGATTATCCGTACAGATCCTGGCGCTGGAACTGGTCGAAAAGAAGGAACGAAAATCAATTTGGTTGTCTCATCAGGCAAACAATCCTTCCAAATTAGTAATTATGTCGGTCGGAAATCTTCTGATGTTATCGCGGAATTAAAAGAGAAAAAAGTTCCAGATAATTTGATTAAAATTGAGGAAGAAGAGTCCAAGGAGAGTGAGGCTGGAACGGTCATGAAGCAAAGTCTACCAGAAGGTACGACCTATGACTTGAGCAAGGCAACTCAAATCGTCTTGACAGTAGCTAAAAAAGCTACGACGATTCAATTAGGGAACTATATTGGACGGAACTCTACAGAAGTAATCTCAGAACTCAAGCAGAAGAAGGTTCCTGAGAATTTGATTAAGATAGAGGAAGAAGAGTCCAGCGAAAGCGAACCAGGAACGATTATGAAACAAAGTCCAGGTGCAGGTGTTCCTTATGATTTGAGTAAACCTACTCAAATCGTCTTGACAGTAGCTAAAAAAGTTACAAGTGTTGCCATGCCGAGTTACATTGGTTCCAGCTTGGAGTTTACTAAGAATAATTTGATTCAAATTGTTGGGATTAAGGAAGCCAATATAGAAGTGGTAGAAGTGACGACAGCGCCTGCAGGTAGTGCAGAAGGCATGGTTGTTGAACAAAGTCCTAGAGCAGGTGAAAAGGTAGACCTCAATAAGACAAGGGTCAAGATTTCAATCTACAAACCTAAAACAAGTTCAGCTACTCCTTAAAATCAGATGGATAATCAAAATAAGTAATCAATCTTTGTCATGATTTCGTGGCAAAGATTTTTTTTGAGTCCGGATTTGTGATAGAATAGAGGGAGTTGATAAAAGGAGGCAAGCATGGAAGAATCAAAAGAATTAAATGCCGTTATTGATGTGATTATGCTAGCGGGGACTATTCTCCTTAAAAGTGGTTCAGAGATTCATCGCGTAGAAGACACCATGATTCGGATTGCGCATTCGCAGGGGATTGTGGATTGCAATGTCCTTGCCATGCCTGCTGCTATCTTTTTCTCTATTGAAAATACCAATATTTCGCGCATGAAGCGCGTGACCTCCTCTTCTTATAACATCGAAAAAGTCTGCGATGTCAACCAGATTTCTCGTCAGCTGGTTGGGGGGCAGATTGATTTAGAAACAGCCTTTAAGCAATTGACGGCCTTGCAAGCCCAACCCCTTCCCTATACCAAGTTGCAGGTAACTTTAGCTGCGACCTTAAGTGCTCCTTTCTTTTCGGTTATGTTTAGTGGAAATATCTACGACGCACTTGGGGCAGGAGTGGCGACCTTATTTGGTTTTGCCTTTTCCCTCTATGTGGAGAAGTTTATCCGAATTCCTTTTGTAACAGCCTTTGCTGGGGCCTTCGTCTTTGGAATGATTGCCCAGTTTTGGGCTCGCTACACAGGCTTTCCTTCAACGGCAGACTTGATTATAGCTGGTGCGGTCATGCCGTTTGTTCCAGGAATTGCCTTGACCAATGCGGTCCGTGATATTATGACCAACCACATAAACTCTGGTATGAGCAAGATGTTTGAATCCCTGCTCATTACCCTTGCTTTAGGGGCGGGAACTTCTGTCGCCTTGGTATTGATGAACTAATATGACACTAACAACCTTTTTATTACAAGCAGTGGCAAGTCTTCTTGCTATTATCACTTTTTTAATCGTACTCAATGTGCAACGCTCTATGCTCTTACCTGGAGGGATTTTGGGCATGGCTGTCTGGCTAATCTATCTCTTGCTCAAGGAACCGACCAATGTTATTGTGGCTACCTTCATTGCGGCCATTATCGGTTCATGTGTCAGCCAGATTTTGAGTATTCTTTATAAGACACCTGCAGTGGTCTTTATCTTGGCCATCTTGGCTCCTCTGGTTCCGGGTTATCTCTCCTATCGGACAACTGCCTTTTTTGTGACAGGGGACTATAATAAAGCGCTGGCAAGTGCAACATTAGTTGTTATGCTGGCTCTGGTCATTTCCATTGGAATGGCTAGCGGAACAGTGATTCTCAGACTGTATCATTATATAAAAACACATCGAGTATCGTAGATTTTACAGAAATAAAAGAATTTTCTGAAAAATAAGATAAATATAGTGACAAGGCTTTCTATATGTGCTATTCTCTATATAGAAAGGAGGAAAAATCATGAAAAAATCACTATTTTCCTTATTATCTGTAAGTCTACTGACCTTGCTGGTTATCCCAGTCATGGCTTCTAGTTCGGGTTCAGAGTTTCAAAGTGGATGGCAAGAGAATCAGTTGATTGCTGAGAAGGTTAGTAAAACACTTGATAAGGCATTTGATAAGGATGTCAGAGAAATTCCGACCAGTCAGTTTTATCAAGAATTTGTAGATGAGATGGGAAGAACTTACTCAGGAAATTTAATCCTCCAGGAACTGATAACTGAGAATGGGGCTTATAAAGCTACTTATGTTGGTGAACTCTATAGCAACTAATCATTCTTTAAAATTATGACCAATAAGAGGCTTGATTTGGTGAATCAAGTCTTTTTTCTCTCTTTTATTGCCATTTGTGATAAAATAGTACTGAACGATTTTTTACATGAATGATAAAACAGAGGTAAATATGACAATCGGTATTGATAAGATTGGTTTTGCGACCAGTCAATATGTCTTGAAATTACAAGACTTAGCAGAAGCGAGGGGCATTGACCCTGAAAAATTAAGTAAAGGACTCTTACTCGAGGAATTGAGTATTGCGCCCTTAACTGAGGATATCGTGACCTTGGCGGCCAGTGCAAGTGACTCTATTTTAACTGAGCAAGAAAGACAAGAAATTGATATGGTCATTGTGGCTACCGAGTCAGGAATTGACCAGAGTAAGGCTGCGGCCGTCTTTGTACATGGCTTGCTGGGCATTCAGCCCTTTGCTCGTAGTTTCGAGATTAAAGAAGCCTGCTATGGAGCGACAGCTGCCCTTCATTATGCCAAATTGCATGTGGAAAATTCTCCACAGTCCAAGGTCTTGGTCATTGCCAGTGATATTGCCAAGTATGGTATTGAAACTCCAGGAGAACCCACTCAGGGTGCTGGCAGTGTGGCCATGTTGATTACACAAAATCCACGCATGATGGCTTTTAATAATGACAATGTGGCTCAGACTCGTGACATCATGGATTTCTGGCGTCCAAATTACTCGACAACTCCTTATGTAAATGGTGTTTATTCTACCCAACAATATTTGGATAGTTTGAAAACGACTTGGCTTGAATACCAAAAACGCTACCAGCTTACTTTGGATGATTTTGCAGCTGTTTGCTTCCACTTGCCTTACCCTAAATTAGCACTCAAAGGCTTAAAAAAAATCATGGATAAGAGCCTGCCTCAAGAGAAAAAGGACCTCTTGCAAAAGCACTTTGACCAGTCTATTCTCTACAGTCAAAAAGTGGGGAATATCTACACAGGTTCACTTTTCCTTGGACTTTTGTCTCTCTTGGAAAATACAGATAGCTTGAAGGCTGGGGATAAAATCGCCCTTTATAGTTATGGAAGCGGGGCTGTAGCTGAGTTCTTTAGTGGTGAATTGGTTGAAGGATACGAAGCTTATCTGGATAAAGACCGTTTGAATAAGCTCAACCAACGAACTGCCCTGTCTGTTGTTGACTATGAAAAAGTCTTCTTTGAGGAAGTAGACTTAGATGAGACAAATTCTGCCCAGTTTGCTGGCTATGAAAATCAAGATTTTGCCTTGATTGAAATTGTTGACCACCAACGCCGTTATAGCAAGGTTGAAAAATAATGAAGATAAGTTGGAATGGATTTTCTAAAAAATCATACCAAGAGCGCCTCGAGCTGTTAAAAGCTCAGGCGCTCCTTAGTCCTGAGAGACAAGCGAGTTTGGAGCAGGATGAACAGATGAGTGTGACTGTGGCAGACCAGCTGAGTGAGAATGTGGTGGGAACTTTTTCTTTACCTTATTCGATGGTTCCAGAGATCCTCGTCAATGGTCAGGAATACACAGTTCCCTATGTGACAGAAGAACCGTCCGTGGTTGCTGCGGCCAGCTATGCCAGTAAAATCATCAAGCGAGCAGGTGGTTTTACTGCACAAGTCCATCAGCGCCAGATGATTGGGCAGGTAGCCCTTTATCAAGTTGCTGATCCTGAACAAGCCCAAGAGAAAATTGCCAGAAAGAAGGCTGAACTCTTGGAGCTTGCCAATCAAGCCTATCCTTCTATCGTCAAACGTGGGGGTGGGGCGCGTGATTTACATGTAGAACAGATAAAAGGCGAAACAGACTTCCTTGTTGTTTATCTCCATGTTGATACCCAAGAAGCCATGGGAGCCAATATGCTCAACACCATGCTGGAAGCCTTGAAACCAGTCTTAGAAGAACTCAGCCAGGGACAGAGTCTTATGGGAATCCTGTCTAATTACGCGACCGATTCTCTGGTGACAGCAAGCTGTCGCATCGCCTTTCGTTACTTGAGCCGCCAAAAAGATCAAGGACGAGACATTGCGGAGAAAATTGCTTTGGCTAGTCAGTTTGCGCAAGCTGATCCTTACCGAGCTGCTACCCACAATAAAGGAATTTTTAACGGTATTGATGCCATTTTAATTGCTACTGGTAATGACTGGCGTGCCATCGAAGCCGGGGCTCATGCCTTTGCCAGTCGAGATGGACATTACCAAGGTCTTAGTCAATGGACGCTGGACCTTGAAAGAGAAGAATTGGTCGGTGAGATGACCCTGCCCATGCCTGTGGCGACCAAGGGTGGCTCTATCGGTCTCAACCCTCGTGTAGCCCTCAGTCATGAACTACTGGGAAATTCTTCTGCCAAAGAATTAGCCCAGCTTATCGTGTCTATTGGGCTTGCCCAAAATTTTGCGGCCCTGAAAGCCTTGGTGAGTACAGGGATTCAGCAAGGCCACATGAAATTGCAGGCTAAATCCTTGGCACTTCTCGCAGGTGCTAGTGAATCTGAGGTAGCTCCCCTAGTCGAGCGCCTTATAGCAGAGAAAACCTTTAACTTAGAGACAGCCCAGCGTTATTTAGAAAATTTAAGATCATAAAAAACTCAGACAGATCGGTCTGAGTTTTCTTGTGCTTATACTCTTCGAAAATCTCTTCAAACCACGTCAGCTTCGCCTTGCCGTAGATATATGTAACTGACTTCGTCAGTCTTATCTACAACCTCAAAGCAGTGCTTTGAGCAGCCTGTGGCTAGCTTCCTAGTTTGCTCTTTGATTTTCATTGAGTATTAAATACTTTTTCCTGGTAATAGAGTAACTGGTAAAAAGTAACCAGTTGTCGCAACTTCCTTGCCTTCTATCTTCTGCAAGAGAAGGTCAACAGTGAGGCAGGCAATCTCTTCCAAGGGTTGCTTGATAGTAGCCAGTTGGGGGTAGTAATTCTCGATAAAGTAGGTCCCATCATATCCGATGACCTTGAGTTCTTCAGGGACAGAAATGCCCAGTTCTTGAGCAATTTTAATGACCAGAATAGCAGTCAAGTCATCTGAAGCAAAGATGGCATCTGGCTTTTGTCGAGTCAAGATATTCTTGATTTCCATTTCTTTTCTGACGGGAGAAAAGTCACTGGAAACATTGATAATAGGTGCTTTTGGGAGTACAGATGCAAAACCAGCGTGGCGCAGTCCAGTTGGCGAGTTAGAATTGTCATTCCCTGTAATCATGATGATAGATTGGGCGCCTGTCTTAACCAAGGTCTGGGCAGCAAGAACCCCACCAGCATAGTTGTCAGAGGAAACGACAGGAATGTCTGGCGACAGGTTACGGTCAAAGGAAATAATCGGTGCTGTCACACGATTGTAGTCTTTGATTCCCAAGTTGTGACTACCAGAAATGATGCCGTCTACCTGATTGGCTTCCAACATTTCGATATATTCGCGTTCCTTTTCAGAATCGTGCTCACTGTTGCAGATGATGGTCTTATATCCATTTTTGAAGAGTTGGTGTTCCAGCTTATCAATCAATTCTGCATAGAAAACGTTAGAAATATTGGGGAAAATCAAGCCGATTAATTTAGCTGATTTTCCTTGCAGACTACGAGCTAGGTTGTTGGGTTTATAGCCCAATTCTCGCATGGCTTCATTAACCTTTTGAATGGTTTTTTCAGATAGATACCCTTTTTTATTGATAACCCGAGAAACGGTAGTAGGACTGACGCCTGCAAGTTTGGCGACATCAGTTAGTTTTGCGACCATAATCTAATTCATAGTAAGTTCCAGTTGGGTTTCCAGATTTAATCAGGATACCATTTTGGTCCTCATGTGGGAAGACACGACCAGAAAATACTTTTTCTCCTTTATTGATGAAAATTTCAAAGACAGAGTTATCGATGAAAATCGTAGCAGTAGTAGCCTGATTCTCGATTGGGCAAGAACGTGTAGTTCCAAATTCTTGGGCATACTGTTCTCCAGCATGGCTACGATCCACTGTCACTTGACCATTTACAAGGTCAAAGTTGATTGAAAGTCCCTTGCCTTCTTTATCAGCAAGTAAGACAATCTCGCTCTGGCTATTGGCTTCCAAGTTGAGTTCAAGTTCGTAAGTGTTCTTGGTTTGGGCACGGTTTGAGAAAGGTTCTTCAGAAGCACAAAGGTCCTTGATAGCTGCGACTGGGTATTGGTAGAGTTTGCCGTCTTTGATAGTGAGTTCCTTGACCAAAGAGAAGGTTCCTTGGTGGTCAAAACGGTCAGATGGATATGAAACATCAGGCAAGCCAAGCCAGCTAACAGCTAGAGCACGTCCATCAGGAGCGTTGAAGGCTTGAGTTGCATAGGCTTCGAAACCATAGTCCATGTTTTGAAGTTGAGACACATCTACCATTTTGGCATTTTCAGGGTCAAAGGAAGCCCCAATCTTATACATATTTGGAAAGATATTATCGTAGTCTAGAACGTTCTTATCCAATCCTTGTGGGCAGTAGAGAAGGACAGGTTGTTCCCCTACAAAGACCAGATTTGGACATTCCATCATGTAGGCAGTACGGTCGTTAGCAAAGTCAAGGTTGCCAACGGCTTGCCAGTTTGTATAGTCATTATCGACAGCCTTGTAGAGACGGAC
Source organism: Streptococcus sp. 3109 (assembly GCF_013276905.1). NCBI lineage: Bacteria > Bacillati > Bacillota > Bacilli > Lactobacillales > Streptococcaceae > Streptococcus > Streptococcus sp. 3109. Next base: position 72,756 of record NZ_VMLY01000007.1, on the reverse strand, counting down.
GAAACCTTTTTTCTCCAAGTCCTGTCCACCAACGATAGCATAATATTGCCCCTTAAAGTTAAAAATTTGCGGATCACGGAAGTGGTCAGTTGAGTCTGCTGGCTGGTCGATCAAGGTCTTGTCAATCTTGGTAATCTTACCATCCTTATCCATCAAAGCTCCAATCTGGTAAGGGTGACGGATCCAGTTTTCATCGCGGACATTTCCTGTATAAAATAGGAATAACTGATCACCAAATTGCATGGCAGAACCAGAGTAGGCACCGTGGCTATCTAATGGAGTATCAGGTAAAACTTTGACACCAGTTTCTGTGAAGTGAACCAAGTCCTCACTTTCCAATTGCACCCAAGATTTTAAACCATGGGCTGCACCAAATGGAAAGTTCTGATAAAAAACAATCCACTTGCCATCAAAGTAGGAAAAGCCATTTGGATCGTTGAGAAGTCCTGTTTTTGGCTCAACATGGTAATGAGTATGCCATGGAGATTGTGCTATATTTTCTTTTATATGTTGAATTTCTTCTTGCGTCCAATCTTGATAAAGTCTGTAACGACGCTCAGTTGTCCATTCCATTCATTCATTCCTCCAAAAATCTTATCACTTTTAATAGTAACCGTTTTCGATAAAAAATGCAAGCCTTTTATGTTAAAAAAGAGGAAAAGCTGTCAAGCGTTTATCACAAATTAAAACCAGAAAATCAATCATCTATCTACAAAAAAATGAAAGAAAGTGAAGCAAAATCCTTTTAAACAAGATTCCAAACTTATTTTTTTAAGAAATGCCTGCTAAAACAGTCAAAAACAATCAATCTATGGCGTGCCCACTAAGTGGATAGAATATTTTTTCTGCAAAACGCTTGACATATTTCTAAAACATGATAAAATAATAGTCGTAGGGCGAATAAAATCGCTTTCAAACAATAACAAAATTTTATATAAGGAGATTTTTGCAAATGAACAATCAGGAAATTGCAAAAAAAGTCATCGATGCCTTGGGCGGACGTGAAAATGTCAACAGTGTAGCTCACTGTGCGACTCGTCTTCGTGTCATGGTCAAAGATGAAGGAAAAATCAATAAAGAGGTGATTGAGAACTTGGAAAAAGTTCAAGGTGCTTTCTTTAACTCAGGTCAATACCAAATCATCTTTGGTACAGGTACAGTTAACAAAATGTACGATGAAGTTGTTGCGCTTGGCTTGCCAACATCATCTAAAGCTGACATGAAAGCAGAAGCTGCGAAACAAGGGAACTGGTTCCAACGTGCTATCCGTACTTTCGGTGACGTTTTCGTTCCAATCATCCCAGTTATTGTAGCGACAGGTCTCTTCATGGGTGTGCGTGGTCTTTTCAACGCTCTTGAAATGCCACTTCCAGGTGACTTTGCAACTTACACACAAATCTTGACAGATACGGCCTTCATCATCTTGCCAGGTTTGGTTGTGTGGTCAACCTTCCGTGTATTTGGTGGAAATCCTGCCGTTGGTATCGTTCTTGGTATGATGCTTGTTTCTGGCTCACTTCCAAACGCTTGGGCAGTCGCTTCAGGTGGTGAAGTAACAGCTATGAACTTCTTTGGTTTCATCCCTGTTGTTGGTTTGCAAGGTTCTGTTCTTCCAGCCTTCATCATCGGGGTTGTCGGAGCTAAATTTGAAAAAGCTGTCCGCAAGGTTGTTCCAGATGTCATTGACCTTTTGGTAACGCCATTCGTGACACTTTTGGTCATGTCTATCCTTGGACTCTTTGTCATCGGACCAGTCTTCCACGTAGTTGAAAACTACATCCTTATCGCTACAAAAGCGATCCTCAGCATGCCATTTGGTCTTGGTGGTTTCTTGATTGGTGGGGTTCACCAATTGATCGTCGTGTCAGGTGTGCACCACATCTTCAACTTGCTTGAAGTTCAATTGCTTGCTGCTGACCATGCTAACCCATTCAACGCTATCATCACAGCTGCTATGACAGCTCAAGGTGCTGCGACTGTTGCGGTTGGTGTTAAAACTAAAAATCCAAAACTAAAAACACTTGCTTTCCCAGCTGCTCTTTCTGCCTTCCTAGGTATTACAGAGCCTGCTATCTTCGGGGTTAACTTGCGCTTCCGTAAACCATTCTTCCTTTCATTGATTGCTGGTGCAATCGGTGGTGGATTGGCTTCTATCCTTGGACTTGCTGGTACTGGTAATGGTATCACCATCATCCCTGGTACAATGCTTTATGTTGGTAACGGACAACTTGCCCAATACCTTCTCATGGTAGCTGTATCATTTGCCCTTGGTTTTGCTCTTACTTACATGTTTGGTTACGAGGACGAAGAAGAAGTTACTACTGAAGCGACGACAGAACGTTTGGTCCAAGAAGAAACAACTGGTAATATTCCAGCAGCTCTTCAAAATGAAACACTTGTAACTCCTATCGTCGGTGATGTTGTAGCTCTTGCTGATGTTAATGACCCAGTCTTCTCAAGTGGAGCTATGGGACAAGGTATCGCTGTGAAGCCAAGTCAAGGTGTGGTATATGCACCAGCTGATGCTGAAGTTTCAATCGCCTTTCCAACAGGACACGCTTTTGGTTTGAAAACAACTGATGGTGCTGAAGTCTTGATCCACGTTGGTATCGACACTGTAACAATGAACGGTGAAGGTTTTGAAGCAAAAGTTGCTCAAGGTGACAAGGTGAAAGCTGGCGATGTTCTTGGAACATTTGACTTAAACAAAATCGCTGCAGTTGGTCTTGATGATACAACAATGGTTATCGTTACAAACACAGCTGACTACGCTTCAGTAGCTCCAGTCGCAACAGGTTCAGTTGCGAAGGGGGATGCTGTGATCGAAGTGAAAATCTAATCAATCCTCTCTAATGTGAAAACGAACAAATGACATGTTTGTTCGTTTTTGCTTGAATGGTAAGATTTACAGAGGAAAATCTAAAAAATAGAGAAATTTAGACTTTCGAAATATGCTATAATAAAGAAAATAAAAACAAGAGGTTTATCATGACAAAATTATATGGAAGCTTGGAAGCGGGCGGTACAAAGTTTGTCTGTGCTGTCGGTGATGAAAACTTTAACGTTGTAGAAAAAACACAATTTCCAACAACAACTCCAATCGAAACAATCGATAAAACCATTGAGTTCTTCTCAAAATTCGACAACCTTGCTGGTCTTGCAGTTGGTTCATTTGGTCCGATTGATATTGATAAAAACTCAAAAACTTATGGCTTTATCACGACGACTCCAAAACCAAACTGGGCAAATGTGGACTTGCTTGGTGCCCTTCGTCGCGCCCTCAACGTGCCAATGTACTTCACAACCGACGTAAACAGCTCTGCCTATGGTGAAGTGGTTGCCCGTAACAATGCGGGTGGTCGTATCGAAAACTTGGTTTACTACACAATCGGTACAGGTATCGGTGCAGGTGTTATCCAACGTGGTGAGTTTATCGGTGGTGTGGGTCACCCTGAAATGGGTCATTATTATGTTGCTAGACACCCAATGGATATTGAAAAAGAGTTTAAGGGTGTTTGTCCTTTCCATAAGGGATGTCTGGAAGGCTATGCAGCTGGTCCAAGTTTGGAAGCTCGTACAGGTGTTCGTGGGGAAAACATTGAACTCAACAACCCTGTTTGGGATGTTCAAGCCTACTATATCGCTCAAGCTGCGGTTAATGCGACAGTGACTTTCCGCCCAGACGTGATTGTCTTTGGTGGAGGGGTCATGGCTCAACAACACATGCTGGACCGTGTCCGTGAGAAATTTACATCTCTTCTCAATGGCTACCTACCAGTACCTGATGTGCGTGATTACATCGTGACGCCAGCAGTCGCAGGAAATGGTTCTGCTACTCTTGGAAACTTTGTCCTTGCAAAAGAAGTTTCAAAATAAAGCACAAAATCCGCTTGGGAAACCAAACGGATTTTGTGGTTGCAAATAATATTTTTGAGCCTTTCCTTAAGTGATTACGGACGGTAGCGACTTTCTTCGAAATTCCATACCTAAACTTTGAGCCTAATGTCTCAAAGTTTCCGAATACCTGAAACCATTAGATTTCAGGTGTTTCTATCACGGCGGAAAGGCTAGGTAAGTCCTCGCCTTACTATCGAAAAATATGCATGATTTCCATACCAAAGTATATTTAGTATTAAGCTATAGTTAATCTACGCTTTAAAAATCCACTTGGGAAACCAAACGGATTTTTTACGTGTCAAAGCATTTGCCAGAAAAAGTCAATAATATAGGTCAGACCGTAGGTATAAACCACGAGAGTAAAGGGTTTGGTCAGAATGATGATGGTCATATAGCGCTTGAAACTCATCTTGGTCAGGGCAGCCAGCATACAGAGAAAGTCAGCTGGACTAATGGGCCAAATCATCATAAAGATAAAGAAACGGTCAAAACGATTGCCCTTGTCCAACCAGCCGATGTACTTGTCATAGGTGCGCTTGCTGACGACAGACTGGACAAAGGCAGCCCCATAGAGGCGCACCAGATAAAAGATAATGGCACAGCCAATCACGATACCGATATAGTTGTAGATTGTCCCGATGATGTGACCGTAGATAAAGACCCCAGCTACCGAGGTCAAGGCCCCAGGAATGATAGGGACGACCGTTTGTAAAATCTGTAAAAAGATAAAGAGGGGTGGCCCCCAGATGCCTGCCTGCTGGATAAAGGCAGAGAGGGTTTCCTTAGACTGTAAAATCCCAGCCTGATAAGCCCAAATACAGAAAATCAAACTCCCAACCCCACCGACAATCGATGAGATATTGATAACTTGCTGCAGAAGGGGAGAAACAGCTTTCATTTGTTTATCCTGTGACATGTAAACTCCTCATAGATAGTATATTTCTACTATACCATATTTTGGAGGAGAAAGGGGGAATGAGTGTTTTTGATGAGGAATGGATAGTGAATAGTCCTTCGAGACTTAGAATAGGTCCGTTCCCTAAAGTTTACATGTATTCTAGGTTTAGAATAATCGCAATTACATAAATTTAAAAGCATTCTAAGTTTCGAATAGCTTATCTGAGATAATTTTGATGCATTCGAGCTTTCGAATAGTCATATTCCCTAAAGTTTAGATGTATTCTGAAGCTAGAAAAGCTAAAATCTAAAAATAATAAGGGTCTCTATCTGATGGATGTAATTTATGTCTAGTATGAATCCTTTGAATCGTTAGTTAATTTTAATATGAATCAGTTCTGAAATAATTACTAAATATAGTTAGATGGTGAATGAATTATTGCTAAATTTCGAGTTCAAGTTAGCCATCCAGAAGTCTTCTCTAGGCGACTTGTAGTTCAAGCATTTTTTAGGATAGTTGTTAATCCATTTTTCGATGAATGCGATTTCTTTGGGAGTCGTTTTCTTAGTTCCCTTAGGCTTAGGTAACCATCTACGAATAAGCCTGTTGTGATTCTCATTAGTTCCCCTTTCCCAAGAGGTATAGGGATGTGCATAGTAGATATGTTCCTTAGAAAACATATCGGACAGGCGGTTGAATTCCGTTCCGTCCATTAGTAGATAAAGGATTACTCCTTCTTGAAATGACAGATGAACTTGTTTCTTATAAAAAATGTTGTCAAGAAATTATTCGCTTTTTTCCAGAAGTTTTAGAGGAAGAGAACTTTATGGGGAAAAAGGAGTTACTCAAATAACAATTCAGGATCAAAAATAGACAGTTGAGGAGCAGAGTGGATAAATTAAGTTTGCTACTGTATAATGGATTTATCACTAAAAACGCTCCATGCCATATTTTACATAGCATTAGTCTTCTAAAAATGGACAGAAATCATTGTAAAGGCTATCAAAAAAGAGTATAATGAGTGAAAGAAATTTCGGAGGTTAAAGATGCTAGAAGTAAGAAGTCTAGAGAAAAGTTTTGGATCCAAGCAAGTTTTGTTTGGTATTGACTTTCAAGCGCGACCAGGTCGTATTTTGGGACTAGTCGGAAAAAATGGTGCTGGGAAGACAACGATTTTCCACAGTATTTTGAAGTTTTTAGAATATCAAGGAGAAATTAGTCTTGATAATCAGGATATTCGTCAGGAGACCTACACTCGGATTGGCTATCTGCCTGAAGAACGCAGTCTCATGCCTAAATTGACAGTTCTTGAACAAGTTCGCTATTTGGCGACTCTAAAAGGTATGGATGCCAAGGAGGTCAAGGAAAAACTCCCTCAATGGATGAAGAAGTTGGAAGTGAAAGGGAAGCTGACTGATAAAATCAAGAGTCTGTCAAAAGGAAATCAGCAGAAGATTCAGCTTATTATTACTCTGATTCATGAACCAGACTTGATTATCTTGGATGAGCCTTTCAGTGGCTTGGATCCAGTCAATACTGAATTGCTCAAGCAAGTCATCTTTCAGGAAAAAGAACGTGGGGCAACCATTATCTTTTCTGACCATGTTATGACCAACGTCGAGGAACTTTGTGACGATATTCTCATGATCCGAGATGGCCGTGTGGTCTTGCATGGACCAGTTCAGGATGTCCGCAATCAATACGGGAAAACGCGTCTCTTTGTTGCAAGTGAACGAAGCAAGGAAGAACTGGAAAAACTTCCTCATGTTAAACAGGTGAGCTTGACCAAACAAGGCAGTTGGAAATTGATTTTGGAGGATGAGAGCGCTGGAAGGGAACTCTTCCCAATCTTGACTCAGGGGCAATATATCGCAACCTTTGACCAACAAGCGCCGACAATCGATGAAATCTTTAAACTAGAATCAGGGGTGGAAGTATGAGAAATATGTGGGTTGTAATCAAGGAAACCTATCTTCGACATGTCAAATCGTGGAGTTTCTTCTTTATGGTGATTTCGCCGTTCCTCTTTTTAGGAATCTTTGTAGGAATTGGGCATCTTCAAGGCTCTTCAATGGCTAAAAATAATAAAGTGGCAGTAGTGACAACAGTGCCATCTGTGGCAGAAGGACTGAAGAATGTAAATGGTATTAACTTTGACTATAAAGACGAAGCAAGTGCCAAAGAAGCGATTAAAGATGAAAAATTAAAAGGCTATTTGACTATTGATCAAGAAGATAGTGTTCTAAAGGCAGTTTATCATGGCGAAACATCGCTTGAAAATGGAATTAAATTTGCAGTTACAGGTACACTCAATGAGCTGCAAAATCAGCTTAATCGTTCAACGGCCTCCTTGTCTCAAGAGCAGGAAAAACGCTTAGCGCAGACAGTTCAATTCACAGAAAAGATTGATGAAGCCAAGGAAAATAAAAAGTTTATTCAAACAATTGCAGCAGGCGCCTTAGGATTCTTTCTTTATATGATTCTGATTACCTATGCGGGTGTGACGGCTCAGGAAGTTGCCAGTGAAAAAGGCACCAAAATTATGGAAGTCGTTTTTTCTAGCATAAGGGCAAGTCACTATTTCTATGCGCGGATGATGGCTCTATTTCTAGTGATTTTAACGCATATTGGGATTTATGTTGTAGGTGGTATCGCTGCCATTCTGTTATTTAAAGATTTGCCATTCTTGGCTCAGTCTGGTGTTTTAGATCACTTGGGAGATGCTTTCTCACTGAATACCTTGCTCTTTATTTTGGTTAGTCTCTTTATGTACGTCGTCTTGGCGGCCTTTCTAGGTTCTATGGTTTCTCGTCCGGAGGACGCAGGAAAAGCCTTGTCGCCTTTGATGATTTTGATTATGGGTGGTTTTTTTGGAGTGACAGCTCTGGGTGCAGCTGGTGACAATCTCATCTTGAAGATTGGTTCTTATATTCCCTTTATTTCGACCTTCTTCATGCCATTTAGAACCATTAATGGCTATGCAGGGGGAGCAGAAGCATGGATTTCGCTAGCTATTACAGTGATTTTTGCGGTGGTAGCAACAGGATTTATCGGACGCATGTATGCTAGTCTCGTTCTGCAAACAGATGATTTAGGAATCTGGAAAACCTTTAAACGTGCCTTAGCTTATAAATAGAAGAGCCTCGCGAAAGCGAGGTTTTTTAGAGATGAAAAGAGTGGAATCACGAACCTAATTACTTACACATTATGTAAATAGGTTACTTGAAAACTTGATTGTATAGTGAACTGAATCTGGAATAGGATAATATTGCTTCTAAAACATTCTTATAAATTGATTTGAATTCCAAAATCCCATCGTTTTCCGTTCTTATTTCATTTTGCGATATAGTGAAAGGAAATAAGTCAGCTCACAAAAAACGCATACTACCAGGATTTTTCAAGACCTGATAGTATGCGTTTTTTGATTGTGAAGACTTTTCATCCAGCCTCTTTATGTGATAAAGTATCTTTAATATTCAATGGAAATCAGACTGGGAAGTTAGCGGAAGGATCTTCGAAACTATGTTTTGAGGTTTAGGAACTGACCAAGTCAGTAACATATACACACTAAGGACAAGCTGACGTGGTTTGAAGAGTATAAAAATCTGTTTCGTAAGCATCTAATAATAGGGTATTTTGATAGTGTAATCATTTGGATAAGCATTATAGTATAGTGATATGAAGTGATATGAAATCAACTAAACTAAATAAGAAATATAGATTATCAAAACTCTTTTAAAAGATTGCATTAAATCTAAATAACATAGACGTCTTCAGCGTGTGCTGTCTCATCTTATGCGAAAATCTTATAAGGAGAGTATAGAAAATCTCGATTGTAATCAACTAACTGATTGGAGAAATGTATAAATATGAGAAGTTAGACCCCCATATCACTACCATAATGAGATTGCTCGAATTCCTTGCTTTTTATACTCAATGAAAATCAAAGAGAAAACTAGGAAACTAGCCGCAGGNNTCAGTAACCATACCTACGGCGAGGCGACGTTGACGCGGTTTGAAGAGATTTTCGAAGAGTATTAACTCAATATCAAACTGGCTACGATAGGGCTGACAAAGACATAGAGAATACCAGTGACACCGATAGCCAAACCACCCATAGCTCCTGCTACAGAGCCGTATCGGAAGGCTGTCCCTGTTCCGACTGCATGGCCTGTTCCTCCAAGGGAAAGACCAACAGCTACTGGATCGTCAATTTTCAACCACTTCAAAAGGGTTGGTCCGATGACACTGGTTAAAATCCCAGTCGCCACTACAACCACCAAGGTCACGGTCGTCAGACCTTGCAATTTTTCTGTAATTCCTACTGCCATGGCGGTTGTTACTGACTTAGGAAAGAGAGAAATGGCTAGGAAAAAGTCCATTCCAAATATTTTTGCCACAAGGGCTGTGAAAGAGGTATTGACCACTACTGCTAACAGACTACCAAAGAGAATACTCCGAGCATGGTGCTTCATCAGGTGAAAACTCTTATAAAGCGGAATCCCTAGAGCCACTGTAGACGGAACAATCAAGTTGTTCAGATAAACCCCACCTTGGTAGTAATCTTGGTAAGAAATACCTGTCACCTTAAGAAAAATAATGATAAAAATAGCCGACAAAAGCAGGGGAGTTGTCAATGGATGGGGAAAACGTCTGTAAATCAGCATTCCCACTAGATAAGCTAGGATAGATAGGGCAAGCCCGAACAGGGGATTGGAAACAAATTCACTCATTTGGCATCTCCTTTCTCATAATCTCCCTCAAATCGTCTCTTGATAAACTGAACCACCAAGGCAATAAGGATAATATTGATGACTGCTGCAAAAAAGACAATCAAAACAATGGGCAAAAGATAGGGAGCAATCACATCAAACTTCTCCATGATTCCCACTGCTGGCGGTAAAAAGAGAATGGTCATATTGGCCAGCAAGAAATTCCCAACCATGTTGACATGTCTGGTTCTCAGCCACTTGAACTGCAGGGCTAGAAAGAGAATAATCAAACCGATAATACTGCCTGGTATGGGCAAATGAAAGAAACTGGAAATCCCCTCTCCGATTAGAGAAATCACAAAGAGAATCATTAATTGAACATATAATTTCATCCTAAACTCCACGAAATAGACTTCTTACATACCAGTTTACTATTTTTTCAGAAAATTTCAAGGAAATGCACAAGGGATAATGAAAATTAAAGAACAAACTAGGAAGTCAGCTGCATGTTGCTCAAAGCAAAGTGTTGGGTTTGTAGGTCAAACTGACATAGTTTGAAGCGATTTTCGAAGAATACTACTTTTCTTTGCTTAAGTGAATGACTTGGTCATAGTGCTTTAAGTCCTCTTCTGTGTAGTGGTGAATGACTTCAATGACTGTTTGAGGTAGGGAGAAAAGCAAGTCGCTAATTTTTCTGCTATTTTCCGAGTCAAGATTGGCCTTAATCTCATCTGCTAAGATGAGTTGGCTATCATGGTAGAGGGCGCGAGCGATTTCTAGGCGTTGCTTCTCGCCACCAGATAGACTATCATTACTGAGCGTTCGATTTTTCAAATGTTCTAATCCTGTTTTTTTGAGGATATGATTTAAAGTCTCTGGATTTTTATCCAGTCCTAGAAGGATATTGTCTTCCAGAGATAGCGTGTCAAAGCAATGGCTATCTTGGAGAATATAGGAACTAATACTTGTGATTTCTTGACGTGACAGGTTCTGACCAGCAAAGCTAATCTGACCACTTGTTGGTGTCTCTTCTCCATGAATGATATTGAGCAGGGTTGTTTTACCAGAGCCACTTTCCCCGATAATGGCAATTTTTTCTCCTTGCTTGATGTGTATGGAAATCGGAGACAAGAGGCTATTCCCCTCTTTTTCAAGGGAGATGGTGTCAAGTTGGATAGGGAAAATATTTTCTATGCTTCTAGGCGAGATGGGATCAGACTGGTTCAAAAGTTTTTGGTATTTGTTGAGAAGAGTTCGAGTCGCTTTTCGGGTGTTGGTAAAGTAAGCCAACTCTTGGAATTGATAGCCGATATTATGGGAAACTAGATAGATAGCCACAAAACTCGCCGCATCTAAATAATTATAGTAGGTCATAAAGCCACCGATGACGATTGGTGTGACAGAACAAAAGGCATCGATGCTATTGATCAAGAGACTGTTTAAAGTGCGTTGTTTTTCATAGTTGATTTCGGCATCTAGACTGGTTTGTAATTGTTTTTGGTAGCGAGTAAAAAAGTAGTCTTGTCCCTGATAATGGCGAATTTGTTGGCTACCACCAATAAAATTTGTCAAGCTTGCTAAGTAGCTCTGGTTAACAGTGGACCGCTTTTCAGAAAGTGAGTCCAAACGCTTTGATCCGATAGCACTGCAGAGTACAGGAAAGGAGTAGAAGAGGATGAAAATCAAGCCTAGGTAAAAATTAGTCCATAGGGCATAGAGAATGGACACAGTTGTGAAGCCAAGAGAAGAAATGATGATGACCGTTGGCTCAATATAGCTTTCTTCTAGTTGCTTGACGTCATTTTCTAGGTCGGACAAAATATCCTTTTCATCAATCTCATAACTGTTTAAAAATCGCTTGAAAATAGCACTCTTGATTCCATATTTGAAGTCAGTAATCAAACGAGCGTAGTAATAGCGTTTCCCAGCTAAGCCTAGTAAGAGGATGAGGTTTCCAAGGATTCCCAAAATCAAAACTTTCCAAAGAAGGCCTAGCTCTTGATTGGTAAAACTGGTAACAATATTCTGAACAAGGGCTGGTGTGATAATTGCTTCCAGCCAAGTAATCGCAATAGAAAAGAAGTAAAGTATGAGGTGTTTCTTGGAAAAGAAATTTTTAAGCATAGCGGATAAACCTTTTGAAATTATTAACGAGTTTAGATATTTTGGATTGATCTTGTGAAAGATAAATGATTTCTTTAATACAATATTCCATTAATTCAGGCTTATGACATTCTATAAATTGTCCATCTTCGTTAATTACTGAAGAATAACCATCAATGATATTAGCAACGCATTCAAGACACATACCTTTACACCAACAATCTTTACATTGTTGGAAGTATTCTTTATTATTAAATAGCTCTGCTTTAGAGCTATTATGAGTTCCCCAAAATCTAAAACACAATTTTTTGCTACCATCAACATCAAAAGTTATGGTATTTGAAGGATCTATATCGTCGCAGAATGTATGATTAGTACTCTTATAAATCATAGAAATTAAAACATCATATAGGATGGGACTTATAAAAGCTTTTTCATTATTTTCAACAATATTATTTATAGAATCAGTAATGAATTTTTTCCTATCTACTAAGCTTTTTTCCATTTCTTTAACCACAAGCACCTTATTTTTACTAAATACGTCATTGATGTTAAAGTGTACATCCATATTTGTAAAATATTGGAAAATATCATCTCTACTTAGAGAATGTAATTGATGTAGTCTAGTGTATGTTGAAGCAATTTCAAAATTAGTGTAGTTTATAGTTTTTAAATAGTGGATAAATTTAGTAGTTTTACGATGACTACCTTTACCTCTTAATTTATCATGTATAAATTCTGGACCATCTAAACTAATAGTTAGATATGGTTGGAAATTATCTATTATTTTTTTAACATTATTATTTAGTATTGTTCCGTTAGTCACGGTTTCTATTTTAAGTATAGTTGTAAATTTGGAAAATTCTTTAATAATGTATTCGAATAATTGAGTATTAAGAAAAGGTTCTCCACCAAATAGGATAAGTCTATTAATTTGTGTTATACCTCTAAATTTGACTTCGTTAATAATATTATCAGCAGTATCTAGAGTCATGATTTTATTATCCATGCCGTAATTTCCACCATCCGCATAACAGTAAGAACAGGATAAATTGCAACTGTTAGATATGTTAATAACAATTTTTTGTAAAACATTTTTGGGGATGTAGGGGGGCTTATAGGAGGTAGTTCCCTCTACTGAAGAAGTAGATAATGTGAATTTCTCACTATCGAAATAATAATCTCCAATATTAGTATATATTTTTTTTAGCATAATATCACCATTATAAAATAAAGGAGACGAGTGAGAACTCGTCTCATAGAAAACTATCGTCCGCCACCACAAGAATGGCTTGGACCACAATGACCTGGTACGGAGTAAGTTTGATCTGTATCTAATAGATCTTCAAGGTCAATAATTTGCACTGTTCTCATATTTTCACCTCCTTAATTTGATGATTTAATGATACTCTTTTTGAAATAATAATTAAAAATTTTCCCATATAAGAAAATTATTTCAGTTCTTCTATTACCTTTGCTAAATGTTTTTCAAATTTTTTTGCTAAGCTATCGCTGTGGACTAACTTCATTGTTGCTATGCACTTTCTCATTTCTAAAACAGAACGTTTATTTTTGTCTTTTTTTAAAGTATATAAGTTTTCGGCATAGTGAAAAACTAATTTTTCATATATCTCAGTTTCTGTAAAATAACAATGTTTTAGTTGCTTTTTAAAATATAAAGAATCTAAAAATTCCTCTCTTTCTATACACGTGATATATCCATTTAGTAACATGGTGGCAAGCAATCTACGATAATGTGGTAAATCTCTGTAGAATTCGGAACGTTGACACATTTCTCTTGATAAGCACATCATAGTAGGGTGAGATAATACATCTATAGTATTCATAAACAAAAGTAATTCATAGCATCCCCAGTATTCCACAGAAAAAAGATAGTCAGATAGATATTTAATATCAGATTCATGGTAATAGATTTTTTCTGACAAATCTTGTAAGCGAATTTTTACTAGAATGGTATTCAGAGTATAGAATTTCTCTCTTTTTGTAGTCTTTTCAAGTTGAGAAATAAGTAGTTTTTCCATTCCTGAAATATCTCTTTTAGAGCTTAGAAGTCGAATTTGCTCTAATAATTCATTTATTTCATCCCGATGAAAGTCATTTGCAGCATACATAAATTCTTCAACAGGCATATTAATAGCATCTAATGCTTGCATAAATTTACCAATCGTCAGATCAGAATTTTCTCTTTCAAATCTAGAAATATGTGATGTAGATAGACCATGTTTTGCAACATCTTTTAATGTTAATCCACGTGATTCTCTAAATTGTTTAAAAATTTTTCCGTAATTTTTCATTTCTGTCACCTCAATTGCTTATATGGAAATTTTTTAGTATGTTTTCAAAATATTATATCATATATAAAAAAGAAAGTGAGGTTGTTTATATGAATAAAAAGATGATTATAACCATGATTCTATGTATTCTAGAGTCAATAATTGTTATTGGTGTTGGCTAAAACCAAAATTAGTTAGCAATAATCTAAAAAACACAGAAAATCAATTTTTTATTAATTTGACTTTCTGTGTTTTTCTTATTTGATTTTAAAATTATTGCAAATTAACCTTATTTCTCAAAATATAGTAGGTTCCGAGGTAAAAGATAGCTATGAATATGAGTTCTTCAACAATGCCTACGCTTGCTCCCATATAGAAATTATCATTAAATCCTGCAAGTGAATTGACATAGAAGTTAGTACTGGTATTGAAGAAGACTTCTATAATTCCAATGACGATTCGGATACCAATGTAGGCTGCAACAGCGAGTGCTGTACGGTATTCGTTGAAAAGTTGTCCGATGGAAATGGCCAAGTAAATGCAGAGGATAAATGAAATTGTACTAAGCAGGAAGGATAAGACAGTAAGACCAAAGCCGGTAAAATGTTCTCCAACAAATGATAGAAGAATAGACAGTTGAACTTCATCAGAATTTGTTGACAATAAGATAATATAGATACATAGGAGTAAGACAGCAGTGCTAATCAACGACCAGATAAAGGCACCGATTAGTTTGGTTGTGATGATATGGTGTTCAGAAACTGGCAAGGTCAAAGTCAGATAGCCTTGTCGGTCATAGACACTACCTTTAAAGCGTTTAATGATTAAGAAAAGAGTTGAAATCCCAAGTGTAATCATCAAGCCACCAAAGACGAGGGCTAGAAAAAGTAGCATAGTAGGTTGACTTTCTTTGACAGGCAGATTGTTATAGGTCTGTGCTTGTATCCCGATAAGGGTAGAAAGGACTAGCACGGCAGCGTAGAGGGCTAAATACCACTTGTTAACATTTTTAAATTCATAGCGAACTAAATTCCAAAACATAAATAATCTCCTTTGTTTAGGCCTTAAATTCCTGACGGAAGAGTTGATCAATGGATTCACCTGACTCATAGCGAATATCGTCTACATTGCCTTGACGAACGACTTTTCCGTCTTTGAGGAAGACAATTTCATCCAAGATTGGCTCGATATCTGAAATCAAGTGGGTAGAAATCAAAACGGTAGAAGTTGGGGAGTAGTTGTTGATAATGGTATTGAGGATATAATCACGGGCTGCTGGATCCACCCCACCAATGGGTTCGTCTAAAACGTAGAGACGGGCATCACGGCTCATAACCAAAATCAGTTGTACCTTTTCTTTGTTACCTTTTGATAGTTTCTTGAGACGACTATTTTCATCAATACCAAGGTCTGCAAGTAGATGATGGGCGCGTTCAAGATTGAAATCTTTATAGAAGGTCTTGAAGTAGGTTAGGGCTTCTTTGACCTTCATTTGTTCATTAAGATAGGTTGTATCCGGCAAATAAGCTACGATGGCCTTGGTTGCTGGGCTTGGATCCATGTCGTTGATCAGGACACGTCCTTGATCTGGTTGTAAGAGGCCATTGATTAGTTTAATCAAGGTTGTTTTCCCTGAGCCGTTTGGGCCAAGGAGACCAACAATTTTTCCAGCTGGGATCTCAAGGGAAACATTTTCAAGGGCTGGTGTTGCTCCATATGATTTGGATACATTTTCAAATGCTAGTAATGACATAGGCTTAAACTCCTTTAATATAATCGCCGACTACGCCTGGTAGTTCTTCTTTTTCATAGCCAAAATGGGTCATGGAGGAAACGAAGTGTTCCAATTCTTCTTCCGATAATTGTTTGCGTGATTGGGCGATCAGTTCCTTATCCTCAGTTACAAATCGTCCAGTTGTTCGCTTGCTGTAGACAAATCCTTCTCGTTCAAGGTCTGACAAGGCTCTTTGGATGGTGTTGGGATTGACACCGGCCTCGCTCGCTAGCTCTCTCACGGTTGGAAGTTGTTGATTGGCTTCCAGTGTATGGGAAACAATCTGAAGCTTGATTTTCTCCATAATCTGTAAATAGATGGGTTTTTTGTTGTCAAATGTCCAGGACATCTTGGTCTCCTTTCTTTTATCTTTTTGTCTTAATTAAATAATACAACAAAACAAAAAACTTGTCAAGCAAAAAGAAGAATTGTTTTGGGAATCGTTTAAAAAATGGTATAATGAAAAGAAAACGATAAGGAGGGAAAGGATGCGTTGTCCAAAATGTGGGGCTACCAAGTCAAGTGTTATCGATAGTCGCCAAGCAGAAGAAGGGAACACTATTCGTAGAAGACGTGAGTGCGACGAATGCCAGCACCGTTTTACAACCTACGAACGAGTAGAAGAAAGAACCTTAGTGGTTGTTAAAAAAGATGGCACACGAGAACAATTCTCCAGAGATAAAATCTTTAATGGGATTATCCGCTCAGCCCAGAAACGTCCTGTGTCAAGTGATGAAATCAACATGGTAGTCAATCGTATCGAACAGAAACTCCGTGGTCGAAATGAAAACGAAATTCAAAGTGAGGACATTGGTTCACTCGTCATGGAGGAGTTGGCTGAGTTGGATGAGATTACCTATGTGCGTTTTGCCAGTGTCTATCGTAGTTTTAAGGATGTCAGTGAGTTAGAGAGCTTGCTCCAACAAATCACCCAGTCCTCTAAAAAGAAAAAGGAAAGATAAATGAAGCCAATTGACCGTTTTTCTTATCTAAAGAATAATCGGGTGTCGCAAGATACCTCATCTCTGGTACAGTGCTACCTCCCGATTATCGGTCAGGAGGCACTGAGCCTTTATCTTTATACAATCAGTTTTTGGGATAATGGCAGAAAGGAATACCTCTTTTCAAGTATTCTCAACCATCTCAACTTTGGGATGGATAGACTGATAAAATCTCTGAAAATCCTATCTGCTTTTAATCTCTTGACCCTCTATCAAAAGGGGGATGTTTATCAGCTAGCCCTCCATGCTCCTCTTTCGAGTCAGGATTTTTTGGAACACCCTGTTTATCGTAGACTCTTGGAAAAAAAGATTGGTGATACAGCTGTGGAGGATTTGAAAGTTGAGAGTGCTGAGGGAGAAGAAAGACCTGTCTCACTCAATCAAGTCTTTCCAGACTTGGCAGAACTAGGAAATCAAGAAGACCTTGGTCTCAAGAAGAAAGTGGCCAACGATTTTGACTTGGATCATTTTCGTCAGCTTATGGCTCGAGATGGTCTTCGCTTTGCGGATGAGCAGTCCGATGTCTTAAACCTCTTTGCCATTGCTGAGGAGAAGAAATGGACTTGGTTTGAGACCTATCAATTGGCCAAGTCAACAGCTGTTTCCCAGGTTATTTCAACCAAACGCATGCGGGAAAAAATCGCTCAAAAATCTGTTTCCTCTGACTTTAGTCCTAAGGAAGCAACCATTATCAAAGAGGCTAAAAGTAAGACTGCCCTGCAGTTCTTGGCAGAAATCAAGCAAACACGCAAGGGAACCATTACCCAAACAGAAAGAGAACTCTTGCAACAGATGGCTAGCTTGGGCTTGCTGGATGAAGTCATCAATATCATTCTCTTATTGACCTTTAATAAGGTGGATTCGGCAAACATCAACGAGAAATATGCCATGAAGGTAGCCAATGACTATGCCTATCAAAAGATTCATTCGGCAGAAGAGGCGGTTTTGCGCATCCGTGAGCGAGGACAGAAGAATCAGGCTCAAAAAAGCAGTAAACCCAGTCCTACCAAGTCCAATGTACCCAAGTGGAGCAATCCAGATTATAAAAATGAAACCAGCGAGGAAACTCGTCTGGAACTAGAACGTAAGAAACAAGAACTATTAGCTCGATTAGAAAAAGGAGGAGATTAGATGGAAAGTGTCGGAGACGTACTCAAACGTCAACCTAGCCGTTTTCATTATCAAGATTTGGTCCAGAAAATCATGAAGGACCCTGATGTTGCGGCCTTTATCCAGCAAGAATCCCTGACTCCAGAGGAATTGAATCGCAGTATCTCCAAGTTTAATCAGTACATTACCGAGCGTGACAAGTTTCTCCGTGGGGATACGGATTATATTGCCAAAGGCTACAAGCCGATTTTGGTTATGAATCATGGTTATGCGGACGTTTCTTATGAAGAAACTCCTGAACTAATCGCAGCGGAAAAAGAAGCGGCTATTAAGAACCGCCTCAAGTTAATCAATCTGCCAGCCAGTCTCAAGCAAGCTAGTTTGGCTCAAGTTGACTTGGATGATTTGGGGCGCTTGCCAGTTTTTGAAAAGCTATTAGCCTTCGTAGAGCAATATCCAGCTATTCGAAAAGGTCTTTACTTGTATGGAGACTTTGGTGTGGGTAAAAGTTTCATGGTGGCTGCCTTAGCCCATGATTTATCAGAAAAACGTGGTGTTTCATCAACTCTCCTCCACTATCCTAGCTTTGTCATTGATGTCAAAAATGCTATCGGTGATGGCAATGTTAAGACCTTAGTGGATGAGATTAAGCTTTCTGAAGTCCTGATTTTAGATGATATTGGTGCCGAGCAATCCACCGCTTGGGTGCGTGATGAAATCCTGCAGGTCATTCTCCAATATCGGATGCAGGAAAATTTACCGACCTTTTTCACCTCTAACTTCAACTTTGAAGAATTGGAGCAGCATTTCGCTAAAGGGAAACATGGAAATGACGAAACCTGGGAAGCCAGACGCGTCATGGAACGCATCCGTTATTTGGCTGAGGAGACTCGTTTAGAAGGAGTAAACCGTCGATGACAGAAACCATTAAATTGATGAAGGCTCATACTTCAGTGCGCAGGTTTAAAGAGCAAGAAATTCCCCAAGTAGACTTAAATGAGATTTTGACAGCAGCCCAGATGGCATCATCTTGGAAAAATTTCCAATCTTACTCTGTGATTCTTGTACGCAGTCAAGAGAAGAAAGATGCCTTATATGAATTGGTTCCTCAGGAAGCCATTCGCCAGTCAGCTGCTTTCCTACTTTTTGTTGGCGACTTGAACAGAGCTGAAAAGGGAGCAAACCTTCATACGGACACTTTCCAACCTCAAGGAGTGGAAGGTCTCCTCATCACATCTGTGGATGCTGCGCTTGCTGGACAAAATACCTTGCTTGCGGCTGAGAGTCTGGGATATGGTGGTGTGATTATCGGTTTGGTCCGTTACAAGTCGGAAGAAGTGGCAGAGCTTTTTAATTTGCCTGACTATACCTACCCCGTTTTTGGGATTGCCCTCGGTGTGCCAAATCAACAACATGATGTCAAACCAAGACTGCCTTTGAACCAAGTAGTTTTTGAAGAAGAATACCAAGAACAGCCCGTAGCAGCGATTTTGGACTATGACATAGTTCAGGCAGACTATGCTGGTGCGCGTGCGACGACCTCTTGGAGTCAACGTTTGGCTGAGCAGTTTGGTCAAGCCGAACCTAGTTCAACTCGGAAGAATCTAGAACAGAAAAAGTTATTGTAGAAAGTGAGAAAACATGGCCTTACCAACTATTGCCATTGTGGGACGTCCCAATGTTGGGAAATCAACCCTATTTAATCGGATCGCTGGTGAGCGAATCTCAATCGTAGAAGATGTCGAGGGTGTGACACGTGACCGTATCTATGCAACGGGTGAGTGGCTCAATCGTTCCTTTAGTATGATTGATACAGGAGGAATTGACGATGTCGATGCTCCCTTCATGGAACAAATCAAGCACCAGGCAGAAATTGCAATGGAAGAAGCCGATGTCATCGTCTTTGTGGTGTCTGGGAAAGAAGGAATTACGGATGCGGATGAATACGTGGCCCGCAAACTCTATAAGACCCATAAACCTGTTATCCTTGCGGTTAACAAGGTTGACAACCCTGAGATGCGAAATGATATTTTTGATTTCTATGCGCTTGGATTGGGTGAACCTCTGCCAATCTCGTCTGTACACGGTATTGGAACAGGTGATGTGCTCGATGCCATCGTGGAAAATCTACCACATGAAGTCGAAGAAGAAAATCCAGATGTCATTAAATTTAGCTTGATTGGCCGTCCTAACGTTGGAAAATCAAGTTTGATCAACGCTATTTTGGGAGAAGACCGCGTGATTGCCAGTCCAGTAGCTGGAACAACACGTGATGCCATTGATACCCACTTTACAGATACGGATGGACAAGAGTTTACCATGATTGACACAGCTGGTATGCGTAAGTCTGGTAAAGTTTATGAAAATACGGAGAAATACTCTGTCATGCGTGCCATGCGTGCCATTGACCGTTCTGACGTAGTCTTGATGGTCCTCAATGCCGAAGAAGGTATCCGTGAATACGACAAGCGTATCGCAGGTTTTGCCCACGAAGCCGGTAAAGGGATGATTATCGTGGTCAATAAGTGGGATACTCTTGAGAAAGACAACCACACCATGAAGAAATGGGAAGAAGATATCCGTGAGCAGTTCCAATATCTACCTTATGCTCCGATTGTCTTTGTCTCTGCTCTGACCAAGCAGCGTCTCCACAAATTGCCTGAGATGATTAAGCAAATCAGTGAAAGTCAAAACACCCGTATTCCTTCAGCGGTCTTGAACGATGTCATTATGGATGCCATTGCTATCAATCCAACACCGACAGACAAAGGAAAACGCCTCAAGATTTTCTACGCAACCCAAGTAGCAACCAAGCCACCAACCTTTGTCATCTTTGTCAATGAAGAAGAACTCATGCACTTCTCTTACCTGCGTTTCTTGGAAAATCAAATCCGCAAGGCCTTTGTCTTTGAGGGAACTCCAATCCATCTCATCGCAAGAAAGCGTAAATAAAAAAGTAGAATCTGGAATGACATTTCCAGATTTTTTTGATATAATAAAATAATAGAAAACGCTATCAAAAAGGAGGTGTCGATGAAACATTTGTTTAAATTTATAATCTTATTTCCCTGGTTTTACTTTTTCAGCTGGATTGAAAAGGATAATAGAGAAAGTAAATTTTTCCCAATTTTTTACTATTTTTACTGGTTTTACATTCCCCTCTATGCTCTTTTTAGCCTTGCTTGGGCAGTTGTTTCAGTTCTGTTTTTCAATATCGTCTTGAGAAATTTGACAGATATCAAGTTATGGGGCATTTGGTTTCTTTTTATTCTGCTAGCTATTGGTCTGAATAGGTTAACTTATTTCTGTTTCAAAAAAATGCTTCGCTTGAGACGAGAACTAGGGAAGTCTAAAGGCGTGAATAAAGGAAGGTGTAGGAACTAAAAAATGACTGTATCTATGATTTGTTTATGGAGCTATAGATACAGTCGTTTTTATTTTAATCGTGAAACCTGAGAGAAGTGTTCGTCTTGTATAGTGGATTGAATATGGAATAATACAATACAACTTATAAAACATTGGTATAAAATGCTTTAGATCCCCTGATTGATTCGTTCACATTCTATTCCAATCTACTACAATAAAACGATAAGAATTATTATAAATTATAGGTTTGAAAAATCATTAATTTCTTTTTCGAGTATTTTAACTAATGACTCTTCTTTGGTTAGTCGTAATAAGGTTATTCCTTTATCAATCAAATCGGAGTTATGTTGTAGTATTCCCAAGCGTACTTGAGAAAATCCAAGAATATCGTATATTTTTAATTCTTCTGCTAATACCAAAAGTTGTAGGGTGATTGTTTCACATTCTTTGAATAAATGATGTTGAAAATATACAGTGGAGAGATTGGCTAAAAAAGATGATAAAAATACTTTTGTTTCTCGGAAGTATTTATATTTCTCGATGGTTTTCATAATTCTATCAATAAGAAGGGGAAGATTTTCAGAAGGAAAGAAAAAGAGAATGGTTCCAAGTAATTTCAAATCACTAATGTACCATGTATCTATAGGTTCAAGATAGTCCCAAATTTCTTCATACAAATCTTTCAAGACGTGGTTGTTTTTGAATCCTTTAGTTCGTAACTCTGTGACAATTTTTGTATGACGATAGATATTTTGAATAGGAACATCGTGATGTGTCTTAAGATATTTTTGACACTTCTCAGTGAGTTCAACCATTTTTCTAGTATCTTGAAAAGTAGACGGATTTTGGCTCTCTACAATAATATCTCGCCTTTCACTAGGATGGTATTCGTTGCATATATACTTGAATTCTGCTAAGCTCATATCAATTTGTTCAAGAAGAAATACCATGTTTTCAAAACTGGGAATAACTTTACCGTGTTCAATATTTGTTAGAGTTGTTCGATGTATGACTTGTCCACATACATCTTGTTGGGTCAATCCTTTTGACTTTCGAATTTCTTTAAAAATTTGTCCATAATCCCATCTCATATTGTTCCTCCTAGGTAAATGTGAATATTTTCTACATTTATAAAAAACGTAGAAAAAGGTGGTATTATTATATCAAAAAGGAGGGAAAAAGTCATGGGCTTTAAAAAATATTTGAAGAATTTACCGAAAAACTCTGGATTTATTATATCTTTGATTTGGAGTTGGATTCAACTTATCTGGTTTGAAACGTGGTTTTGGGGATAAAGAAATTAGAGTCCATACATAATTAAGTAAAGGAGGAATTTGTATGATATACCATCGTTTAGAATAAGTCTATATTTAAAATAGAAGTTATAAGGAATCTTCTTGAATAAAAAATGAAAGGAAACAGAAAAAATGAAAACTAAAAAATTATTGAAAATGGTTATTCCTGTTTTAATGATAAGTGCTGTTGGAACTACTTTCGTAGAAGCAAATCAGATAGGTGCTTTTAGTAATTTTGTTATTACTACCAGTTATAAGAGAACAGGTTATTTGACCAAAGAAAATGAAGGTGCGGAATATATCATGAACTTAAATCCTTGTAGAAATTTACATCCCATGACTGTTAAGCATCGTATAGTAAATTCTAATGGAGAAGCTCGTAGTGGAGAATCGTTAACAACCTGTGGTACTCGTTCAACTCATGGTAATTGGGCAACGGTTGGCTATGTTTATGCAGCAGATATGGCAAGACAAAATTGGTGGGATTTATCAGCTGCCATTTCAGGTAGTTGGTCACCAAATTAATTCGTAAAGTAGGTATAATTTATGAAGATTCCTCTCTTAACTTTGGCAAGGCATAAATTTGTTTATGTCTTGCTTACTTTGCTTTTTCTTGCTTTGGTTTATCGTGATGTTTTGATGACTTATTTCTTTTTTGATATTCATGCGCCCGATCTAGCTAAATTCGATGGACAAGCAATTAAAAATGACTTATTAAAATCAGCATTAGATTTTCGTATTCTCCAGTTCAATCTAGGTTTTTATCAATCATTTATTATTCCAATCATCATTGTTTTGCTAGGTTTTCAATATATTGAGCTGAAAAATAAAGTTTTACGATTGAGTATTGGAAGAGAAGTGAGTTATCAAGGGTTAAAAAGAAAGTTGACTTTACAAGTTGCAAGTATCCCTTGTGTGATATATTTAGTGACTGTGCTGATAATTGCAATTTTAACTTATTTCTTTGGGACTTTTTCTCCTCTTGAATGGAATTCTCTATTTTCTGATGGGAGTAGTTTACAAAGACTCCTAGATGGAGAGATAACAAGCTATTTGTTCTTTACTTCTGTCCTACTAATCGGTATTTTCATCAATGCAGTCTATTTTTTTAAAATAGTTGATTATTTAGGGAATGTGACTCGTTCGGCAATTGCCTATTTGATGTTTCTATGGCTTGGTTCTATGATGCTCTATAGTATCTTGCCATACTATATGGTTCCTATGACGAGTTTGATGCAAGCTAGCTATGGGGATGTAAGTTTGATGAGACTCTTTACTCCTTATATCCTTTATATTGTCCCCTATATGGTACTTAAAAAATATGAAGATAATGTTTAAGAACTTTAACAATATTTGGCTAAAGAGAAAGATCGTTTTACTACTTCGTATAGTTCTGATGATGATTTTGATTAACTATCTATTGTCAATAGCGGTTCAAAAGCAGGATGTTTTTCTCTTTTTCAAGAGGGAATTGATTTCAATCTTTTCCTATAATGACTATTCTGAAGCGAATTTAGAAATCCCCAAACTCTTGTTAAATCTTTCGCTTTTCATGGTAGGATGGCTCTCTGTCATTTTACTTGAAACTGATTTGGCAGACCATTACCATCACTTGATCCGCTATCAATCAACCTCCTTTTTCGATTATACAAGGAAACGATTGGTTGTCATCTCTAAATTTTTTATTCAAGATTTATTTGTCTGGTTCCTTGGTTTACTTCCTCTAGGAATTCATTTCAAAACAGTCGCACTTTTCTTTTTACTTGCTCAGTTAATGATCTTGTACTTACTACTGTCTTATCTGATAGCACTTATTAGTGCGGGCGCTGGTTTTTCCTTTTTTCTCTATTTTTTAGCATTTGTGGGACAAGAATGGATGATGGATCATATTGTAACAGTGTATTTAGTACTCTTAAGTTTATTAGTTATGTTGATTGTTAGTCGCTTGGAAGAGAAATTTAAGAAAGGATAAACGATGAGACTTGAAATTATAAATGGACAGAAAATTTATGGGAAAAGACCTATTTTAAATGAGTTGAATCTGGTCTTTCAATCAGGAAATATTTATGGTCTTAAAGGTGATAATGGATCTGGTAAGACAGTTCTTTTAAAGATACTTGCTGGTTATATTAAGCTTGATAAAGGAAAAGTTCTTCAAGATGGGGAAGTCTATGGGATAAAAAATCATTATATTCAGGATGCAGGGGTTTTAATTGAAAAAGTCGAGTTTTTATCTCATTTATCCCTTAGAGAAAATTTGGAATTGTTAAGGTGTTTTTCATCTAAAGTTACGGAAAAAAGAATTGCCGATTGGATCCAATATTATGATTTACAGGAATTTGAAGACGTTGAGTACCGTCATTTATCCTTAGGAACGAAACAAAAAATGGCCTTGATTCAAGCCTTTATTGCCGAACCATCTATACTCTTTCTCGATGAACCTATGAATGCTTTAGATGAGAAGAGTGTGAGGTTAACCAAACAGGTCATTTTATCTTACCTGAAAAAAGAAAATAGTCTGGTTATCCTGACGTCACACATATCGGAAGATATTTCAGATCTTTGTACAGATGTATTAGTTGTCGAAAACGGACATATACAATATATAAAGGATATACAATCCTAGGAGGTAGCTTATGGCACATCTAAAATCATTTATTACACGCTATTCTAAGGTCTATATTGGTTTAGTTCTGTTGATCTGGATTGCTTTCTTCTTTCTTCCTTGGGGCAGTCCGATTCTGGGGGGGAAGATTGACCTCTTCAGCATACAGAAAGTCTTGCTAGTTTTTGGAATTCTGTCGATTTTGATGGCCTTGCTGTCCAAGAAAGTCAGTCTCTTTGTTTTTGGATTGATCTGCTGTTTTTCTCTTTGGATAAATCTATTTATCCTATTTGCGATTTTGCCGATTTTTGTTGGCAATTAAAGCATCATAAAAGTCAGAGAGGTTAGCTTGGAAACTAGCCTCTTTTTCCTTTTCAAAATGGGGATTCTTCCTTGAAAATAATCAGTAATTGTGCTAAAATTAAAAGAACATTCTAAAATATTCGGAATTTAAAGTAAGGAAAAACATGGCTAATATTTTAAAAACAATTATCGAAAATGATAAAGGAGAAATCCGTCGTCTGGAAAAGATGGCTGACAAGGTTTTCAAATACGAAGACCAAATGGCTGCTTTGACAGATGACCAACTAAAAGCAAAAACAGTTGAATTTAAAGAACGTTATCAAAATGGAGAATCGCTGGATTCATTGCTTTATGAAGCATTTGCGGTTGTCCGTGAGGGTGCCAAACGTGTCCTAGGTCTCTTCCCATATAAGGTTCAGGTCATGGGGGGAATCGTTCTTCACCATGGTGACGTGCCAGAAATGCGTACAGGGGAAGGGAAAACCTTGACTGCGACTATGCCCGTATACCTCAATGCCCTTTCAGGTAAAGGGGTTCACGTAGTTACGGTCAATGAATACTTGTCAGAACGTGATGCGACTGAGATGGGTGAATTGTACTCATGGCTTGGTTTGTCAGTAGGGATTAACTTGGCTGCCAAATCTCCAATGGAGAAAAAAGAAGCCTATGAGTGTGATATTACTTACTCAACCAACTCAGAAATCGGATTTGACTACCTTCGTGACAACATGGTCGTTCGCGCTGAAAACATGGTACAACGTCCGCTCAACTATGCCTTGGTCGATGAGGTTGACTCTATCTTGATTGACGAGGCTCGTACACCATTGATTGTATCAGGTGCTAACGCAGTTGAAACTAGTCAGCTCTACCATATGGCAGACCACTATGTAAAATCTTTGGACAAAGACGACTACATCATCGATGTGCAGTCTAAGACTATTGGTTTGTCTGATTCAGGGATTGACAAGGCTGAAAGCTACTTCAAGCTTGAAAACCTCTATGACATCGAAAACGTAGCTCTGACTCACTTTATCGATAATGCCCTTCGTGCTAACTACATCATGCTTCTCGATATTGACTATGTGGTGAGCGAAGAGCAAGAAATCTTGATTGTCGACCAATTTACAGGTCGTACCATGGAAGGTCGTCGTTATTCTGATGGATTGCACCAAGCTATTGAAGCTAAAGAAGGTGTGCCAATTCAGGATGAAACCAAGACATCTGCCTCAATCACTTACCAAAACCTTTTCCGTATGTACAAGAAATTGTCTGGTATGACAGGTACAGGTAAGACTGAGGAAGAAGAATTCCGTGAAATCTACAACATTCGTGTTATTCCAATCCCAACAAACCGTCCTGTTCAACGTATTGACCACTCAGACCTACTTTATGCAAGTATCGAGGCTAAGTTTAAGGCGGTTGTCGAAGATGTTAAGGCCCGTTACCAAAAAGGTCAGCCTGTCTTGGTTGGTACAGTAGCGGTTGAAACCAGTGACTATATTTCTAAGAAATTAGTCGCAGCTGGTGTTCCTCACGAAGTCTTGAATGCTAAGAACCACTATAAAGAAGCCCAAATTATCATGAATGCTGGTCAACGTGGTGCCGTTACTATCGCAACCAACATGGCCGGTCGTGGTACCGACATCAAGCTTGGTGAAGGGGTTCGCGAATTAGGTGGACTGTGTGTTATTGGTACAGAGCGTCATGAAAGCCGTCGTATCGATAACCAGCTTCGTGGACGTTCAGGTCGTCAAGGTGATCCAGGTGAGTCACAATTCTACCTATCTCTTGAAGATGATTTGATGAAACGTTTTGGTTCTGAACGCTTGAAGGGAATCTTTGAACGTCTCAACATGTCTGAAGAGGCGATTGAGTCTCGTATGTTGACACGTCAGGTTGAAGCAGCACAAAAACGTGTCGAAGGAAATAACTACGATACCCGTAAACAAGTCCTTCAATACGATGACGTCATGCGTGAGCAACGTGAAATTATTTACGCTCAACGTTACGACGTTATCACTGCAGATCGTGACTTGGCACCTGAAATTCAGTCTATGATTAAACGCACGATTGAACGTGTCGTTGATGGTCATGCGCGTGCCAAACAAGATGAAAAACTAGAAGCGATTTTGAACTTTGCTAAGTACAACTTGCTTCCTGAAGATTCTATTACGATAGAAGACTTGTCAGGCTTGTCTGATAAGGCTATTAAGGAAGAGCTTTTCCAACGTGCCTTGAAGGTTTACGATAGTCAGGTTTCAAAACTACGTGATGAAGAAGCAGTTAAAGAGTTCCAAAAAGTCTTGATTCTACGAGTGGTAGATAACAAGTGGACAGATCATATCGATGCCCTCGATCAATTACGTAACGCGGTTGGACTTCGTGGCTATGCTCAGAACAATCCTGTTGTTGAGTATCAGGCAGAAGGTTTCCGTATGTTTAATGACATGATTGGTTCGATTGAGTTTGATGTGACACGCTTGATGATGAAAGCACAAATTCATGAACAAGAAAGACCACAGGCAGAACACCATATCAGTACAACAGCGACTCGCAATATCGCTGCCCACCAAGCAAATATGCCTGAAGATTTGGATTTGAGCCAGATTGGACGGAATGAACTTTGCCCATGTGGTTCTGGTAAGAAGTTTAAAAACTGTCACGGTAAAAGACAATAAAATGAGATAGTTTAGAGGCGGATACCTTGTGAAAAGTAAATTTTTACTTGGTATCCGTTTGATTTATAAGGAGATGAGTTATGGTATTTACAGCAAAAAGTCCTAAAATTAATATTGAAGAAGTTCGTGCCTTATCAAAATTAGAAGGTCAAGCTTTGGAGAGAAAATCACAGCGCGATCAAGAGCTAGAAGCCATTATACGTGGAGAAGACCAGCGAATTCTCTTGGTAATTGGGCCATGCTCATCTGATAATGAAGAAGCTGTCCTTGAGTACGCTAAGCGTTTGGCAGCTTTGCAAGAAGAAGTAGCAGACCGTATCTTTATGGTTATGCGTGTTTACACTGCTAAACCGCGTACCAACGGAGATGGCTATAAGGGCTTGATTCACCAGCCTAACGCGACAGAAGCGCCTAGTCTTATCAATGGAATTAAGGCTGTTCGCCATCTTCATTATCGTGTCATCACGGAAACCGGTATGACAACAGCTGATGAAATGCTTTATCCTGAAAATCTGCCGCTTGTAGATGATTTGATTTCTTATATGGCGGTTGGTGCCCGTTCAGTTGAAGACCAGCAACACCGCTTTGTGGCAAGTGGGGCAGGATTTTCTACTGGTTTTAAAAATCCAACCTCTGGAAATCTCAATGTCATGTTTAATGGGATTTATGCTGCTCAAAACAAACAAAGTTTCCTTTTCCTAGGAAAAGAAGTGGAAACAACTGGGAACCCGCTTTCGCACGCTATTCTTCGTGGTGCTCTTAATGAGTATGGAAAAAATATTCCCAACTACTATTATGACAATTTAATTGATACCATTGCCCAGTATGAGAAAATGAGCTTGGAAAATCCTTTTATCATCATTGATACCAATCATGACAACTCTGGTAAGCAATACATGGATCAGATTCGAATTGTCCGCCAGACCTTGATTAACCGTGCTTGGAATGAAAAAATCAAGCAGTTCGTTCGTGGTTTTATGATTGAGTCTTATCTGGAAGATGGTCGACAAAATGAGCCAGAAGTATTTGGTAAGTCTATCACAGACCCTTGCCTGGGTTGGGATAACACAGAAGCTCTTGTCAGAGAAATTTACAAAACGTTAGGAGAATAAGATGGCATTTAGTGAAAAAGGTCAAGAAATCGATATGGAAGTCATCAAGGCTGAAACCCAATTGTCTGCGGAAGCCTTGAGACTCAAGGAAAGCCGTGATAGAGAATTGGCAGACATTATTTCAGGGGAAGATGACCGTATCCTCTTGGTGATTGGTCCTTGCTCTTCTGATAATGAAGAGGCGGTCTTGGAATATGCTCGCCGTTTATCCGCCTTGCAAAAGAAGGTAGCGGACAAGATTTTCATGGTTATGCGCGTGTATACTGCTAAGCCTCGTACCAATGGAGACGGCTATAAGGGCTTGGTGCACCAGCCAGATACTTCTAAGGCTCCAAGCCTGATTAACGGTTTGCAGGCTGTGCGCCAGTTGCACTACCGCGTGATTACAGAGACTGGTTTGACGACGGCAGATGAGATGCTTTATCCGTCAAATCTAATCTTGGTGGATGACTTGGTCAGCTATCATGCCGTTGGCGCTCGTTCTGTGGAAGACCAAGAGCACCGCTTTGTGGCTTCTGGGATTGATGCACCAGTAGGGATGAAAAATCCAACCTCTGGAAATTTGGGTGTTATGTTTAACGCCATCTATGCTGCTCAAAACAAGCAAACCTTCCTTTATCATGGGCAGGAAGTTGAGACTTCAGGTAATCCTTTATCCCATGTCATCCTCCGTGGAGCAGTTAACGAGTATGGCAATTATATGCCGAATTACTACTATGAAAACCTACTCCAAGCCATTGAACGCTATGAAACTATGGGACTTGAAAATCCCTTTATCCTCATCGACACCAACCATGATAACTCCGGCAAGCAATATATGGAGCAGATTCGAATTGTTCGTCAGACCTTGCAAAATCGTGATTGGAATGAGAAAATCAAAAAGACAGTTCGAGGCTTTATGATTGAATCTTACCTAGCAGATGGTCGCCAAAACCAACCAGAGGTCTTTGGTTGCTCTATTACTGACCCTTGCCTAGGTTGGGAAAATACAGAGGCCTTGGTAGAAGAGATTTACGCTACCTTGACAAAATAAGTGAAAAGGATGGAGTTGGGGAATCTCAACTCCTTTTGATGAGAATGATAGTTGGACACGGAATTGACATCGAAGAATTGGCTTCGATAGAAAGTGCAGTTACACGACATGAAGGATTTGCTAAGCGCGTGCTGACCGCTAAGGAAATGGAACGGTTTAACAGTCTTAAAGGGCGCAGGCAGATTGAATATTTGGCTGGTCGCTGGTCGGCTAAGGAGGCCTTTTCCAAGGCTCTGGGGACGGGCATTGGCAAGCTTGGTTTTCAGGATTTGGAAGTCTTGAATAATGAACGCGGGGCACCTTATTTTAGTCAGGCACCATTTTCAGGAAAGATTTGGCTTTCTATCAGCCATACAGATCAGTTTGTGACAGCCAGTGTCATTTTGGAGGAAAATCATGAAAGCTAGTCCACATAGACCAACCAAGGCTCTGATTCATCTGGGAGCTATTCGACACAATATTCAGCAAATGGGGGCTCATATCCCTGAGGGGACACTCAAGTGGGCAGTGGTCAAAGCCAATGCCTATGGGCATGGGGCAGTAGCTGTTGCCAAGGCAATCCAAGAAGATGTAGACGGTTTTTGCGTTTCCAATATTGATGAAGCCGTTGAACTCAGACAAGCTGGACTCAGCAAGCCAATCCTCATTTTAGGAGTTTCTGAGCTAGAAGTTGTTGCTCTAGCTAAAGAATATGACATCACCTTGACTGTGGCTGGACTGGAGTGGATTCAAGCACTCTTAGATAAGGAAGAAGACCTAACTGGATTGACAGTTCACCTCAAGATTGACTCAGGAATGGGACGGATTGGTTTTCGAGAGGCTAGTGAAGCCGAGCAGGCTCAAGATTTGCTCCAACAACATGGTGCTCGTGTTGAAGGGATTTTTACCCACTTTGCTACTGCAGACGAGAAATCAGATGACTACTTTAATGCCCAGTTAGAACGGTTTAAAACTATTTTAGCTAGTATGAAAGGTCTTCCAGACTTGGTTCATGCTAGCAATTCTGCAACGACCCTTTGGCATGCAGAGACTATTTTCAATGCGGTCCGTATGGGAGATGCTATGTATGGTCTTAACCCTAGCGGAGAGGTTTTGGACTTACCTTATGACTTGAAACCAGCCTTGACCTTGGAATCTGCCCTGGTTCATGTCAAGACAGTTTCAGCTGGAGCTTGCATGGGCTATGGAGCCACCTATCAGGCGGACAGCGAGCAAGTCATCGCGACCGTGCCGATTGGCTATGCGGATGGTTGGACACGTGACATGCAGAATTTTTCTGTCTTGGTAGATGGCCAAACTTGCCCAATCGTCGGCAGGGTTTCGATGGACCAAATCACCATTCGTCTGCCTAAGCTTTATCCCTTAGGAACAAAGGTAACCTTGATTGGCTCCGACGGAGATAAGGAAATCACAGCGACTCAGGTAGCAGTCTACCGTGGAAGCATTAACTATGAGGTGGTTTGTCTTCTCAGCGACCGCATTCCGAGAGAATATTATTAGAAAAGAAAGGAGTGGAGCATGAATCTACATCAACCCTTGCATGTCTTACCTGGTGTGGGACCAAAGTCAGCAGAAAAATACGCCAAACTAGGAATTGAAAACTTGCAAGACCTCTTGCTCTACTTTCCTTTCCGTTATGAAGACTTCAAAACCAAGCAGGTGCTGGAGCTAGAAGACGGTGAGAAGGCGGTTCTTTCTGGTCAAGTCGTGACTCCTGCTAGTGTCCAGTATTATGGTTTCAAGCGCAATCGCCTGCGTTTTAGCCTCAAGCAGGGAGAAGTCGTTTTTGCGGTGAATTTCTTTAACCAGCCTTATCTAGCTGATAAGATAGAGTTGGGAGCAACCCTTGCTGTCTTTGGAAAATGGGACCGTGCCAAGGCTAGTTTGACTGGGATGAAGGTCCTGGCTCAGGTGGAAGATGACCTCCAGCCTGTTTATCGCTTGGCTCAGGGAATCAGTCAGGCCAGTCTGATCAAGGTCATCAAGACGGCTTTTGATCAGGGACTGGACCTCTTGATTGAGGAAAATCTTCCCCAGTCTTTGCTGGACAAATATAAACTCATGTCCCGTTGTCAGGCCGTTCATGCTATGCATTTTCCCAAGAATTTGGCAGAATACAAGCAGGCCCTTCGCCGTATCAAGTTTGAGGAACTCTTTTATTTCCAAATGCAGTTGCAGACGCTCAAGTCTGAAAATAGAGTTCAGGGAAGCGGTCTGGTTCTGGATTGGTCTCAGGAAAAGGTGATAGCTGTCAAAGAAAGCTTGCCTTTTGCCTTGACTCAAGCTCAAGAAAAGAGTTTGCAGGAAATTTTGGCCGACATGAAGTCGGACCACCACATGAATCGTCTCTTACAAGGGGATGTGGGGAGTGGAAAAACTGTGGTTGCTGGCTTGGCCATGTTTGCGGCAGTGACAGCTGGTTATCAGGCTGCCCTAATGGTACCAACAGAAATCCTCGCAGAGCAACATTTTGAGAGTTTACAGAACCTTTTTCCCGACTTGAAACTGGCTCTCTTGACAGGTTCCTTAAAAGCTGCAGAAAAGAGAGAAGTTTTAGAGACCATTGCCAAGGGTGAGGCTGATTTGATTATAGGAACTCATGCTCTGATACAGGATGGGGTGGAGTATGCTCGTTTGGGCTTGATTATCATCGATGAGCAACACCGTTTTGGTGTGGGACAAAGGCGGATTTTAAGGGAAAAAGGGGACAATCCAGATGTTCTCATGATGACAGCGACTCCTATTCCACGGACGCTGGCTATCACAGCCTTTGGCGATATGGATGTTTCCATTATCGACCAGATGCCAGCAGGGCGTAAGCCTATTGTGACACGCTGGATCAAGCATGAGCAACTACCTCAGGTCTTGACTTGGTTAGAGGGGGAAATTCAAAAAGGTTCCCAAGTCTATGTCATCTCTCCCTTGATTGAAGAATCAGAAGCTCTGGATCTGAAAAATGCCATTGCCTTATCAGAAGAGTTGACGGCTCATTTTGCAGGTAAGGCAGAGGTTGCTCTTCTACATGGTAAGATGAAGAGTGATGAAAAAGACCAGATTATGCAGGAGTTCAAAGAGAGAAAAACTGATATTCTGGTTTCGACGACGGTTATCGAGGTCGGGGTCAATGTTCCCAATGCGACCGTCATGATTATCATGGATGCCGATCGCTTCGGTCTCAGCCAGCTTCACCAGCTCAGAGGTCGTGTTGGTCGGGGAGATAAGCAGTCCTATGCAGTTCTTGTTGCCAATCCCAAGACGGACTCTGGGAAAGACCGTATGCGCATCATGACAGAAACCACCAATGGTTTTGTTCTTGCTGAGGAAGATTTAAAAATGCGGGGTTCGGGTGAGATTTTTGGAACCAGACAGTCAGGACTTCCAGAATTTCAAGTGGCTGATATTATCGAAGATTTTCCGATTTTAGAAGAAGCCAGAAAAGTGGCTAGCTATATTAGTTCGATAGAAGGTTGGCAAGAGGATCCAGAGTGGCGCATGATCGCCCTTCATTTGGAAAAGAAAGAACATTTAGATTAATACTCTTCGAAAATCAAATTCAAACCACGTTAACTTCGCCTTGCCGTACTCAAGTACAGCCTGCGGCTAGTTTCCTAGTTTGCTCTTTGATTTTCATTGAGTATAAGCTTTCTATAAGGAAATCTTAAGCTAGCTTTCAGGTTTGGCCCTTATACTAGAGTCATCAAAAAGAAACGAGGACTCTCATATGACAGTAACGATTAAAGTAAATTACCAAACCACTTTCCAAAAGAAAGAAGCAACAAACTAAGATTGAATAGAAGAAGAAAGAGCGAAATGCTCTTTTTTCGTTACACAGAAGCTTGGCAAGAAGATCCAGAATGGCGCATGATTGCCCTTCATCTGAAGAAGAAAGAACACCTAGCTTAAGCTTTCTCTAAGGAAAACTTAAGCTAGCTTTCAGGTTTGCCCCTTATACTAGAGTCATCAAAAAGAAACGAGGACTCTCACATGACCGTAACGATTAAAGTAAATTACCAAACTACTTTCCAAAAGAAAGAAGCAACAAACTAAGATTGAATAAAGGAAGAAGAGAGTAACTGCTCTTTTTTCGTTAGCCATACTATGTACACAGAAGCTTGGCAAGAGGATCCGGAGTGGCGCATGATTGCCCTTCATCTGGAAAAGAAAGAACATTTAGATTAAGCTTTCTCTAAGGAAATCTTAAGCTAGCTTTCAGGTTTGGCCCTTATACTAGAGTCATCAAAAAGAAGCGAGGACTCTCACATGACAGTAACGATTAAAGTAAATTACCCAAGCACTTTTCAAAAGAAAGAAGCAACAAAATAAGCTTGAATAGGAGAAGAAGAGCGGAACTGCTCTTTTTTCGTTTCTAAAACTACTTTCAGTCAATAGGCTTGAAGGAGGAAAAGCTAAATGCACTTTCTATTTACCCTTCTTTCTTGCATTGATTACATAGATATGCTACAGTTGTGGTAGCGATTACAAAATAAAAGGAGCATGCTATGAAAAATCCAACTTTGTTAGAAGAAATGAAGACTTATCTAGGAAGGGATGAGGTTCCAGAGGACTTTGATGCTTTCTGGGATGAGGAAGTGAAAAAAGTCTCAACTCTTCCATACTACCACTTGGAGGAAAGAGATTTCCACATTCCTCAAGTCAAGTGCTATGAGTTAACATTTGAAGGAAGCAAGGAAGGCAAGGTCTATGCACGCGTCGTTCTTCCAAAGAGTGAGAAGAAGGTTCCGCTAATCTTCCATTTCCATGGTTATATGGGACGTGGCTGGGACTGGGCCGACATGCTAGCCTTCACCGTGGCTGGTTACGGTGTTGTTTCCATGGATGTTCGAGGTCAGTCAGGTTACTCACAAGACGGCTTGCGTTCTCCTCTAGGAAATACGGTTAAGGGGCATATCATCCGTGGTGCTGTGGAAGGTCGGGATCACCTCTTTTATAAGGATGTTTATCTGGATATTTACCAGTTGGTCGAAATTGTTGCTAGTCTGTCTCAGGTTGATGAGAAGCGTCTTTCTAGCTATGGTGCCTCACAAGGAGGGGCTTTGGCCTTGGTTGCAGCAGCGCTCAATCCTCGAATTCAGAAAACAGTTGCCATCTATCCCTTCTTGTCAGACTTCAGACGAGTGCTTGAGATTGGTAATACTAGCGAAGCTTACGACGAACTTTTCCGTTATTTCAAGTTTCACGACCCCTTCCATGAAACAGAGGAGGAAATCATGGCGACCCTGGCCTATATCGATGTGAAAAATCTTGCCCATCGTATCAAGGGTGAGGTTAAGATGATTACGGGCTTGGACGATGATGTTTGCTATCCTATTACCCAGTTTGCGATTTACAACCGTCTGACCTGCGATAAAGCCTATCGCATCATGCCTGAGTATGCCCACGAAGCCATGAATGTATTTGTCAATGACCAAGTCTACAACTGGCTTTGTGGTAGTGAAATTCCTTTTAAGTATGTGAAGTGATGAATGAGAGAGCCTAGTAGCTCTCTTTTTGTATAGAGTCTAGTCAGCAAATATTCTAGTTCATATATACTTTGAAATTCATACTCTTAGAAAATCTCTTCAAACCACGTCAGCTTCGCCTCGCTGTGCGTATGGTTACTGACTTCGTCAGCTTCATCTACAACCTCAAAAACGTGTTTTGAGCTGACTTCGTCAGCTTCATCTACAACCTCAAAAACGTGTTTTGAGCTGACTTCGTNNTTGAGCAACCTGCGGCTAGCTTCCTAGCTTGGTCTTTGATTTTCATTGAGTAT
The DNA here is from genome assembly GCF_013276905.1 of Streptococcus sp. 3109. Classification (NCBI taxonomy): domain Bacteria; kingdom Bacillati; phylum Bacillota; class Bacilli; order Lactobacillales; family Streptococcaceae; genus Streptococcus; species Streptococcus sp. 3109. Next base: position 36,802 of record NZ_VMLY01000007.1, on the reverse strand, counting down.
AAAAACAGATGAATCTCTGTTTTCTTTTTATGGACTATAAATGTTCAGCTGAAACTACTTTTAAGGAGATTATTATATAAAAGAGTTTCTTGAAACTAAAATCTATTATATCACACTGTATTGAAAGCGTTTTAAAAATGAGGTATAATAAATTTGCTAACACTTATAAAAAGTGATAGAATCTTATCTTTATGTATATTTAAAGATAGATTGCTGTAAAAATAGTAGCAGCTATGCGAAATGACAGATAGAGAGAAGGGATTGAAGCTTAGAAAAGGGGAATAATATGATATTTAAGGCATTCAAGACAAAAAAGCAGAGAAAAAGACAAATTGAACTACTTTTGACAGTTTTTTTCGACAGTTTTCTGATTGATTTATTTCTTCACTTATTTGGGATTGTCCCCTTTAAGCTGGATAAGATTCTGATTGTGAGCTTGATTATATTTCCCATTATTTCTACAAGTATTTATGCTTATGAAAAGCTATTTGAAAAAGTGTTCGATAAGGATTGAGCAGGAAGTATGGTGTAAATAGCATAAGCTGATGTCCATCATTTGCTTATAAAGAGATATTTTAGTTTAATTGCAGCGGTGTCCTGGTAGATAAACTAGATTGGCAGGAGTCTGATTGGAGAAAGGAGAGGGGAAATTTGGCACCAATTTGAGATAGTTTGTTTAGTTCATTTTTGTCATTTAAATGAACTGTAGTAAAAGAAAGTTAAGAAAAGACAAACTAAGTGCATTTTCTGGAGTAAATGTCTTATTTCAGAAATCGGGATATAGATATAGAGAGGAACAGTATGAATCGGAATGTTCAAGAACGTAAGTGTCGTTATAGCATTAGGAAACTATCGGTAGGAGCGGTTTCTATGATTGTGGGAGCAGTGGTGTTTGGAACGTCTCCTGTTTTAGCTCAAGAAGGGGCGAGTGAGCAACCTCTGGCAAATGAAACTCAACTTTCGGGGGGGGGGGGGGGGGAGCTCAACCCTAACTGATACAGAAAAGAGCCAGCCTTCTGAGGAAGGAGAAAATATAACTCTTCCTGCAGAGCATGTAGAGTCTGTTTCAGAGACTGAACTTTCTGGCAATGAGCAAGAACAAGAAAGGGAAGATAAGCAAGAAGAAAAAATTCCAAGAGATTACTATGCACGAGATTTGGAAAATGTCGAAACAGTGATAGAAAAAGATGACTTAGAGACGAATGATTCAAATGGAAAAAGAGTAGACTTGTCTGATGAATTAGAGAAAGTAAAGGGACTCCAAAATGCAACTGTTCATGTGGAGTTCAAACCGGCTGCTGATGGTCCTAGTTTTTACAATCTCTTTTCTGCTTCCAGTACAACTAAAGTAAATGAGTACTTTACAATGGCAATCAATAATGGGACAGCTTTGATAGAGGGACGTGGAGCTGATGGTAGCCAATTTTATGGAAGTTATACAGATGCGCCTTTGAAGATTAGACCAGGCAAGTATAATTCGGTTACTTTTACTGTTGAAAGACCAAGAAAGGATAGTCCAAATGGTCAGGTTCGTCTTTATGTGAATGGTGTATTATCTCGTACGAATAAAAAGTCAGGGAAATTCCTGGCAGACATGCCAGATGTGGATAAACTCCAGTTAGGTGCAACTAATAGAGCAGGAGAACTGAAGTGGGGCTCAGATCTGTCTATTCGTAATCTGACTGTATACAATCGTGCTCTAACTCCAGAGGAAGTCAAAAAACGTAGCCAGTTATTTGATGTAACAGATATTGAACCATCACTTCCTGAAGGAGCTGTCTTGACAGAAAAGCAAGAGTTGTTTATGAGTGGTGTCAATGATAAGCCAAATAGTGAAGGAATTAAGAGTTATCGGATTCCAGCTTTGCTACGTACGGATAAAGGAACATTACTAGCAGGAGCAGATCAGCGTCGTCTCCACCATTCTGATTGGGGAGATATTGCTATGGTCGTTAGGAGAAGTGAGGATGGGGGAACTACTTGGCAGCCAACCTTAACCTTGACCAACCTGCGAGACAATCCAGAAGCAAAAGATCCGCAGGCACCATCTCCACTTAATATCGATATGGTCTTGGTTCAAGATCATACCACAAAGAGAATTTTTTCAATCTACGATATGTTTCCAGAGGGTCGAGCTGTCTTTGGAATGCCAAACAAACCTCAAAAAGCTTATCAACAAGTTGGAGACAAGCACTATCAATTACTATATAAACAAGGGGAAAATCAAGCATATACTGTTCGAGAAAACGGAGAAGTATATGATGCAAATAATCAAAAAACAGATTATCGCGTTGTAGTGGATCCAAAAGAAGAAGCCTACAGAGATAAGGGTGACCTCTATAAAGGAGAAGAGCTTCTTGGGAATATCTACTTTGCTCCATCTGCTAAAAATCCATTTCGTGTAGCCTATACGAGCTATTTGTGGCTTTCCTATAGTGATGATGATGGGAAAACTTGGTCGAAACCAAGAGATATTACACCATCAATTCGCCAAGATTGGATGAAATTTTTAGGAACAGGTCCAGGTACAGGAATTGTGCTTAGAACAGGAGAGCACAAGGGTCGTATCCTAGTTCCTACTTATACCACCAACGCTATCTCCCATCTAAGCGGATCTCAGTCTTCTCGTTTGATTTATTCAGATGACCATGGAGAAACATGGCAGGCTGGAGCTGCTGTTAATGATGATAGGACAGTAGGCAGAAGGAAAATTCATTCCTCAACTATGAATAATAGTCCTGCCCAAAATACAGAGTCAGTTGCTGTACAGTTAAATAATGGTGATGTGAAACTCTTTATGAGAGGATTAACGGGTTATTTACAGGTTGCCACAAGTAAAGATGGTGGGCAAACTTGGGACAAGGAAATCAAGAGATACAATCAGGTTAAAGATGTTTATGTCCAAATGGCTGCTATTCACACCATGCACGAAGGAAAAGAATACATCATTTTAACCAATTCAGGAGGACCTAAACGGACGAATGGAATGGCTCATTTGGCTCGTGTAGAGGACAACGGAGACTTGACTTGGTTACATCATAGACCAATTCAAAAAGGAGAGTTTGCCTATAATTCGCTTCAAGAATTAGGAAACGGTGAGTATGGTATCTTGTATGAACATACTGAAAAAGGACAAAATGCCTATACCCTATCATTTAGAAAATTTAACTGGGAATTTTTAACAAAAGATCCGGTATATCCAACAAGTGTAACTATCAGGGAAGTTCGTAAATTGGAAACAGAAGAAGAGGATGCAGAACAAGGCATCTTAGCTATGCAATTTGATTCTGAGGTACTAGTGAATTCTATTCCGACTTTGACTTTAGCGAATGGACACAAAGCTACCTTTTTGACACAAGCAGATCAAAAAACTCTACTTTTCACCTTTAATAAAGAAGATGCAGGTCAAGAAATTACAGGTCTACTGGTCGGTAGAATTGACAGTATGCATGACTTACCAGTTACACTAGCTGGTAGTAGAATTCCTGAAGATGCGAAAGAAAATCCTGTCGATACCATGAATACAGTAAGAGAAAATGTATCTGAGGAGATGACAGAAAGGAAGTCAGAGAAGAATCAAGTGTCTATGGAGCCTTCAGACAGAATAGTAGCAAACTCTCCTCTTACTTCTCTTGCTCCTCGTTACCTCCAATCTTATGTAGGAGATGTTATTAAAACTGAGACTAAAGTTCCAATAACGACTGGTTGGAAGCAAGAAAATGGTGCGTGGTATTTTTATACATCTGCTGGTGAAGTGGTGAAAGGCTGGCATCAGGAAGCGGGTAAATGGTACTACTTGAGTTCTACTGGTGCGATGGCAACTGGTTGGGTCAGAGATGGTAACCAATGGTATTATTTGAGTGAGAGCGGAGCAATGTCTACTGGCTGGGTTGAATCCAGTGGTGTGTGGTACTATCTCAATGCTAATGGTTCAATGGCAACTGGTTGGATAAAAGATGGAGACCATTGGTACTATCAGGAATCATCTGGTGCAATGAAGGTAAATCAATGGTTCCAAGTTGGAGACAAATGGTACTATGTTAATGAAAGCGGAAGATTAGCGGTTAATACTATAGTAGATGGTTATCAAGTTAACTCCAATGGGGAGTGGGTCAACTACTAGAACCTTGGATGTTGATGAATAACTGAGACACGTTTTGTCCGTCATAGAGATTAAAAGTTTATTTAGATAGTTTTAGTAGAAATTTCTACTCTAAGAAAAAATCAATTTAGATGAGCTCCTATTGCCGGGTAAATGACTTGCTAGTCGTAAATAAACTGTATATTTCTGACTGGATACTAATAGTCGCAACTTAACAGTTCACTTTAAGTGTTAAAATGCATATAGCTAGCTATTGGTTATATGCGTTTTTGTTTTTAATTATTTTATTTCTTGTCTTGGAATATAGGTAAAGTTATAGTAAAATAAAATTCTGTAAATCATATTGGTAGATATACAAGAAGAGTGTATTGTTGACAATACAGCACATAGAATCCAATATGTCCTTATACTCAAAAAATCAAAGAGCAAATTAGGAAGTTAGCCGTAGCCTGCTCAAAACACCGTTTTGAGGTTGCAGATATAACTGACGAAGTCAGCTCAANNACGAAGTCAGTAACATATACACGGCAAGGCTGACCTAGTTTGAAGAGTATGGATCAATCATAACTTATTTGAAGATTTTAAAAGATTGTAAGCTATTATATCTGGATAAATAAGTATTAGAAACTAAAGTGAGGAAAAAGATGTTTTTATATTTAAAAGGTTTAGGAAAATTTCGTATCGCTAACACCAGACGGCTATAGAGTGAACGAGTACGGGGAATGGATCAACTGAACTTGCTTTATGGCATATTGACGAGAAAGCTAGGAGTATAAAAACACTAGAATTCATAGTCTAGGAAGTGGTAAGAGTTCTCTAAAACGGTTGATTTTGTAATCTTTTTTGTAAAATAGAGTCTTTAATAAATAATATGAGCAAGATATATCTCTTTGCAAGTGATTAGGGTCAATAGTTTTTAACTTTCTCACTTCTTTTCCGAATAAATAGATAGAACCATAGAATCTAGCAAAATTAGATTTAAAACTATGGTATAATAGAAGGAGGAAAAGGATGATTCTAAGACATCCGGGCATTAGCCCGACCAATGACTTGGTTGCTAAGAAAATTTTCAGCAACCCAGAAATCACTTGTCAATTTATTCGCGATATGCTGGACTTGCCAGCCAAAAATGTAACCATTTTAGAGGGAAGCAATATTCACGTTTTGCCTTCCCTACCCTACTCGGCACAGGATTTCTATACCAGTATAGACGTCTTGGCAGAGTTAGACAATGGGACACAAGTTATTATTGAGATTCAGGTACATCATCAGAATTTTTTCATCAATCGCCTGTGGGCTTACTTGTGTAGTCAGGTCAATCAAAATCTCGAAAAAATTCGTCAACGAGAAGGTGATACCCACCAGAGTTACAAGCATATCGCACCAGTATACGCTATCGCTATCGTGGACAGTAATTATTTTCAAGATGACTTAGCTTTTCATAGCTTTAGCATGCGCGAGGATACGACAGGTGAGGTCTTAACCATCACAAATAACGGTCAAGCAAACCATCTAGTCAAGATGGCATTCTTGGAATTAAAAAAATACAGAGAAACCAGCAAAGATAGCATTCGCAAACCGTGGTTGGAGTTTTTTGGGAACAAACCCTTTACCCAGCGCCCCGAGCGAGCCATCAGCCAAGCAGATCAACTGCTGGACTACAAGAGCTGGTCCGAGGAGGACAGGAAAATGTTTAGTCAACTACGTATGCGAGAAGAACAAGCCTTGTTAGCACAGGACTATGCCTTGGAACAAGCTGAAGAAAAAGGGTTGGAGAGAGGTCGGGCAGAAGGACTTGAACGTGGAAAACTTTTTGCCTTTCTGGATATGGTTCGCCAAGGACTTCTGACTTCCGAGGTTGCCAGTCAGCAGTTGGGTATGTCAGTATCTGAGTTTGAGGCGTTGTTGTAAGATCAGCAATAATAGACAAGAAAACCATCTGGTTAAGATGGCATTCTTGGAATTAAAAAACTCTAGGCACAAAATCTTAAAAAACACAAACACGCATAGTATCAGGTATTGAACAAGCTTGATACTATGCGTTTTATAGTGCATTGAATCTATATTAGGACACTACAATTCTTAAATCATTATTAGAAATTGGTTTGAATTTGCCAATCAATTTCCTCAATTTTCATATTATACTGTTATATCACAAGATTATTTCCTTCATTTTCTTCTAAAATTGACTTTTACCTGCTTTCTTGTTTTCTTATCTTGTCTACTCGAAACAGGTCTTGCAAGAAACCTACTTATTTTTGAAAGTACTTTTAATGTAGTTGCTATAGTTAAAAAGATTTGAAACTAAATTCCAAATTAGAAAAAGACTTGAAATACTAAAAAAAAAAAGTATACTCTAATTGAAAACGGTAACAAAACTAATTTAGAGTATTTCTCTCTTAAAAAGTTCTTGGTGAAACGAGATGTAGAAAGGAGATTTAGGCAAAGAGTCTACTAGTGCTAGAATAATAGATTAGAATTATTTTAGAAAAACTAATACTCAATGAAAATCAAAGAGCAAACTAGGAAACTAGCCGCAGGCTGTACTTGAGTACGGCAAGGCGACGTTGACGCAGTTTGAATTTGATTTTCGAAGAGTATAAGTGAGCAGCTTATAAATTCAATTCCCCAAATAGATTCATACTAGTATCTTTTGCAAAAAATAAAGGGCGACTTTCTTCATGAATATCAATTTCATCTATAAGGAAGGTAGCTAATTGAACTAACTTATTTATTCTGTTTGTCGCTAGAAAAATCAGACCTCCTTGTGAAGATTGAGGAGGTACTGAATGAAAATCAAAGAAGAAACTAGCAAGCTAGTAGCAGATTGCCCAAAACACCGCTTTGAGGTTGTAGATAAGACTGACCTATATAATCCAAGGTGAAGCGACTGTGGTTTGAAGAGATTTTCAAAGAGTATAGGTTAGAGAGTGTAGTGTTTTTATGTCCTTCTAGTAGAAAATGCTAGACAGAAGAATGGGGAACTTGGATAGGAAAAATAGATTGAGAAAGGAGGTTAGAAGAGATGATTATTACAAAAATTAGTCGTTTAGGAACTTATGTGGGAGTAAATCCACATTTTGCAACATTGATAGATTTTCTAGAAAAAACAGGACTAGAAAATTTAACAGAAGGTCCGATTGCTATCGATGGTAATCGATTGTTTGGGAATTGCTTTACTTATCTAGCAGATGGTCAAGCAGGGGCTTTCTTTGAAACCCACCAAAAATATTTGGATATTCATTTAGTTTTGGAAAACGAAGAAGCCATGGCTGTTACGTCGCCGGAAAATGTAAGCGTTACCCAAGAGTATGATGAAGAGAAGGATATTGAATTATACACAGGGAAAGTGGAACAGTTGGTTCATTTGAGAGCTGGCGAATGCCTCATCACTTTTCCAGAAGATTTACATCAACCCAAGGTTCGTATAAATGATGAACCTGTGAAAAAAGTTGTCTTTAAAGTTGCGATTTCTTAATGTAGAAAGGGAAGAACGATGAAAAAAATGAGAAAGTTTTTATGTCTAGCTGGAGTTGCGCTAGCAGCCGTTGCCTTGGTAGCTTGTTCAGGAAAAAAAGAAGCTACAACTAGTACTGAACCACCGACAGAATTATCTGGTGAGATTACAATGTGGCACTCCTTTACTCAAGGACCGCGTTTAGAAAGTATTCAAAAATCAGCAGATGCTTTCATGCAAAAGCATCCAAAAACGAAAATCAAGATTGAAACATTTTCTTGGAATGACTTCTATACTAAATGGACTACAGGTTTAGCAAATGGGAATGTGCCAGATATCAGTACAGCTCTCCCTAACCAAGTAATGGAAATGGTCAACTCAGATGCTTTGGTTCCGCTAAACGATTCTATCAAGCGTATTGGACAGGATAAATTTAACGAAACTGCCTTAAATGAAGCAAAAATCGGAGATGATTACTACTCTGTTCCTCTTTATTCACATGCACAAGTCATGTGGGTTAGAACAGATTTGTTAAAAGAACATAATATTGAGGTTCCTAAAACTTGGGACCAGCTCTATGAAGCTTCTAAAAAATTGAAAGAAGCTGGAGTTTATGGCTTGTCTGTTCCGTTCGGAACAAATGACTTAATGGCAACACGTTTCTTGAACTTCTACGTACGTAGTGGTGGTGGAAGTCTCTTGACAAAAGATCTTAAAGCAGATTTGACAAGTCAACTTGCTCAAGATGGTATTAAATACTGGGTTAAAATGTATAAAGAAATCTCACCTCAAGATTCTTTGAACTTTAATGTCCTTCAACAAGCTACCTTGTTCTATCAAGGAAAAACAGCATTTGACTTTAACTCTGGCTTCCATATTGGAGGAATCAATGCCAACAGTCCTCAATTGATTGATTCAATTGATGCTTATCCTATTCCAAAAATCAAAGAGTCTGATAAAGACCAAGGAATTGAAACCTCAAACATTCCAATGGTTGTTTGGAAAAATTCAAAACATCCAGAAGTTGCTAAAGCATTCTTAGAATCACTTTATAATGAAGAAGACTACGTTAAATTCCTTGATTCAACTCCAGTAGGTATGTTGCCAACTATTAAGGGGATTAGCGATTCTGCAGCCTATAAAGAAAATGAAACTCGTAAGAAATTTAAACATGCTGAAGAAGTAATTACTGAAGCTGTTAAAAAAGGTACTGCTATTGGTTATGAAAATGGACCAAGTGTACAAGCTGGTATGTTGACTAACCAACACATTATTGAACAAATGTTCCAAGATATCATTACAAATGGAACAGATCCTATGAAAGCAGCAAAAGAAGCAGAAAAACAATTAAACGATTTATTTGAGGCTGTTCAGTAGGTGTAAAAGACTAGAAAATAGGTGGGCTAGTGAGCTGAAAAGCCCTAGCCCAATCTTGTAAAAGAAGGGAGAAGGAGAATGGTTAAAGAACGTAATTTAACTCGCTGGATATTTGTTTTGCCAGCTATGATTATCGTAGGATTACTCTTTGTTTATCCGTTTTTCTCGAGTATTTTTTATAGCTTTACCAATAAGCATTTGATTATGCCCAATTACAAATTTGTTGGTTTGGCTAACTATAAAGCTGTGCTATCAGATCCCAACTTCTTTAATGCGTTCTTTAATTCAATTAAGTGGACCGTTTTCTCATTAGTTGGTCAAGTTTTAGTAGGGTTTGTATTGGCTTTAGCTCTTCACAGAGTACGCCACTTCAAGAAATTATATAGGACCTTATTGATTGTTCCTTGGGCATTTCCTACAATCGTTATTGCCTTTTCTTGGCAGTGGATTCTAAATGGGGTTTATGGCTACTTACCTAATCTAATCGTAAAATTAGGTTTAATGGAACATACACCTGCATTTTTGACAGATAGTACATGGGCATTCCTATGTTTGGTGTTTATCAACATTTGGTTTGGAGCGCCGATGATTATGGTCAATGTGCTTTCAGCTTTGCAAACAGTACCCGAAGAACAATTTGAGGCTGCTAAGATAGATGGTGCTTCAAGTTGGCAAGTCTTCAAGTTTATCGTCTTTCCACATATTAAAGTGGTTGTAGGACTTCTAGTTGTTTTGAGAACTGTATGGATCTTTAATAACTTTGACATTATCTACCTAATTACTGGTGGTGGACCAGCTAATGCTACAACGACGCTCCCAATTTTTGCTTACAACCTAGGTTGGGGAACTAAATTATTGGGTCGTGCCTCAGCAGTTACAGTATTGCTCTTTATCTTCTTGGTGGCGATTTGCTTTATCTACTTTGCTATCATCAGTAAGTGGGAAAAGGAGGGTAGAAAATAATGAAGAAGAAATCCGGTATTTATTTAGATGTTCTCTCACATGTACTCTTGATTGGTGCGACCATTGTTGCAATTTTCCCATTGGTATGGATTATCATATCTTCTGTCAAGGGTAAAGGGGAATTAACTCAGTATCCAACACGATTTTGGCCTGAACAATTTACATTAGATTATTTCACTCATGTTATCAACGATTTGCACTTTATTGATAACATTCGAAACAGTTTAATCATTGCCTTAGCTACAACCGTTATTGCGATTATTATTTCTGCTATGGCAGCCTATGGTATTGTTCGATTCTTCCCTAAATTGGGAGCAATCATGTCAAGATTACTCGTCATTACCTACATTTTCCCACCAATTCTGTTAGCAATTCCCTATTCAATTGCCATTGCTAAAGTTGGGTTAACAAATAGTTTATTTGGCTTGATGATGGTTTATCTATCTTTTAGTGTTCCATATGCAGTTTGGCTCTTAGTTGGATTTTTCCAAACAGTTCCAATTGGAATTGAAGAAGCAGCTCGAATTGATGGTGCAAATAAATTTGTTACGTTTTATAAAGTTGTGCTACCGATTGTAGCACCAGGTATTGTAGCAACAGCTATTTATACATTTATCAATGCTTGGAATGAATTCCTGTATGCCTTGATTTTGATTAACAATACAGGAAAGATGACAGTAGCAGTAGCCCTTCGTTCACTTAATGGTTCAGAAATACTAGACTGGGGAGATATGATGGCAGCGTCTGTTATTGTAGTTCTTCCATCAATCATTTTCTTCTCTGTCATCCAAAATAAGATTGCAAGTGGATTGTCAGAAGGATCTGTGAAGTAATACTCAATGAAAATCAAAGAGCAAACTAGCCGCAGGCTGCTCAAAGTACAGCTTTGAGGTTGCAAATAAAACTGACGAAGTCAGCTCAGAACACGTTTTTGAGGTTGTAGATGAAGCTGATGAAGTCAGCTCAAAACATGTTTTTGAGGCTGTAGATGAAGCGACGTTGACTCGGTTTGAAGAGATTTTTGAAGAGTATAAGTTAAAATTAGAAAGTTTATTCAATAATAAAGGAGAAAAAACATGGTTAAATACGGTGTTGTTGGAACAGGGTATTTTGGAGCTGAGTTGGCTCGCTATATGCAAAAGAATGATGGAGCAGAGATTACTCTTCTCTATGATCCAGATAATGCAGAGGCAGTTGCAGAAGAATTGGGAGCAAAAGTAGCAAGCTCCCTAGATGAGTTGGTTTCTAGCGATGAAGTAGATTGTGTTATCGTCGCAACTCCAAATAATCTTCATAAGGAACCGGTTATTAAGGCTGCACAACATGGTAAAAATGTTTTCTGTGAAAAACCAATTGCGCTTTCTTATCAAGATTGCCGCGAGATGGTAGATGCATGCAAAGAAAACAATGTAACCTTTATGGCAGGACATATTATGAACTTCTTTAATGGTGTCCATCATGCAAAAGAACTCATTAATCAAGGAGTCATCGGAGACGTTCTATATTGTCACACAGCTCGTAATGGTTGGGAAGAACAACAACCGTCAGTATCATGGAAAAAAATTCGTGAAAAATCAGGTGGTCACTTGTATCACCACATCCATGAGTTGGATTGTGTTCAATTCCTTATGGGTGGCATGCCTGAAACTGTAACCATGACAGGTGGAAATGTGGCCCATGAAGGTGAACATTTCGGTGATGAAGATGATATGATTTTTGTCAATATGGAATTTTCTAATAAGCGTTTTGCCTTGTTAGAATGGGGTTCAGCTTATCGTTGGGGTGAACATTATGTCCTAATCCAAGGAACCAAAGGTGCTATCCGCTTAGACTTATTCAACTGTAAAGGAACTCTTAAGCTAGATGGGCAAGAAAGCTATTTCTTGATTCATGAATCACAAGAAGAAGATGATGATCGTACTCGTATCTATCATAGTACAGAGATGGATGGAGCAATTGCTTATGGTAAACCAGGTAAACGTACTCCATTATGGCTATCATCTGTCATTGATAAAGAAATGCGCTATCTGCATGAGATTATGCAAGGAGCTCCAGTATCAGAAGAATTTGCAAAACTATTGACAGGTGAAGCTGCCCTAGAAGCAATTGCTACTGCAGATGCTTGTACCCAGTCTATGTTTGAAGATCGCAAAGTAAAATTGTCAGAAATTGTAAACTAAATTTTGGTATTCTCCTATTATAGGTCGACTTGCTCCTCTGAAAGTACTTTTAGAGGAGCTGTTTGACTTGGCTAGTTTTTGAAACTGAAATCTATTCTACTACAAGCTATTGAAAGCGCTTAACAAATAATATATAATAAGCCCATAAGAACAAGAAAGGGAGGAAAGAGGATGCCACAGATCAGCAAAGAAGCCTTGATTGAACAAATCAAAGATGGAATCATTGTCTCTTGCCAGGCACTTCCTCACGAACCGCTTTATACAGAAGCGGGAGGAGTCATTCCCTTGCTAGTCAAAGCGGCTGAGCAAGGTGGAGCAGTCGGTATCCGAGCAAACAGTGTTCGCGATATCAAGGAGATCAAGGAGGTTACGAAACTCCCGATTATCGGGATTATCAAACGTGACTATCCGCCACAGGAGCCTTTCATTACAGCTACGATGAGAGAAGTGGATGAACTGGCTGAACTAGATATTGAGGTCATTGCTCTGGATTGTACCAAGCGTGAACGCTACGATGGCTTGGAAATTCAAGAGTTCATTCGTCAGGTTAAGGAGAAATATCCTAACCAGCTCTTGATGGCTGATACAAGTACTTTCGAAGAAGGACTAGCAGCAGTAGAAGCAGGAATTGACTTTGTCGGAACAACCTTGTCAGGATACACATCCTACAGTCCAAAAGTGGACGGTCCAGATTTTGAACTCATCAAAAAACTCTGCGATGCTGGTGTAGATGTCATTGCAGAAGGGAAAATTCATACACCAGAACAAGCTAAGCAAATCCTTGAATATGGAGTGCGAGGTATCGTTGTTGGTGGAGCGATTACTAGACCAAAAGAGATTACGGAACGCTTTGTTGCCGGTCTTAAATAACACAATCTCAAAACAGAGGAGAGTGGTCGATGCGTCGGATAAAATGAAAACGTATACAAATAGAAGCTTGCTCATTATCCAATATGGATACGCTTATCAATTAGGAGAATACAAATGAAATTTAGAAAACTAGCTTGTACAGTACTTGCGGGTGCTGCGATTCTTGGCCTTGCTGCTTGTGGTAACTCTGGTGGAAGTAAAGATGCTGGAAATTCTGGTAGCGATAGCGGAAAAACAGAAATCACTTGGTGGGCATTCCCAGTCTTCACACAAGAAAAAACTGGTGACGGTGTTGGAACTTATGAAAAATCAATCATCGAAGCTTTTGAAAAAGCAAATCCAGATGTAAAAGTGAAATTGGAAACCATCGACTTCAAGTCAGGTCCTGAAAAGATCACAACAGCCATCGAAGCAGGGACAGCGCCAGACGTACTCTTTGACGCACCAGGGCGTATCATCCAATACGGTAAAAATGGTAAATTGGCTGAGTTGAACGACCTCTTCACAGACGAATTCATCAAAGATGTCAACAACGAAAACATCGTACAAGCAAGTAAGGCTGGAGACAAAGCTTACATGTATCCAATCAGTTCAGCTCCATTCTACATGGCTATGAACAAGAAAATGTTGGAAGATGCTGGAGTTGCAAACCTTGTAAAAGAAGGTTGGACAACTGATGACTTTGAAAAAGTTTTGAAAGCGCTTAAAGATAAAGGATATACACCAGGTTCATTGTTCAGTTCTGGTCAAGGGGGAGACCAAGGAACACGTGCCTTCATCGCAAACCTTTATGGCGGTTCTGTAACAGACAAAGACGTAACCAAATATACAACAGACGATCCTAAATTCGTCAAAGGTCTTGAAAAAGCGGCTAGCTGGATTAAAGACGGTTTGTTGAACAACGGTTCACAATTTGACGGTGGAGCAGATATCCAAAACTTTGCCAACGGTCAAACTTCATACACAATCCTTTGGGCACCAGCTCAAAACGGTATCCAAGCGAAGCTCTTGGAAGCAAGTAAGGTAGACGTGGTAGAAGTACCATTCCCATCAGACTCTGGTAAACCATCTCTTGAATACCTTGTAAACGGATTTGCAGTATTTAACAACAAAGACGATAAGAAAATCGCAGCTGCTAAGAAATTCGTTCAATTCATCGCAGATGACAAAGAATGGGGTCCTAAAGACGTAGTTCGTACAGGTGCCTTCCCAGTTCGTACATCATTTGGCAAACTTTATGATGACAAACGTATGGAAACAATCAGTAGCTGGACTAAATACTACTCACCATACTACAACACAATCGATGGATTTGCTGAAATGAGAACACTTTGGTTCCCAATGTTGCAATCTGTATCAAATGGTGACGAAAAACCAGCGGATGCTTTGAAAGCCTTCACTGAAAAAGCTAACGAAACCATCAAAAAAGCTACAAAACAATAAGCACTAAGTCAGATTGATTCCCCCCTTTTCCCTGTGCACTATGGTGTAAGAAAAGGGGGACTTTTGTTTGAAATGGTAGGAACTGTCACGAAATTAAAATGAAGTTCTTACATAAGCGAATCTTAAAAAATTTCATTTTGGTTTTAAAACAGTTCAAGAAAATCAAAAACTATTCTATTTGAAAGAGAGGTGCCGACTGTGAAAGTCAATAAAATTCGTATGCGGGAAACAGTGATTTCCTACGCTTTCCTAGCACCAGTGTTATTCTTCTTTGTCATCTTTGTCTTGGCTCCTATGATTATGGGATTCATTACAAGTTTCTTTAACTACTCCATGACTAAATTTGAGTTTGTGGGCTTGGACAACTACATTCGCATGTTTAAAGACCCTGTCTTTGTGAAGTCTTTGATCAATACCGTTATCCTGGTTATTGGATCTGTTCCGATTGTGGTTCTCTTCTCTCTCTTTGTAGCATCTCAAACCTATCATCAAAATGCCATTGCCCGTTCTTTTTATCGTTTCGTCTTCTTCCTTCCTGTAGTTACAGGTAGTGTTGCCGTAACGGTTGTATGGAAATGGATCTATGATCCACTATCAGGGATTTTAAACTTTGTCCTTAAGTCAAGCCACATCATCAGCCAAAACATTTCTTGGCTGGGTGACAAAAACTGGGCTTTGCTAGCGATTATGATTATCCTTTTGACAACATCTGTTGGTCAACCGATTATCCTTTATATCGCTGCTATGGGGAATATTGATAACTCACTTGTTGAAGCAGCGCGTGTTGACGGTGCGACTGAATTTCAAGTCTTCTGGAAGATCAAATGGCCTAGCCTTCTTCCAACAACTCTTTATATCGCAATCATCACGACCATCAACTCCTTCCAAGTTTTCGCCTTGATTCAATTGTTGACATCTGGTGGGCCAAACTACTCTACAAGTACCTTGATGTACTACCTGTACGAAAAAGCCTTCCAATTGACAGAATACGGTTATGCTAACACCATCGGTGTCTTCTTGGCAGTCATGATTGCGATCGTAAGCTTTGTTCAATTTAAGGCGCTCGGAAACGACGTAGAATACTAAAGAAAGGAGACAGTTATGCAACCTACACAAAAGAAACCTTTAACAGCTTTCACTGTTATTTCAACGATTATCTTGCTCTTGTTGACCGTACTGTTCATCTTTCCATTCTACTGGATCTTGACAGGGGCCTTCAAATCACAGCCTGATACCATTATGATTCCGCCACAGTGGTTCCCTAAAATGCCAACCATGGAGAACTTCCAACAACTCATGGTGCAAAACCCTGCTATGCAGTGGATGTGGAACTCTGTATTTATCTCACTGGTAACCATGTTCTTAGTCTGTGCAACCTCTTCTCTAGCAGGTTATGTATTGGCTAAAAAACGTTTCTATGGTCAACGCATCCTCTTTGCAGTCTTTATCGCTGCCATGGCTCTTCCAAAACAAGTTGTCCTTGTACCATTGGTACGTATCGTCAACTTCATGGGAATCCATGACACTCTTTGGGCAGTTATCTTGCCTTTGATTGGATGGCCATTTGGGGTCTTCCTTATGAAACAATTTAGTGAAAATATCCCTACAGAATTGCTTGAATCAGCTAAAATCGACGGTTGTGGTGAGATCCGTACTTTCTGGAGCGTAGCCTTCCCAATTGTGAAACCAGGGTTTGCAGCCCTTGCAATCTTCACCTTCATCAACACTTGGAACGACTACTTCATGCAGTTGGTAATGTTGACTTCACGTAACAATTTGACTATTTCACTTGGGGTTGCGACCATGCAGGCTGAAATGGCAACCAACTATGGTTTGATTATGGCAGGGGCTGCTCTTGCTGCTGTTCCAATCGTAACAGTCTTCCTAGTCTTCCAAAAATCCTTCACACAAGGGATTACTATGGGAGCGGTCAAAGGATAATACTCTGCGAAAATCGAATGCAAACTAGGTCAGCGTCACCTGGCCATACTTAAGTATTGCCTGCGGTTAGCATCCTAGTTTGTTCTTCAATTTTCATTGAGTACAGGAAAATCAATCTATTAAGATATAGAAGTATATTTTATAGATTTAGAGAATATAGAGGTTATAAGTGTCTACAAAATGGAGGGTATGCAGTTACTTTATGAAATTTTGTCAGACACTTATAAACTTAAGAATGCTTTTAGTTAACTATCAGAAACGAAGGAAAGAGTATGATTTTTGACGATTTGAAAAATATTACCTTTTACAAAGGGATTCATCCCAATTTAGATAAGGCTATCGACTATCTCTACCAACATCGTAAAGATTCTTTCGAGTTAGGAAAGTATGAGATTGATGGAGACAAGGTCTTTCTAGTTGTTCAGGAAAATGTCCTCAATCAAGCTGAAAATGACCAGTTTGAACATCACAAGAACTATGCAGATTTGCATTTGCTGGTAGAAGGGCATGAATATTCGAGCTACGGTTCACGTATCAAAGATGAAGCAGTAGCATTTGACGAAGCGAGTGACATTGGCTTTGTTCATTGTCATGAACACTACCCACTCTTGTTGGGTTATCACAATTTTGCGATTTTCTTCCCAGGAGAACCACATCAGCCAAATGGCTATGCAGGTATGGAAGAGAAGGTTCGCAAGTATTTGTTTAAAATTTTGATTGATTAAAAATAGGATGAATTGTCTTTTTGTAAATCTTTGACAATAATCTACCATAAAATTGCTCTTTTGAGGTAGAGAAATGAGCTCTTATTGTCAGTATCTTTATTCAGAAATACTATTGGTATGGCAGGATTGAAGTTCAGCAAAGTCTTTATGGCTGCGGGAGCAAGAGTAGGATCACTGATCAAGATTTATGGAAGGATTTTACAAATAGCTGTGAATCTAGTTGATGTATATGGTTGTATAAACTTTTAAAACGAGAGAATGAAAGCACTTTGTATTTTTTTATTAAAAGCACTTTGTATTTTTTTATTGAATATGTTAGCTTGGACAGTGCTTGCAATGATAGTCCGTGGAGGGCTAGATGGATTTAATGAGCATACTTGGAGTAGTATTTTAGTTGCTTCGCTGTCCGGGATATATATAGATTATATGTCCATAGATAAAAATAGAAAAAAGTCCAAAAGAAAAAAGAAAAAATAGCTTTGTTCATGGTAGGGACTTATGAAAGCTTTACTGATAAAAAAGAAAATAGTTTACAAAGAAAAATGATGGGGGAGCAAAGATGTCACAAAAAGGAAGAAGTCTCATCAAGGCTGCATTTGATACAGATAATTTTCTAATGCGAATTAGTGAGAAGGTTTTAGATATTGTAACAGTCAATCTTCTCTTTGTAGTAACTTGTTTGCCAATCGTAACGATTGGAGTGGCTAAAATCAGCCTCTACGAGACCATGTTCGAAGTTAAGAAGAGCAGACGTGTGCCTGTCTTTAGAATCTATTTAAGAGCTTTCAAGCAAAATCTGAAGCTCGGTCTTCAGTTAGGTCTGCTTGAGTTGGGCATTGTTTCATTAAGCCTTCTAGATCTTTATCTTTTCTGGAGTCAAACAGCTCTGCCCTTTCAATTGGTTAAAGCTATTTGTCTAGGTATTCTTATTTTCCTTACCATTGTGATGCTGGCTAGCTATCCAATCGCTGCGCGCTATGACCTATCTTGGAAAGAAATTCTCCAAAAAGGATTGATGTTGGCTAGTTTTAATGCTCCTTGGTTTATCTTGATGATTGCAATTATCTTTTTGATTTTGATGATTCTATATCTATCAGCCTTTACCCTTCTATTGGGAGGATCAGCTTTTATTCTCTTTGGTTTTGGACTTCTTGCTTTTTTACAAGTGGGAGTGATGGAAAAGCTATTTGCTAAGTATGAGTAAGGGGTGCAATTATTTCTGAAACTACTTTCAAAGGCTCCAAACGCTATTCTATAAGCGAGAAACTAAAATCTAAGTGTCTATAAGATATTGAAAGCCTTTTCGGTAAAGTGTATACTAAAGAAGTAAAGAAAGAATCTGCTTTAGCAGAAAATAAAAACAATAGGAGAAAATCTATGTCAGATTTGAAAAAATATGAAGGTGTCATTCCAGCCTTCTACGCATGTTATGATGATCAA
This sequence comes from Streptococcus sp. 3109, assembly GCF_013276905.1. Classification (NCBI taxonomy): domain Bacteria; kingdom Bacillati; phylum Bacillota; class Bacilli; order Lactobacillales; family Streptococcaceae; genus Streptococcus; species Streptococcus sp. 3109. The sequence goes on along the minus strand of NZ_VMLY01000007.1, from coordinate 18,304 downwards.
GGAGAAGTAAGTCCAGAGCGTACACGTGCTTTGGTTCAATACTTCATTGATAAGGGAGTTCAAGGTCTCTATGTCAATGGTTCTTCTGGTGAATGTATCTACCAAAGTGTAGAAGACCGCAAGTTAATCTTGGAAGAAGTCATGGCAGTTGCTAAAGGTAAATTAACTATTATTGCCCATGTTGCTTGCAATAATACTAAAGATAGTATGGAACTAGCTCGCCACGCAGAAAGCTTGGGTGTAGATGCCATTGCAACAATTCCACCAATTTACTTCCGCTTGCCAGAATACTCAGTTGCTAAGTACTGGAACGATATCAGTTCTGCAGCTCCAAACACAGACTACGTGATTTACAACATTCCTCAATTGGCAGGGGTTGCTTTGACTCCAAGTCTTTACACAGAAATGTTGAAAAATCCACGTGTTATCGGTGTGAAGAACTCTTCTATGCCAGTTCAAGATATCCAAACCTTTGTTAGCCTTGGTGGAGAAGACCATATCGTCTTTAACGGTCCAGATGAACAGTTCCTAGGTGGCCGTCTCATGGGTGCTAAGGCTGGTATCGGTGGTACTTATGGTGCTATGCCAGAACTCTTCTTGAAACTCAATCAATTGATTGCGGATAAAGACTTGGAAACAGCGCGTGAATTACAGTATGCTATCAACGCTATCATTGGTAAATTGACTGCTGCACATGGAAATATGTACGGTGTCATCAAAGAAGTTTTGAAAATCAATGAAGGTTTGAATATTGGATCTGTTCGTTCACCTTTGACACCAGTGACTGAAGACGATCGTCCAGTTGTAGAAGCAGCTGCAGCCTTGATTCGTGAAACCAAGGAGCGCTTCCTCTAATCTCAAAGGAGGTATTTATGACATACTACGTTGCAATTGATATTGGTGGAACCAACATCAAATATGGTTTAATCGACCAAGAAGGCCAACTTGTTGAATCACATGAAATGCCAACAGAGGCGCATAAGGGTGGACCTCATATCTTACAAAAAACCAAAGATATTGTAGCTAGCTATTTAGAAAAAGGCCCAGTAGCAGGTGTTGCCATTTCTTCTGCAGGAATGGTGGATCCAGATAAGGGTGAGATTTTCTATGCTGGGCCTCAGATTCCAAATTATGCAGGAACCCAGTTCAAGAAGGAAATCGAGACTAGCTTTACTATTCCTTGTGAAATTGAGAATGATGTCAACTGTGCAGGTCTTGCTGAGGCAGTATCTGGTTCAGGCAAGGGAGCAAGTGTGACCCTTTGCTTGACCATTGGAACAGGTATCGGTGGTTGCTTGATTATGGATGGGAAAGTCTTCCATGGATTTAGCAATTCAGCCTGTGAAGTTGGGTATATGCATATGCAGGATGGAGCTTTCCAAGACTTGGCTTCTACGACAGCTTTAGTGAAATATGTAGCTGAAGCACATGGAGATCCAGTTGACCAGTGGAATGGCCGACGCATTTTCAAGGAAGCCACTGAGGGCAATAAACTCTGCATGGAAGGTATTGACCGCATGGTAGACTATCTAGGAAAAGGTCTGGCAAATATTTGCTACGTTGCCAATCCAGAAGTGGTCATTCTCGGTGGCGGCATCATGGGACAAGAGGCTATCCTCAAACCCAAGATTCGCACAGCCTTGAAAGAGGCCTTGGTACCAAGTCTAGCTGAAAAAACACGATTAGAATTTGCTCATCATCAAAATACAGCAGGTATGTTGGGCGCCTACTATCATTTTATACTCAATGAAAATCAAAGAGCAAACTAGGAAGCTAGCCGTAGGCAGTACTTGAGTACGGCAAGGCGANNATTTGATTTTCGAAGAGTATCAATACAAAACAATCCTAGTTTGGCCCAACCAAACTAGGATTTTCTGACACGTTTTTGTCTACGATAGCCGTTGAGTTTCTTATTTTCCCAGTAGCTATTAAAGATTTTTTCCTTGCTTTCGCGATTGATTTCCAAAAAGTAGGCATAAATCAAATCGATAAAGAAGAGCATAGGAAGTTGAGCGGATATTCGTTGGATATAGGAAGGCTGACTGTGGCTAGCAACGAGAACGGTCTCTGTGTAGGCCTGACTATCTTTATTGGGAACACTTGTAAAGAGTACAGTCTTTGCCCCCATCTCCTTGGCATCTAATAGACTATCTAAAATAGAAGGTGTTGTGCCAGAAAGTGAGAAACCAAGTACGAGACAATTTTCGTCCATAATGCTGGTTGTCCAGGCAAAGCCGTCTTGATCGGTCAAAGCTTCGCAGACTACACCTAGACGCATGAAGCGTAATTTCATTTCACGAGCAACAAGGCCAGAACTCCCTGTTCCGAAGAAGTAGACACGCTCAGCATCTTCGATTAATTGGGCAATTCGTTCTAGTTGGACTTCGTCAATCAAGTCCTGTGTTTGTTCCCTCATATTGCTATAGCTTCTGAGGACTCGTTTGGTCAGTGGACTGTGCTTGGAGACTTGGTTGGCTTGATTTTCTGCCTGATGTTGGTATTGGAAAATAAATTCTCGGTAGCCAGTAAAGCCACACTTTTTAGCAAAGCGGGTCAGAGCAGCCTGAGAGATATGTAATTTTTGAGTGACCTGTTGGGAGGAAAGGTCATCTTGAATGGTTTCTGCTTGTAAAAAATAGCGAGCGATTTCTTGCTCTAGGTCTGTCATTTCTTCAAAATGTGAATCAATGACAGTTGCGATATCTGGTTTGTCCATAGGGAAGGCTCCTTTAAATGAGTCGTGTTGGAAAAAGACTAGATTATTGAACTTTTACATTCATTATAACATATAATATAGGGATGGATAAATAAAAACGTATCTTACTGTAAAAACGAAAAAAAGCTTCTTTCTTTTCCATAATTTTCTGCTCAAATTGTGGTACAATTAAGAGTAAGATTTTAAGTTAGAAATGAGACTGATTTGTATGAGAAAATTTAACAGCCATTCGATTCCGATTCGGCTTAATTTATTGTTTTCAATCGTCATTTTACTCTTTATGACCATTATTGGTCGTTTGTTGTATATGCAGATTTTGAACAAGGATTTTTACGAAAAAAAGCTAGCCTCAGCTAGTCAGACCAAGGTCACAACCAGTTCTGCCCGTGGGGAAATCTATGATGCTAGTGGAAAACCTTTGGTAGAAAATACGTTAAAACAGGTTGTTTCCTTTACGCGTAGCAATAAAATGACGGCTACAGACTTAAAAGAAATAGCTAAAAAGTTACTGACTTATGTGAGCATCAGTTCGCCAAATTTGACAGAACGCCAGCTGGCTGATTACTATTTGGCTGATCCTGAAATCTATAAAAAAACAGTGGAAGCTCTCCCAAGTGAGAAACGATTGGATTCAGATGGCAATCGCCTATCCGAATCAGAACTGTATAACAATGCGGTCGATAGTGTCCAAGCGAGTCAACTAAACTATACAGAGGATGAAAAGAAAGAAATCTATCTTTTTAGTCAGTTAAATGCTGTTGGAAACTTTGCGACAGGAACCATTGCGACAGATCCTCTAAATGATTCTCAGGTGGCTGTTATTGCCTCTATTTCAAAGGAGATGCCTGGCATTAGTATTTCTACTTCTTGGGATCGAAAGATTTTGGAAACTTCCCTTTCTTCTATAGTAGGGAGTGTATCCAGTGAAAAAGCTGGTCTCCCAGCGGAAGAAGCAGAATCCTATCTTAAAAAAGGCTATTCTCTAAATGACCGTGTTGGAACCTCGTATTTGGAAAAGCAATATGAAGAGACCTTACAAGGAAAACGCTCGGTAAAAGAAATCCATCTGGATAAATATGGCAATATGGAAAGCGTGGACACAATTGAGGAAGGTAGTAAGGGAAACAATATCAAACTGACCATTGATTTGGCCTTCCAAGATAGCGTGGATGCTTTGCTGAAAAGTTATTTCAATTCCGAGCTAGGAAATGGTGGAGCCAAGTATTCTGAGGGTGTGTATGCAGTCGCCCTTAACCCCAAAACAGGTGCTGTTTTGTCTATGTCAGGACTCAAACATGACCTGAAAACGGGAGAGTTGACTCCTGATTCCTTGGGAACGGTAACCAATGTCTTTGTCCCAGGGTCAGTAGTTAAGGCCGCTACCATCAGCTCAGGTTGGGAAAATGGTGTTTTATCAGGAAACCAAACCTTAACAGATCAGCCTATTGTTTTCCAAGGTTCAGCTCCAATTTATTCTTGGTATAAATTGGCATATGGATCTTTTCCTATTACAGCTGTGGAAGCCTTGGAGTATTCATCTAATGCTTACATGGTTCAAACCGCTCTTGGAATCATGGGCCAGACCTATCAACCAAATATGTTTGTTGGAACCAGCAATTTGGAAACAGCTATGGGAAAACTTCGTGCGACCTTTGGCGAATATGGCTTGGGGGCTGCGACCGGAATTGACCTACCAGATGAATCTACTGGATTTGTTCCCAAAGAGTATAGCTTTGCTAATTACATCACCAATGCCTTTGGGCAGTTTGATAACTATACGCCCATGCAGTTGGCTCAGTATGTAGCAACTATTGCAAATGATGGTGTTCGTGTGGCTCCTCGTATTGTGGAAGGTATTTATGGAAATAATGATAAGGGAGGCCTGGGCGACTTGATTCAGCAACTGCAACCGACAGAGATGAATAAGGTCAATATATCCGACTCCGATATGAGCATCTTGCACCAAGGTTTTTATCAGGTTGCTCATGGGACTAGTGGCTTGACTACTGGCCGTGCCTTTTCAAATGGTGCCTTGGTATCTATTAGCGGAAAAACGGGTACAGCCGAAAGCTATGTGGCAGATGGTCAGCAAGCAACCAATACCAATGCGGTGGCCTATGCCCCATCTGATAATCCCCAAATCGCTGTTGCAGTGGTCTTTCCTCATAATACCAATCTAACAAATGGTGTAGGACCTTCCATTGCGCGTGATATTATCAATCTGTATCAAAAATACCATCCAATGAACTAGAAAGGAATTTATGCTTTATCCAACACCCATTGCCAAGCTGATTGACAGTTATTCTAAGTTACCAGGTATCGGGATTAAGACGGCTACGCGTCTGGCCTTTTATACGATTGGGATGTCTGATGACGATGTCAATGAATTTGCAAAAAATCTCCTTTCTGCTAAGAGAGAATTGACCTACTGTTCCGTTTGTGGACGTTTGACAGACGACGATCCTTGTTCTATCTGTACCGATCCAACTCGTGACCAGACAACGATTTTGGTGCTAGAGGATAGTCGGGATGTGGCGGCCATGGAAAACATCCAAGAATACCATGGCCTCTATCATGTCCTGCATGGCCTTATTTCTCCTATGAATGGTATCAGTCCAGATGATATCAATCTCAAGAGTCTCATGACTCGTCTGATGGATAGTGAAGTTTCAGAAGTAATCGTAGCAACCAATGCCACAGCAGATGGGGAAGCAACTTCCATGTATCTTTCCCGCTTACTCAAGCCAGCTGGGATCAAGGTTACGCGCCTGGCACGAGGTCTCGCTGTGGGAGCAGATATCGAGTATGCGGACGAAGTGACCCTCTTACGAGCGATTGAAAATCGGACAGAGTTGTAAGTGTAGACAAATTTACGAACTCCATTCATTTATAAAAAATCAAGGAGGCTGAAAATCGTTCCTATCGGCCTCTTTTTGTATAGTGTGATGAGTAGTGTCAGGTTCAAGTTTTAAAAAACCAAGCAAATATGATATACTAAAGAGCGAGTATTCTAGTAGAATTAGGACAAATAATATGAAACAAACGATTATTCTTTTATATGGTGGACGGAGTGCAGAGCGTGAAGTCTCTGTCCTTTCAGCTGAGAGTGTCATGCGTGCGGTTAACTACGACCGTTTCACAGTTAAGACTTTCTTTATCAGTCAGTCAGGTGACTTTATCAAAACACAGGAATTTAGTCAGACTCCAGGTCAAGAGGACCGTCTTATGACCAATGAAACCATTGATTGGGATAAGCAAGTTGCACCAAGTGCTATCTACGAAGAAGGGGCAGTTGTCTTTCCTGTTCTTCACGGTCCGATGGGAGAAGATGGCTCTGTCCAAGGATTCTTGGAAGTTTTGAAAATGCCGTATGTCGGCTGCAATATCTTGTCATCTAGCCTTGCCATGGATAAAATCACGACCAAGCGTGTGTTGGAATCTACAGGCATTGCCCAAGTTCCTTATGTGGCTATCGTTGAAGGGGATGATGTGACTGCTAAAATCGTTGAAGTGGAAGAAAAATTGGCTTATCCAGTCTTCACAAAGCCGTCCAACATGGGTTCTAGTGTCGGTATTTCTAAGTCTGAAAATCAAGAAGAACTTCGTCAGGCTTTGGAACTTGCCTTCCGATATGACAGTCGTGTCTTGGTAGAGCAAGGAGTAAATGCCCGTGAAATTGAGGTTGGCCTCTTGGGTAACTACGATGTCAAGAGTACGCTTCCAGGAGAAGTAGTCAAGGATGTTGCCTTCTACGATTATGACGCCAAGTATATTGACAACAAGATTACCATGGATATTCCGGCTAAAATCAGTGATGATGTGGTAGCTGTCATGCGTCAAAATGCAGAAACGGCCTTTCGTGCGATTGGTGGTCTCGGTCTCTCTCGTTGCGATTTCTTCTATACAGACAAGGGAGAGATCTTCCTAAATGAGCTCAATACTATGCCAGGTTTTACCCAGTGGTCTATGTATCCACTTCTTTGGGACAATATGGGAATCAGCTACCCAGACCTAATTGAGCGATTGGTTGACCTTGCCAAGGAAAGTTTTGACAAGCGCGAAGCGCATTTGCTATAAAATGAAAGAGAGGGTAGAAGCCAGAACCATCCCTGCAAGGTGATCAGAGTTCTCGGACTTCGACCCTTTTTAAAGGAGTAGAAATGAAATTAACAATCCATGAAGTGGCTCAAGTTGTCGGAGCCAAAAATGATGTCAGCATTTTTGAGGATACCCAGTTAGAAAAAGCTGAGTTTGACAGTCGCTTAATCGCGACGGGGGACTTGTTTGTGCCCCTCAAAGGTGCGCGTGACGGTCATGACTTTATCGAAACAGCTTTTGACAATGGCGCTGCTGTAACCCTGTCTGAGAAAGAGCTTGCAAATCATCCTTACATTTTAGTAGACGATGTGTTGACTGCCTTTCAACAACTAGCTGCCTACTATCTTGAGAAAATGGCTGTTGATGTCTTTGCAGTTACAGGTTCAAATGGCAAGACAACGACCAAGGATATGTTGGCGCACTTGCTATCAACAACCTACAAAACCTACAAAACACAAGGCAATTACAATAACGAGATCGGCCTTCCCTACACAGTTCTTCATATGCCTGAAGGAACAGAAAAGTTGGTTTTGGAGATGGGGCAGGATCACTTGGGCGATATTCATCTCTTGTCTGAGTTGGCTCATCCAAAGACAGCCATCGTGACCTTGGTTGGAGAAGCCCATTTGGCCTTTTTCAAAGACCGTTCGGAGATCGCTAAAGGGAAAATGCAAATTGCAGATGGTATGGTATCGGGTTCCTTGCTTTTGGCACCAGCTGACTCCATTGTAGAGGACTACTTGCCAACAGATAAAAAGGTAGTCCGTTTTGGGCCAGGAGCAGAGTTGGAAATTACAGACTTGATTGAGCGCAAGGACAGTCTGACCTTTAAGGCTAATTTCTTGGAACAAGCCCTCGATTTGCCAGTGACTGGTAAGTACAATGCCACCAATGCTATGATTGCGTCCTATGTTGTCCTACAAGAAGGGGTTTCAGAGGAGCAAATTCGTCAGGCCTTCCAAAATCTTGAATTGACGCGTAATCGTACCGAGTGGAAGAAAGCAGCCAATGGAGCAGATATCCTATCAGATGTGTATAATGCCAACCCAACTGCTATGAAGCTGATTTTAGAGACTTTCTCTGCCATCCCAGCCAATGAAGGTGGCAAAAAAATTGCTGTCTTGGCGGATATGAAGGAACTTGGTGACCAGTCTGTTCAACTCCATAACCAGATGATTTTGAGTCTCTCTCCAGATGTGCTTGATACCGTGATTTTCTATGGAGAAGACATTGCTGAATTAGCCAAATTGGCCAGTCAAATGTTCCCAATTGGCCACGTTTACTACTTCAAGAAAACAGAAGACCAAGACCAATTTGAAGACCTAGTCAAGCAGGTCAAGGAAAGTCTAGGAGCCCACGACCAAATCCTACTCAAAGGCTCCAATTCTATGAATCTAGCCAAATTGGTAGAAAGTTTAGAACATGAAGACAAGTGATTTTGTCAAACATTTACGTATTTCTAAATCCATTTTTCTTAAGTAGCATGGTATAATAAAATGCAGGAAAATTTTGAATCATGAGGAAGACTAAATGAATTTATGGGATATTTTTTTTACAACTCAGGCAACCGAGCCGCCCAAATTTGACCTTTTTTGGTATGTCAGTATATTTACACTCTTGGCTTTGATCTTTTATACAGCCTATCGTTATCGTGAAAAGAAGGTTTACCAACGATTTTTCCAGATTTTACAGGCCGTTCAGTTAATCCTACTTTATGGTTGGTACTGGGTCAATCATATGCCACTATCAGAAAGCTTACCCTTTTACCATTGCCGTATGGCCATGTTTGTGGTACTTTTGCTTCCTGGTCAGTCCAAATATAGGCAGTATTTTGCATTACTAGGAACATTTGGGACATTAGCAGCCTTTGTTTATCCAGTGTCAGATGCCTATCCTTTCCCCCATATCACCATTTTATCCTTTATTTTTGGGCATTTAGCACTCTTGGGGAACTCTCTGGTTTATCTCTTGAGACAGTATAATGCGCGATTGCTGGATGTGAAGGGGATTTTTCTCATGACCTTTGCATTAAATGCTTTGATTTTTATGGTCAATTTGGTAACAGGTGGAGATTACGGATTCTTGACAAAACCGCCATTGGTTGGAGATCACGGCTTAGTGGCTAATTATTTAATCGTTTCTCTGGCCCTGTCAGCAGCGATTACGTTGACAAAGAAAATTTTAGAACTATTTTTAGAACAAGAAGCAGAAAAAATGATTGCAAAGAAAGCTTAACACAGAGCTTTCTTTTTTTGTCTTAGAGAGTTTTTACAAGCAGCTTACAAAATAAGAATTTCTGAACATAGAAACTCAAAAAATGGCTGGGAAATTTAGGAAAAAAGCAAGCACGATTAAATTTTTTGTGTTATAATATTCTGTGAATAGCTATGCCTATGTTTAGCTATGGAATAATACGAAGTGCGAAACTTGGAAGATAGAGAGGATGCGATGTAATGGCTAGAGAAGGCTTTTTTACAGGTCTAGATATTGGAACAAGCTCTGTCAAGGTGCTTGTGGCCGAGCAGAGAAATGGTGAATTAAATGTAATTGGCGTGAGTAATGCCAAAAGTAAAGGTGTAAAGGATGGAATTATTGTTGATATTGATGCAGCAGCAACTGCTATCAAGTCAGCCATTTCCCAAGCAGAAGAAAAGGCAGGTATTTCGATTAAATCAGTGAATGTCGGCTTGCCTGGTAATCTTTTGCAGGTCGAACCAACTCAAGGGATGATTCCAGTAACATCTGATACCAAGGAAATTACGGATCAAGATGTTGAAAATGTTGTCAAATCAGCTTTGACAAAGAGTATGACACCTGACCGTGAAGTCATTACCTTTATTCCTGAAGAATTTATTGTGGATGGTTTCCAAGGGATTCGTGACCCACGTGGCATGATGGGGGTTCGCCTTGAAATGCGTGGCTTGCTTTATACAGGCCCTCGTACTATCTTGCACAATTTGCGTAAGACGGTTGAGCGTGCAGGTGTTCAGGTTGAAAATATTATCATTTCGCCACTAGCAATGGTTCAATCAGTTTTGAACGAAGGTGAACGTGAATTTGGTGCTACAGTGATTGATATGGGGGCAGGTCAAACGACTGTCGCTACAATCCGCAACCAAGAACTCCAATTCACACATATTCTCCAAGAAGGTGGAGATTATGTAACTAAAGATATCTCCAAGGTTTTGAAAACCTCTCGCAAATTAGCAGAAGGCTTGAAACTGAATTACGGGGAAGCCTATCCGCCTCTTGCAAGCAAAGAAACCTTCCAAGTAGAAGTTATTGGAGAAGTAGAAGCAGTCGAAGTGACGGAAGCCTACTTGTCAGAAATTATTTCTGCACGAATCAAGCACATCCTTGAACAAATTAAGCAAGAATTAGATAGAAGACGTCTATTGGAGCTCCCTGGTGGAATTGTCTTAATCGGTGGAAATGCTATTTTACCGGGTATGGTAGAATTGGCTCAAGAAGTCTTTGGCGTTCGTGTCAAACTCTATGTTCCAAACCAAGTTGGTATCCGTAATCCAGCCTTTGCGCATGTGATTAGTTTATCAGAATTTGCTGGACAATTGACAGAAGTCAATCTTTTGGCTCAAAGAGCGGTCAAGGGTGAAGTTGCTCTGACTCATCAACCAATTAGTTTTGGGGGAATGATACAGAAAACAGCTCAGTTTGTACAATCAACGCCTGTTCAACCAGCTCCTGCTCCAGAAGTAGAGCCGGTGGCGCCTACAGAACCAATGGCGGATTTCCAACAAGCTTCACAAAATAAACCGAAATTAGCAGATCGTTTCCGTGGCTTGATCGGAAGCATGTTTGACGAATAAAGAGGAAAAATAAATTATGACATTTTCATTTGATACAGCTGCTGCTCAAGGTGCAGTGATTAAAGTAATTGGTGTCGGTGGAGGTGGTGGCAATGCCATCAACCGTATGGTCGACGAAGGTGTTACAGGCGTAGAATTTATCGCAGCAAACACAGATGTACAAGCATTGAGTAGTACAAAAGCTGAGACTGTAATTCAGTTGGGACCTAAATTGACTCGTGGTTTGGGTGCAGGAGGTCAACCTGAGGTTGGTCGTAAAGCTGCTGAAGAAAGCGAAGAAACACTGACGGAAGCTATCAGTGGTGCAGATATGGTCTTCATCACTGCTGGTATGGGAGGAGGCTCTGGAACTGGAGCTGCTCCTGTTATTGCTCGTATCGCCAAAGATTTAGGTGCTCTTACAGTTGGTGTTGTGACACGTCCTTTCGGTTTTGAAGGAAGCAAGCGTGGACAATTTGCTGTAGAAGGAATCAATCAACTTCGTGAGCATGTAGATACTCTATTGATTATTTCGAACAACAACTTACTTGAAATTGTTGATAAGAAAACACCGCTCTTGGAGGCTCTTAGCGAAGCGGATAACGTTCTTCGTCAAGGTGTTCAAGGGATTACTGATTTGATTACTAATCCAGGATTGATTAACCTTGACTTTGCCGATGTGAAAACGGTGATGGCAAACAAAGGGAATGCTCTTATGGGTATTGGTATCGGTAGTGGAGAAGAACGTGTTGTTGAAGCAGCGCGTAAGGCAATTTACTCTCCACTTCTTGAAACAACAATTGATGGAGCAGAAGATGTGATTGTCAACGTTACTGGTGGTCTTGATTTAACCTTGATTGAAGCAGAAGAGGCTTCACAAATTGTGAACCAAGCAGCAGGTCAAGGAGTGAACATCTGGCTCGGTACTTCAATTGATGAAAGTATGCGTGATGAAATTCGTGTAACAGTTGTCGCAACAGGTGTTCGTCAAGACCGCGTAGAGAAGGTTGTTGCTCCACAAGCTAGACCTACTACTAACTACCGTGAGACAGTGAAACCAGCTCATTCACATGGCTTTGATCGTCATTTTGATATGGCAGAAACAGCTGAATTGCCAAAACAAAATCCACGTCGTTTGGAACCAACTCAAGCATCTGCTTTTGGTGATTGGGATCTTCGCCGTGAATCGATTGTTCGTACAACAGATTCAGTCGTTTCTCCAGTTGAACGCTTTGAAGCCCCAACATCACAAGATGAAGATGAGTTGGATACACCTCCATTTTTCAAAAATCGTTAAGTAAATGAATGTAAAAGAAAATACAGAACTTGTTTTTCGAGAAGTCGCAGAGGCGAGTCTGAATGCTCATCGCGAGAGTGGCTCAGTCTCTGTCATTGCAGTTACCAAGTATGTAGATGTACCGACAGCGGAAGCCTTGCTTCCGCTAGGTGTTCATCATATCGGTGAAAATCGTGTCGATAAGTTTCTGGAAAAATATGAAGCTTTAAAAGATCGAGATGTGACTTGGCATTTGATTGGTACCTTGCAAAGACGTAAGGTGAAAGATGTCATTCAATACGTTGATTATTTCCATGCCTTGGATTCAGTCAAGCTAGCAGAGGAAATTCAAAAAAGAAGTGACCGAGTCATCAAGTGTTTTCTTCAAGTAAATATTTCTAAAGAAGAAAGCAAACACGGTTTTTCGAGAGAGGAACTGCTGGAAATCTTGCCAGAGTTAGCCAGACTAGATAAGATTGAATATGTTGGTTTAATGACGATGGCACCTTTTGAGGCTAGCAGTGAGCAGTTGAAAGAGATTTTCAATGCGACCCAAGATTTACAAAAAGAAATTCAAGAAAAACAAATTCCAAATATGCCTATGACCGAGTTAAGTATGGGAATGAGTCGTGATTATAAAGAAGCGATTCAATTCGGTTCCACCTTTGTTCGTATAGGTACATCATTTTTTAAGTAGGAGAGAACCATGTCTTTAAAAGATAGATTCGATAGATTTATAGATTATTTTACGGAGGATGAGGATTCAAGTCTCCCTTATGAAAAAAGAGATGAGCCTGTGTTAACTCCAGTAAATTCTTCACAGGAACCGGCTCTCCCAATGCATCAACCTTCACAGTCTGCTGGTGCAAAAGATAGCAATATCACCAGACTTCATGCAAGACAACAGGAATTGGCAAATCAGAGTCAGCGTGCAACGGATAAGGTCATTATAGATGTTCGTTATCCTAGAAAATATGAGGATGCAACAGAAATTGTTGATTTATTGGCAGGAAACGAAAGTATCTTGATTGATTTTCAATATATGACTGAAGTGCAGGCTCGTCGTTGTTTGGACTATTTGGATGGAGCTTGTCATGTTTTAGCTGGAAATTTGAAAAAGGTAGCATCTACTATGTATCTGTTAACACCAGTGAATGTTATTGTGAATGTAGAAGATATTCGTTTACCAGATGAAGAACAAAATGGTGAGTTTGGCTTTGATATGAAGCGAAATAGAGTACGATAATGATTTTTTTAATTCGTATGATTTATAATGCAGTAGATATTTACTCCCTGATTTTGGTGGCCTTTGCTGTCATGTCTTGGTTTCCAGGCGCCTACGAATCAAGTTTAGGTCGTTGGATTGTAGCGTTGGTAAAACCAGTGCTTGCTCCCTTGCAACGCCTGCCTTTACAGATAGCGGGTCTTGATTTATCTGTTTGGGTTGCGATTGTTTTGATTCGATTTTTAGGAGAAAACCTAGTCCGTTTTCTGGCGATGATAGGATGAATAAAGGGATTTACCAGCATTTCTCCATAGAAGATCGTCCATTTCTTGACAAGGGAATGGAATGGATAAAGAAGGTAGAAGATAGCTATGCTCCTTTTTTAACTCCTTTTATCAATCCTCATCAGGAGAAGCTATTAAAGATTTTGGCCAAAACTTATGGTCTTGCTTGTAGCAGTAGTGGGGAGTTCGTCTCGAGTGAGTATGTTCGAGTTTTATTATACCCAGATTATTTCCAACCAGAGTTTTCAGATTTTGAAATATCTCTCCAGGAAATAGTGTATTCCAATAAATTTGAACACTTAACGCATGCTAAGATTTTAGGGACAGTCATCAATCAATTAGGGATTGAACGGAAACTTTTTGGAGATATCCTAGTAGATGAAGAACGGGCGCAGATTATGGTCAATCAGCAATTTCTTCTTCTCTTTCAAGATGGATTAAAGAAAATTGGCCGTATACCCGTTTCGCTGGAGGACCGTCCTTTCACCGAGAAAATAGATAAGCTAGAACAGTATCGAGAGCTGGATTTATGTGTGTCTAGTTTTAGATTAGATGTTCTTTTATCAAATGTTTTGAAACTATCTAGGAATCAAGCAAACCAGTTGATTGAAAAGAAACTTGTCCAAGTAAATTATCATGTGGTAGACAAATCAGATTATATTGTTCAAGTTGGAGACTTGATTAGTGTGAGAAAATTTGGGCGCTTGAGATTGCTTCAAGATAAGGGACAAACGAAAAAAGAGAAGAAAAAAATAACCGTCCAGTTATTATTAAGTAAGTGAGGAATAGAATGCCAATTACATCATTAGAAATAAAGGACAAAACCTTTGGAACTCGATTCAGAGGTTTTGATCCAGAAGAAGTCGATGAATTTTTAGATATTGTGGTTCGTGATTACGAAGATCTTGTTCGTGCGAATCATGATAAAGATTTGCGTATTAAGAGTTTAGAAGAGCGTTTGTCTTACTTTGATGAGATGAAAGATTCATTGAGCCAGTCTGTATTGATTGCCCAAGACACAGCTGAGCGAGTGAAACAGGCGGCGCATGAACGTTCAAACAATATCATTCACCAAGCAGAGCAGGATGCGCAACGCTTGTTGGAAGAAGCTAAATATAAGGCAAATGAGATTCTTCGTCAAGCAACTGATAATGCTAAGAAAGTCGCTGTTGAAACAGAAGAATTGAAGAACAAGAGCCGTGTCTTCCACCAACGTCTTAAATCTACAATTGAGAGTCAGTTGGCTATTGTTGAATCTTCAGACTGGGAAGATATTCTTCGTCCAACAGCTACTTATCTTCAAACCAGTGATGAAGCCTTTAAAGAAGTGGTTAGTGAAGTACTTGGAGAACCGATTCCAGCTCCAATTGAGGACGAACCAATTGATATGACACGTCAGTTCTCTCAAGCAGAAATGGCAGAGTTACAAGCTCGTATTGAGGCAGCCAATAAAGAATTGGCTGAATTTGAAGCTCAAGCTAAACAGGAAGTGGAAAATCCAACTCCTGTAGTGAGTCCTCAAGTTGAAGAAGAGCCTGCTCATCCAGTTGGTCCAATGTACGACGAACCAGAAGTAGCTCCAGTGCATCCATCAGGTCCAACACCAGCTACAGAAACGTTTGATTCAGCACCAGGATTTGAAGCACCGCAAGAATCCGTTACAATTTTATAAGAAACGATGTGAGAACAATATCTTATCCTTATATTTCCAGCGAGCAGGAGATGGTGTGAGTCCTGCATTCCCTAATGATAAGATTATCCTCTCAAACAATCAAGTCTGAATGGAGTAAGATTTGACGTTCCCCACGTTACGGGATAAGAGGGAGAAAGACTAAATCTTTTTCCGAATAAAGGTGGTACCACGATTTTCGTCCTTTTTGGCAGTCGTGGTTTTTAATTTGTTATTATTTATAAAGGAGATACCATGAAACTCAAAGATACCCTTAATCTTGGGAAAACAGCTTTCCCAATGCGTGCAGGCCTTCCGACCAAAGAGCCAGTTTGGCAAAAGGAATGGGAAGATGCAAAACTTTACCAACGTCGTCAAGAATTGAACCAAGGAAAACCTCATTTCACCTTGCATGATGGCCCTCCATACGCCAACGGAAATATCCACGCTGGACACGCTATGAACAAGATTTCAAAAGATATCATTGTTCGTTCAAAATCTATGTCAGGTTTTTACGCACCATTTATCCCAGGTTGGGACACTCATGGTCTGCCAATCGAGCAAGTTTTGGCAAAACAAGGTGTCAAACGTAAAGAAATGGACTTGGTTGAGTACTTGAAACTTTGCCGTGAGTACGCTCTTTCTCAAGTAGATAAACAACGTGAAGACTTTAAACGTTTGGGTGTTTCTGGTGACTGGGAAAATCCATATGTGACTTTGACTCCTGACTATGAAGCAGCCCAGATCCGTGTATTTGGTGAGATGGCTAATAAAGGTTATATCTACCGTGGTGCCAAGCCAGTTTACTGGTCTTGGTCATCTGAGTCTGCCCTTGCTGAAGCAGAGATTGAATACCATGACTTGGTTTCAACTTCCCTTTACTATGCCAACAAGGTAAAAAATGGCAAAGGTGTTCTAGATACAGATACTTATATTGTAGTCTGGACAACAACTCCATTTACCATCACAGCTTCTCGTGGTTTGACGGTTGGTGCAGATATTGATTACGTTTTGGTTCAACCTGCTGATGAAAATCGTAAGTTTGTGGTTGCTGCAGAATTATTGACTAGCTTGTCTGAGAAATTTGATTGGGCTGATGTTCAAGTGTTGGCAACTTACCGTGGTCAAGAACTCAACCACATCGTAACAGAACACCCATGGGATACAGCTGTAGATGAGCTCGTTATCCTTGGTGACCACGTTACCACTGACTCTGGTACTGGTATTGTCCATACAGCCCCTGGTTTTGGTGAGGACGACTACAATGTCGGTATTGCTAATGGTCTTGAAGTCGCAGTGACTGTTGACGAACGTGGTATCATGATGAAGAATGCTGGTCCTGAGTTTGAAGGTCAATTCTATGAAAAGGTAGTTCCAACTGTTATCGAGAAACTTGGTAACCTCCTTCTTGCCCAAGAAGAAATCTCTCACTCCTACCCATTTGACTGGCGTACTAAGAAACCAATCATCTGGCGTGCAGTACCACAATGGTTTGCTTCCGTTTCTAAATTCCGCCAAGAAATCTTGGATGAAATTGAAAAAGTGAAATTCCACTCAGAATGGGGTAAAGTTCGTCTTTACAATATGATCCGTGACCGTGGCGACTGGGTTATCTCTCGTCAACGTGCTTGGGGTGTTCCGCTTCCTATCTTCTACGCTGAAGATGGTACAGCGATCATGACTGCTGAAACGATTGAACACGTGGCTCAACTATTTGAGGAACATGGTTCAAGCATTTGGTGGGAACGTGATGCCAAAGACCTCTTACCAGAAGGATTTACTCATCCAGGTTCACCAAATGGCGAATTCAAGAAAGAAACAGACATCATGGACGTTTGGTTTGACTCAGGTTCATCATGGAATGGAGTTGTGGTAAACCGTCCTGAGTTGACTTACCCAGTAGACCTTTACCTAGAAGGTTCTGACCAATACC
Source organism: Streptococcus sp. 3109 (assembly GCF_013276905.1). NCBI lineage: Bacteria > Bacillati > Bacillota > Bacilli > Lactobacillales > Streptococcaceae > Streptococcus > Streptococcus sp. 3109. The sequence goes on along the minus strand of NZ_VMLY01000007.1, from coordinate 1,297 downwards.
GTGGTTGGTTCAACTCATCACTCATCACATCTGTTGCCAACCATGGCGTAGCACCTTACAAGCAAATCTTGTCACAAGGTTTTGCCCTTGACGGTAAAGGTGAGAAGATGTCTAAATCTCTTGGAAATACCATTGCTCCAAGTGATGTTGAAAAACAATTTGGTGCTGAAATCTTGCGTCTCTGGGTAACAAGTGTGGATTCAAGCAACGACGTGCGTATCTCTATGGATATCTTGAGCCAAGTCTCTGAAACTTACCGCAAGATCCGTAACACTCTTCGTTTCTTGATTGCCAATACATCTGACTTTAATCCAGCTCAAGATGCAGTCGCTTACGATGAACTTCGTTCAGTTGATAAGTACATGACGATTCGCTTTAACCAGCTTGTCAAGACCATTCGTGATGCTTATGCAAACTTTGAATTCTTGACAATCTATAAGGCATTGGTGAACTTTATCAACGTTGACTTGTCAGCCTTCTACCTTGATTTTGCCAAAGATGTTGTTTACATCGAAGGTGCCAAATCATTGGAACGCCGTCAAATGCAGACTGTCTTCTATGACATTCTTGTCAAAATTACCAAACTCTTGACACCAATCCTTCCTCACACTGCGGAAGAAATCTGGTCATATCTTGAGTTTGAAGCTGAAGATTTTGTTCAATTGTCAGAATTACCAGAAGCTCAAACTTTTGCTAATCAAGAGGAAATCTTGGATACATGGGCTGCCTTCATGGACTTCCGTGGACAAGCTCAAAAAGCCTTGGAAGAAGCGCGTAATGCAAAAGTTATCGGTAAATCACTTGAAGCACACTTGATAGTTTATCCAAACGAAGTTGTGAAAACTCTACTTGAAGCAGTAAACAGCAATGTGGCTCAACTCTTGATCGTGTCAGACTTGACCATCGCAGAAGGACCAGCTCCAGAAGCTGCCGTTAGCTTCGAAGATGTCGCCTTTACAGTTGAACGCGCTGCAGGTGAAGTATGTGACCGCTGCCGTCGCATCGACCCAACAACAGCAGAACGTAGCTACCACGCAGTTATCTGTGATCACTGTGCAAGCATCGTAGAAGAAAACTTTGCGGACGCAGTCTCAGAAGGATTTGAAGAGAAGTAAGGTTGAAAAGTCTCTATGCGTCTAGTATATAAAAATCAGTTATTCCAAGTTTATAATCTCTCTTGTGAGATGCTAAAGTTTAATGAGAATTGGTTTTGCTAATACTAGGAGAAAGTAAGTATGCTAAAATCGCAAGATTGTTTTTCTTGCGATTTCTTAAACTAGTGAGGAAAAATAAACAT